>WGMF01000004.1 GCA_016125215.1 Phycisphaera sp.
CAATCCTCCAGGTTTTAAGCGTCTCGCTTTTCGAAAAAACCCCGCTTTTACAGGCGTTTTCGAGACAAAACGAAAATACCAAGACCGACCCATTCGCTAACCAGTTGTCGCTGTTCGAGTAATGTTGGGACAGTAGTGATGTGTGATGATTGATAATTATAAAATGAGTTTAATCCGCACCGGAATGGGTCTGACTTGTATGCTCAAATCTTTTTTCTCTTAGCGACTTGGCGGTCTTGGCGTGAAACGGTCTTACCCCGCGCTCTCTGCGGTCCCGGCGTGTATCTTTCCGATGGGCTTGTGCATGACAGGCCAGAGGGCCGATACCAGAAGCCACGCCAAAACAGCCGCGACGGCCACGTCACTGAGGTAGTGTGCCCCGACGATGATGCGAGACCATGCACAGGCCCCGGCCCACAGGTACCACATCCACCATGTACGGGGGAACAACCTGCCCAGCGCGAACGCCGCGGCGAAGGCGACGATCGTGTGGCTCGAAGGCAACCCGAGGCCACCGGTATGGAAAAAATGATCCGCATAAGCCCGAAACGCATAGGCATCCGGCGGGGCCAGGTCCGGTCGCACACGACGCACGAGCATCTTGACGACCTCAGCCAATAAGGCCGCCGACGTGGTGCATGTCGCCAGCGCCACACCGCGGCGCAGGACAAGCTTGATCGGCTCGACCGCTCGGCGGGGCCAATCGACGCACGCCAACGCCAGACTCACCAGCCACCACACCGGTAAGTAGCCGAATAGACGCGTCATGTTGTAAAGGTCTTCGTTCGGGCGGTCCCGTTTGGGGTGGAGGTGGTAGACCTCGTGATCGAAGAGAAACGAAACGATGAGCACCACCGCGACCAGCGCCCAGACACCCGGTTTGCGCAGCGCGTGTTGCCGACCTGTCGACGGCGCTGTGGATTTCTCATGCAAGGGATTTGCCTGGCGCGTTTCGTTCATTACATTGAGAGTGTATCGCATCATTTGACGGGACGGGCGACTCGGAGCTGACCATGCTGAACAACGGGAAAATCAACCTGATCGACTGTTCTCTGCGCGACGGGCACCAGTCCCTGCTGGCCACACGCATGAGCACGGAGCAATGCCTGAGGGTGCTGCCGATGCTGCGCGACAGCGGGTACTCGATCCTCGAACTGTGGGGCGGGGCCACGCTCGACTCGGCGCTGCGCTTCACGGGCGACGATCCTTTTGAACGCCTCTCGAAGTTCAAGGGGGTCCTTGGCGATCCTGCGAAAGGGGGCGTGGTCATCCGTTCGCTCTGCCGTGGGCAAAACCTCTTCGGCTACACGCCCTATCCCGACAACGTCGTCGTCGAGTTCCTCAAGGCCGCGGTGCGCAGCGGCTCGACGCGCATGCGTGTCTTTGACGCCCTCAACGATCCACGCAACCTCATCACCGCCATCATGGCGACCAAGACCTTCAACGGTCACGCCGAGGCGGCGCTCTCCTACACGACCAGCCCCGTCCACGACACCGATCACTTCCTCCGCTTTGCCCGTGCCGCGCTCGACTGGGGCGCAGACTCGCTGGCCATCAAAGACATGGCCGGCCTGCTCCACCCGTTTGAGGCCTACGAACTCATCGAAGCCCTGCGGAAAAACTTCCCCGGCGTGGAGATCACACTCCACTCCCACTGCACGAACGGCCTGGCCGTCACGAGCTACGTCGTGGGCATGATCCTCGGTGTGGACCACCTCGACACCTGTTACGGACCGATGGCGGGTTCGACCGCGCAGCCGCCGGCTGAACTCATCAAGTATTTTGCGGACGAACTGGGTATCACGCTCAACGTGAAGATGGACCTGGCCCCGAAGATCGATGCGGAACTTCGCAAGGCGCGAAACGAACTGGCCAAGGTCGATAAAGACGCGACCCACATGGGCCAGCCCTGGCCCGCGCAGCCATCGACCCAAGTACGTGAGAAAGTCCAGCAGGCGATCAAGCTCATCAAGCAGCGCACGCGCGAGAGCCTCGACCGCGCGATTGCCATCATCGAAGACGAAATCCTCGTCCCCCAGGGCTACCCCGAGATCGACCGCAAGCAACTCGAAGCCCAGGTGCCCGGCGGGATGATCTCCAACCTGCACAACCAACTCAAGGAACAGGGCAAGCTCGACCAGATGCCCAGGATTCTTGACGAGGTGCCGCGCGTGCGCAAGGCCGCGGGCTATGTCCCGCTGGTTACACCGACCTCACAGATCGTCGGCACGCAGGCGGCGTTCAACGTCATCCAGGGCGAGCCTTACGCTTTTGTGAGTGAACCCTTCCGCGACCTGCTCATGGGTAAGTACGGGAAACTTCCGGGGGCCCCGGAAGCAGAAGTGTTGAACAAAATCTCACGCGGCCAAGCCCCGATCACCTGCAGGCCCGCCGACCTGATCGAGGATGTCGACCTCGAAAAAGTCTACCGCGACAACACCGACCTGATCCGCTCCAAGACCGACCTGCTGCTGCTGCTGCTCTTCCCCATGCCCGCCAAGCAGTTTCTCCAGAAACGTGCCGGGGCAAAGGGTTGACGGGAAATCACTATCGAAGGATGGGATGGAAACCATCCGCAGATTACATAGATCTAGCAGATTGAGAACAAAAACATTCATCACAGAGGCCACAGAGGACACAGAGAAAGTCAAGAATCAGGAGGCTTGTTGCATTAAGCCCGTTCGCATGCAACCGGCGGCCAATGGTCTGAGAACATCAAAGTCAAACATCAATAGATTTCTTTTCTGTGCCCTCTGTGTTCTCTGTGGTGAATCCGGCTCTGTGCTGGTTTGAATCCACGTCATCCGCGTCATTTGCGGTTATTCTCCAGCCCCAAGTTGATCCCGTCGATCCGCCCAATCCTGTTATCCTGTCAAACTTTCCCCACACAGGATTGAGCCATGCCCACCCGTGACCAGATTGTTACAGCGTCCGCCCAGGGTCTGCGAGACTTTGCCGGCAAGGCTGCGCAGACCCGCGTGCTCGTTGGTTTCGACGGGTTTGTCGATTCGATCATCCACGTCGTGGATCGGCGACAGGACGCTGAGCGCTACGACGCCGTCGAGACCATCGAAGCGTTCGGCAAAAAGGTCCTGGCCGCGGCGGGGCAGAGTTCCAACTTCGAGCTGGTCACCACGCTCCAGAAGCTCGGTGGCAACGGCCCGATCATGGCCAACGCTCTGGCCTCGGTGGGACTGGGCGTGACCTACGTCGGCTCGCTCGGTGAACCGGCGATCCACCCGGTGTTCGAGGAGTTCTCCAGGACCGCCACCGTCTTCTCCGTGTGTGACGTCGCCCAGACCGACGCGCTTGAGTTCGACGACGGCAAGCTCATGCTTGGCAAGCACGCATCACTGCACAGCGTCAAACAGGAAACGCTGGACAAGATCATCGGCCGCGATCGCTACGCACAGATCGTCCGCGATTGTGCGCTCATCGGCATCAACAACTGGACCATGCTCACCGGCAGCGAGTCGATCTGGGAGTGCCTCATCAACGAAATCCTGCCGACGAACCACGTCGACCGCAAGCTCGTCTTCATCGACCTGGCGGACCCCGCCAAACGCACACGGGAAGACCTCGCGCGGGTGCTTGGGCTGTGTACCAAATTCAACGACGTGGCAGACACCGTGCTCGGGTTAAACCTCAATGAATCGAGCCAGGTAGCCAACGTGATGGGCATCAAGCTCCCCGAAGACCCCGAGCCCGCGATCGAGGAAACCGCCGGGGCGATGCGTGCGGTACTCGGGCTCAAAGGCGTCGTCATCCACCCTCGCAAGGGAGCTGCGGCGGTTATCAAGAACAACGGTGTCGTCACCTCGGCCTCGTTCAAAGGCCCGTTCGTGAGCAAGCCCAAACTCTCGACCGGCGCGGGGGACAATTTCAACGCGGGCTTCTGCGTCGGGATGCTTGCGGACCTGACTGTGGAGGGCTGCCTGTGCAGCGGCGTGGCGTCGAGCGGGTATTACGTCCGCAACGCACGCAGCGCAACTCTCACCGAGCTTGCGGAATTTGTTGAGAAACTCCCCGAACCGCAGGATTAATACGTCCCTCACGCTCGGCAATGTTTGAATGCCTCGACCGCTTTGTCGAGGTCGGCGCGTTCGTGCGCGGCACTGACCTGGATACGGATGCGGGCTTTGCCTTGTGGGACGACGGGGTAGCTGAACGCAATGGCGTACACGCCGTGTTCAAGAAGCCCCTCGGCCATCGCGGCGGCCTTGTGGTCGTCATAAACCATCACCGGCGTGATCGGGTGTTCACCGGCCAGCACGTCGAAGCCCGCTTCGGTCATCGCCTTGCGGAAATAGGCGGTGTTGTCATGCAGTTTGTTTCGCAGTTGATTGCCCGTTTCACCCCGCACGAGTTCGAGGGCTTTGAGCGAGCCGGCGGCAATGGCGGGCGCCAGCGTGTTGGAAAAAAGATAGGGCCGTGACCGTTGGCGGAGCAGGTCGATGAGTTCGCGTTTGCCCGAGGTGTACCCGCCCGACGCGCCGCCCAGCGCTTTGCCCAGCGTGCCGGTGGTGAGCGTGATGCGTCCCACGACACCTCGGTGTTCGTGTGTGCCGCGCCCGTTTTGGCCGACGAACCCGGTGGCGTGGCAGTCGTCGAAGTGGACCATCGCCCCGTGTTTCTCAGCCAACATACAAATCTCGTCGAGTTTGGCGACGTAGCCGTCCATGGAGAAGACGCCGTCGGTCGTGATGAGTTTGTTCTTTACGCCATCGGACCCGGCTTGTTTGAGTTGGTCTTCGAGGTTCTGCATATCGCTGTTGCGGTAGCGGTAACGCTTGGCTTTGCACAGGCGCACGCCGTCGATGATGGAGGCGTGGTTGAGTTCGTCGGAGATGACCGCGTCGTCGGGTCCGAGCAGCGTCTCGAAAAGCCCGCCGTTGGCGTCGAAACAGGAGCTGTAGAGGATGGTGTCTTCGGTGCCCAGGAATTCGGTGAGGGCGTTTTCGAGGTCCTTGTGGAGTTGTTGCGTGCCGCAGATGAAACGCACGGACGACAGGCCGAAGCCCCAACGGTCCAGCGCCTCGTGCGCCGCGGCGATCACGCCGGGGTGCGACGCGAGGCCGAGGTAGTTGTTGGCGCAGAAGTTGAGCACGCCCGTGCGTTGGGTCGTGTCGATCGAGGCGCGTTGCGGGGTGGTAATAATGCGCTCGTGTTTGTATCGACCGGCGGATTCGATCTCTTCGAGTTGTTGGCGGTAGGTGTCGAGTGTCGTTGTCATGGGTGCCCACATTCCTTACACGTTCGACTTCTGACGATCAATACGAGTACTCACCGCAGAGGACACAGAGAACACAGAGAAAAGCGGGGCAGAGGAGTGATCCGCAGATTACGCAGATGACGAAGATTCGAGCCATTCAATCCACGCGGTGACCGGGTTGTATGTATGAATCTGTAAAATCTGCGTAATCTGCGTTCATCTCTTCTCTCATCTCTGTGCCCTCTGTGTCCTCTGTGGTGAAATCGGCTGTGGTGAAATCGGCTCGCACTGGGACGCTACTACTCCCGCCAATCGAGAACGACCTTGCCGCACTCGCCGGCGATCATCGCTTCGATGCCATTCTCGAATTCGTCGGCCTTGAGTCGGTGTGTGATGACCGGCCCGACATCCATGCCCGCCTGCACGAAGACGGTCATCTTGTACCACGTCTCGTACATCTCCCGCCCGTAGACCCCGCGGATGGTGAGCATGTTGAAGATGACCTTGTTCCAGTCGATCTTGATCTCGCTATGGGGGATGCCCAGGAGGCTGATCTTTCCGCCGTGGCACATGTTGTCCACCATGTCGGCAAAGGCCTTGGCATTGCCTGACATCTCCAGGCCCACGTCGAAGCCCTCGTGCATGCCCAGTTCGTGTTGCACGTCGGGGAGCTTTTCGTTTCGGACATCGACGGAGCGCGTCGCGCCGAGCGTCTTAGCCAGTTGCAGGCGATAGGGGTTGACATCGGTGACCACGATGTGCCTGGCACCGGCGTGCCGTGCCACGGCTGCGGCCATGCACCCGATAGGGCCGGCCCCCGTGATGAGCACGTCCTCACCGAGCAGGTCGAACTGCAGCGCGGTATGCACAGCGTTCCCAAGCGGGTCGAAGATAGAAGCGACCTCGTCGGGCACCTGTCTGGCGTGCTCCCACACGTTGGCAGAGGGGATCGAAACATACTCGGCAAAGGCCCCCGGACGGTTGACGCCGATGCCCTTGGAGGATTTGCACAGGTGTCGCCTGCCCGCCATGCAGTTTCGGCAGCGCCCGCACACGACGTGCCCCTCGCCCGAGACGCGCATGCCGACTTTGAAGTCCACCACACGCGAGCCGACTTCCACGATCTGCCCCACGAACTCGTGACCGACGACCATCGGCACGGGGATGGTCGCCTTGGCCCAGTCGTCCCATTGGTAGATGTGCAGGTCGGTCCCGCAGATGCCGGTCTTGTGGACCTGGATGAGCACGTCGTGGTCGCCGACCTTGGGCATGGGCACGTCGGTCATCCACAGGCCACGTTCCGGACGGGACTTTTCAATCGCACGCATAAAATCATCCTTACACTTGAAGGCACGTTGAACAAATCAGTCTAGCTTGAATCCGTAACGGGATTGCGACATCCGTCGGATGATCCGCGATAACCATTCCCTAGTCCTAAGCTGGATGTCAGGTGTGACGCCCAAGCATGCGTGGCGGTACGGATCGAGTTCTCGACAGTTTTCCCACTTTGTATTCCGTCAAAAATCTTGAACACTCATCCAACGCCGCATGACGGTAAGATCGTCACGATGTCCAGCGCGTCTTTCCCATTCGACTCACGCAATCCCGGTGGACCCGCTTCCAGCCGGGAGTCGGTGGCCAAGCTCTTTGACAAGCTCCCGCCGCACGCGATCGAGGCGGAGATGAGCCTGCTCGGTTCAATGATCCTCGACCCGCGTGTGATCGGTGATGTGGTGCAGATCGTCACCGGGCAGGGAGATTTCTACAACACACGCCACGCCGCGATCTACCAGGTGCTTGTGGACTTGTACGACAAGAACGAATTGCTGGACATGGTGCAATTGCGCCAGCGCCTGGCGGACGTGGGCCAACTCGAAGCGGTGGGGGGGGTCGAGTACCTGATCGAACTGGCTGAGGCTGTGCCGTCGGCCACGAGCGCGCCGCACTATGCCAAGATCGTGGCGGACAAGGCGATACTCCGCAGGCTCATCGACGCGGCGGGGAAGATCCTCTTCGACGCCCACACCAGCCCCGAGCCGGTCGAGACGCAACTCGACGTGGCGGAACGCTCCATCTTCGACCTCGCGGAAGACCGCACCAGCGACGATGCGCAGAAGCTCCACGTGCTGCTGCAGGAGACCTACGAAAAACTCGAAGCCGCTGAGGGCCACGCGCTGACCGGTGTCGAGACCGGCTTCTTCGAGCTTGACGAGATGACAAGCGGGCTGCAGAAGGGCGAGATGATTATTGTCGCGGCGCGGCCTTCGATGGGTAAGACGGCCCTGGCGCTCAATATTGCTGAACACATGGCGGCGGTGAACCACACGAGTGTCGCGGTCTTCAGCCTCGAAATGAGCAAGCAACAACTGGCCCAACGTCTGCTGTGCTCCCGCTCAGGCGTCGACTCGCACAGGATGCGTCGCAACATGCTCCAGGGCGACGACTACCAGCGTCTCCAGATGGCCATGGCCGAGTTGACCGACGCGCCGATGTACATCGACGACACGCCCGGCCTGTCTCTTCTGGCCCTGCGTGCCAAGGCCCGCCGCCTTTACAACCGCCACTCCATCCAGGCCATCTTCGTAGACTATCTCCAGCTCATGAGCGCCCCCGGAAGTGAAAATCGGCAGCAGGAAGTGTCGACTATATCGAGAGGCATTAAAGAACTGGCACGCGAGTTGGGTGTGCCTGTCGTGTGCCTGAGCCAGCTCAACCGATCACCCGAGGGACGCGAGGGCCACAAGCCACGCATGAGCGACCTGCGCGAATCAGGCTCCATCGAACAGGACGCCGACGTGGTTCTCATGCTCCACCGCGAGGAGTACTACCACGACCAGGAATGGAAGGACGCCAACCCCGACAAGGTCGGCACGGCTGAACTCATCATCACCAAGCAACGCAACGGCCCCGTCGGCACGGTCAACCTCCAGTTCAACGGTGGGACGACGAGATTCAACAACCTTGCCACCCGCGGAACGCCGGGCGGGTATTAGCCGCGGATGAACGCGAATAAACGCGAATGAAGCAAGGGCAAGGCATGTTTCATTCACGTTATTCGCGTTCATTCGCGGCCAATTCCCTGTATCATCCCCCGCATGATGCAACCCACACGACAGACGGAGATGCTCGCGGGGATCGGCGCGGTGCGGAAGGCGGCGACGGTCTGCCGGGCGGTGCAGGCGCGGATGATCCAGCCCGAGACGCTGGCAAAGAAAGACAAGAGCCCGGTCACCGTGGCGGACTTCGCGTCACAGGCGGTGGTTTGCCGATTGTTGTCGCAGCAGTTGCCGGTCGGGGACAACCCCGTCGTCGGCGAGGAGGGGTCGGCTGAACTGCGAAAGGGCGATAAGGCGATGCTGCGCGGCGCGGTGGTCGAGCAGGTACGCGGCGCGCTGGGCGACAAGGTCAGTGAAACCGAAGTGCTCGACTGGATCGACCTCGGCGGGCACGAGGCCAAAGGCTCGTCGCGCTTCTGGACACTCGACCCCATCGACGGCACAAAGGGCTTCTTACGAAAAGAACAGTACGCGATCGCGCTGGCGCTGCTTGAGAACGGCAAGATCACGCTCGGCTTGCTCGGCTGCCCGCAACTCGACGGCGGCGTGCTGCTGATTGCCGAGCGGGGCCGGGGTGCGTGGAAACTCCCGTTATGGAACGGGGCTGGCCTCGATCAAGCCCAGCCGATCCACGTCAACGCCATCACGGAAACCTCCGCGGCACGCTTCTGCGAGTCCGTTGAATCGGGCCACTCCGACCAGGACGCCAGCGTGCTCATTGCCAAAGACCTGGGCATCACACGCGACGCGGTGCGCCTCGACAGCCAGGCCAAGTACGCGGTGCTCGCACAGGGCCAGGCGGAAATCTACCTGCGCCTCCCCACGCCCAAGCTCCCCGACTACCGTGAAAACATCTGGGACCACGCCGCGGGCACCATTGTCATCGAAGAGGCCGACGGTAAAGTCACCGACGCCACAGGCAGACCGCTGGACTTCTCCCTCGGCTCCAAGCTGGTCAACAACAAGGGCGTCGTTGCCACGTGTGGCCCGATCCACGACAGGGTGATCGCGGCCGTTGTGAAGCACCTCGTGTGAAAGCCAACCGCCAAGACGCCAAGGTCGCCGAGATCGAGCAGAGAGAAAACGGTCCGCAGATGACGCAGATAAGAAGAGTGCGAATCGCTATCGGGCTTCAGTCGGGCCTATTCTCATGCGAGGATGTCGATAAGAGAGCAATTCCGATCCATCTCGCAAGGACTGGTATTCAAAAATCATCAGGCCGATCAGGGGTGCCGAACTTTCTTAGATGTTTCGCCTGCTCCCCAACTGCGTCATCTGCGGACAACTCTTCTTTCCCATGCTCCATCCTTGGCGACCTTGGCGTCTTGGCGGTTTATCCCCTCCCCCGATATGATGTGTTTTTCCGAAACGAGTCACCGCCATGCCCACGATCACCATAGACGGCAAGCCCTGCGAGTTTGAAGGCAAGAAGATGATCCTGCAGGTCGCGCAGGAAAACGGCGTGGCCATCCCGCACTATTGCTACCACCCCGGGCTGTCCATCGTGGCCTCCTGCCGAATCTGCCTGGCTGAGGTCGAGGCCCCCAACCCCCGCAACAACAACAAGCCCGAACTCATCCCGAAATTGATGCCCACCTGCCAGACGCCCGCGGCCGATGGCATGGTCGTCCACACGAACAGCCCCAAGTCTGTTGCCAACCAGAAGGCGGTGATGGAGTATTTGCTCATCAACCACCCCGTCGACTGCCCGGTGTGCGACCAGGCGGGCGAGTGTTACCTGCAGGATTACTCGTACCAATACGGCCGGGGCGAGTCGCGCTTCCAGGAAGACAAGATCAAGCAGCCCAAGAAAGACGTCGGCCCCAACGTGCTGCTCTACTCCGACCGCTGCATCATGTGCTCACGCTGCGTGCGCTTCACACGCGAGGTCACGGGTACGAACGAACTGGCCGTCTTCGGAAGAGGCTCGAAGGAACAGATCGACGTGTTCCCCGGTGTGGCGCTGGACAACGAACTGTCCGGCAACGTCGTGGACATCTGCCCGGTGGGCGCGCTGCTCGACAAGGACTTTCTCTTCACCCAGCGCGTCTGGTTCCTCAAGCAGACACCCTCGATCGACGGTCTGACCGCCTCGGGCGACAACATCGAAATCCACCACAACGAGGGCAAGGTCTACCGCGTCAAGCCCCGGTACAACGCCGAGGTCAACAAGTGGTGGACGAGCGACGAAATCCGCTACGGCTGGAAGTTCTTCCACAGCGAAGACCGCCTGCGCTCGCCGATGAAGCAGCAATACAGCTCGCCGGTCGAGTGCGACTGGAACGCGGCTTACGACGACGCCAGACAGGGCCTGCGTAAAGCAGTGAAAGAAAAAGGCGATGGCTCGCTCTTGCTCGTGGTCAGCCCGATGCTCTCGTGTGAAGAGGCTTACCTGCTGGGCAAGGTGGCTCGTGCCATCGATGACAAAGCCACACTCGCGGTCGGGCCGATCCCTCGCAACGGTGAAGATAAAACCTTCCCCGGGGGTTACAAGGTCTACGCGGAAAAATGCCCGAACAGCCGGGGCGTTCGGCGTGCCCTCGAACTCGTGGCCGGCGAGGGCGTGCTGGCTTACGAAGACGCCATCAAGAAGCTCACCGACAAAGCCTCGCCGATCGGCGCGATGATCCTCACCGGCAACTACCCCTCCCAGTGGGCCACGAAAGAGCTGGTCGGGGCGCTCAAGGGCAAGTTCACGTTGCTCATCGACACGCTGCCCAGCGACGCATCGCCCAAGGCCGACATTGTGCTGCCGGGGGCCACGTGGATGGAGAAGTCGGGCTGCTTTGAGAATGCCACCGGCGTCATCCAGGCTTTTGCCCAAGCGGTCCCCGTGATCGAACTGGCCAAGAGCGAGGGGCAGATCGCGCTGGACCTGCTCGCGGCGCTGGGTGTGCAACCCCGTTCGATCTTCGATGCATCCAAGGTCCGTGCCGAGATGGGGCAGATGTTTGCCGGTGTCACGTTGCCCGCTACCAAGCGTCAGGCCCAGGAAACCGACATGCAGTACGTTGAGCTTTGAGTGACGGTCTACAATTCCACACCGGAGCAGCCATGAAACTCTCCGAACTCGCACAACGCATCGGTGCCAGGCTCCGTGGCGATAGCTCGCTGGACATCGAAAGCTGCGCCACGCTTGACAGCGCCCAGCCGGGCCAGGTGGCGTTTGTCGCCAATCGCAAATATGTTCGGCGAATCGCCGGTTCGGGCGCTTCCGCGATCATCGTGTCGCCCAAGGACGCAGCCGAACTCAAAGCCGACGAGACGGTCAGCCTGCTCATCGCGGACGACCCCTATTTTGCATTCCGTGAAGCGGTCGTGGCGCTGCACGGTTGGCGTGAACAACCCGCGCCGGGCGTCAGTCGACTGGCCTACATCGACGACACCGCGGTGGTCCACGAGCTCTGCACCATCCGACCGTTTGCCTACATCGCCCCGCGTGCGACCATCGGCAGACGCTGCATCATCTACCCCAACTGCTACGTCGGCAAAGGCGTGACCCTCGGCGACGACTGCGTGCTCTACCCCGGCGTGACCATCTACGACAACTGCAAACTTGGCGACCGCGTCGTCCTCCACGCCGGCTGTGTCATCGGCGCGGACGGCTACGGTTACGCCACCCACGCCAAACCCGGTGAGGAGGCGCGCCACCACAAGATCCCCCAGGCTGGCATTGTCGAGATCGAGGACGACGTCGAGATCGGCGCCAACGCCGCGGTCGACAGGGCGGCCCTGGGCGTCACGCGCGTCGGCAAAGGGACCAAGATCGACAACCTCGTCACCGTCGGCCACGGCGCGGGCATCGGGAAACACAACCTGCTCGTGGCCCACGTCGGCATCGCCGGGTCTACCACCACGGGGGATTACGTGACGCTCGGTGGGCAGGTCGGCGTAGCGGGGCACCTGCACATCGGAGACGGCGCACAGGTCGCTGCGCAATCGGGCGTGACGCACGACCTGGCAGGAGGCGAGCAATACGGCGGGGCACCGGCCATCCCCATGCGGCAGGCCCGACGCACCTTCATCGCCCAGGCCAAGATGCCCGAGATGCTCACAGAGCTGCGCAGCCTGCGTCGGCGTATCGATGAGATCGAAAAGAAACTCGATGACGGTTGATCGATCTAGCGCACCGATTCCACGTCGACAACAGCCATCGACTCACTGGCCACTTTTGTCACCGCGGTGTCGGGCTGCTTTTCGTTTTCTCGCACGAATGAAAAGCTTGGCGCCAAGGCCGCGACTTTGGGCCGACCCGTCGCACAACCGACCGCAAACCCGCTCATCAATAGCACGGTCAGCGTGAGCACTCGTTTAACGTTCCGACCCATTACGGGCTGTGTCATGGTCGAACCCCTTGACCTGGACACGGAATAAAAAAGCACACACATTGGCATCGACAACGTGCCACGAACCTTGCCACCATCCGCCCCACACACGCTTATCGGCCCGTGCGCGATCACCAATCACCCCCGGTAGTTTTCATTGAATAACCCGCTGGCTTAAGGTGTGATTGTGACGGTCGGGTAACGTCCCGGTCACGCCACGCCCGACCGGTCAGCCGCCTTTTCCCGTCCCCTGTCGAAAGGTCGGCTTTACACCGGACGCCCAACAGCGGACATTGGTGCGACCTTGTCCATGCTCCCGTTCAATTTCGATCCCCCATTGCCACGCGGGAAAAAGCCCCGCAAGAGTCACCCCACCGCGTCGCCGGCCCTGACGGTCACGCAGTTGGCGACCTCCATCAAGGCGGCGCTGGCCGACGCCTTCCCTCAGCGCGTCCGCGTCATCGGACAGGTCACCGGATTCTCCAACCGCTCCTCCGGGGGACACTGGTTTTTCAACCTCAAAGACGAACAGGCCAGTATGCGGTGCGTCTGTTTTGCGTCCAGCGCACGCAAGGTCACGTTTGAAGTCAAAGACGGCCTTGAGGTCATCCTCACCGGCCGGGTCGATTACTTCGAGGGACAAGGTTCGCTGCAACTCTACGTGGATAAGATTGAGCCGGTCGGCATCGGTGAACTCGAACTGCGATTCCGGGCGTTGTGCGAAGAGCTGCGAAAGCTCGGGTACTTCGAGGGGACACGTAAAAAACCGTTGCCCGTGTTTGCCCAGCGCATCGCGGTCGTCACCTCGCGCGGTGCGGCGGCGCTGCAGGATGTCATCAACACCACGCACAAGCGCTGGCCGGGCTGTGAGCTTTATCTATTCCACGTGCCCGTGCAGGGCGAGACCGCTGCGCCCCGGATCGCGTGTGCCCTGCAGTGGCTTTCGCAACACGGTAAGAAAATCGGCCTCGATGCGATCATCCTGACGCGGGGTGGCGGATCGATTGAAGACCTCTGGGCCTTCAACGAACGAGAGGTGGCCGACGCGGTTTTTGAATGTACGTTGCCCATCGTCGCCGCGATCGGGCACGAGACCGATACGACCGTGGCGGAGCTTGTGGCCGACCTGCGCTGCGCCACGCCGACGCAGGCCGCCATGACGCTCGTCCCGGACGCCGACGCCTACCGCCAGCAGCTTGGTCAACTCACCCAGCGACTTGCCTTGCTTTTACGTAAACAACTCCAGCACAGCAGACAACGCCTCGACGCCGCGGCGAGACACCCGGCCCTGCGTTCGCCCGAAAAGGCTCTGGCGCCTCTTCGTGAAAAAATCGAACGGTGCGAGCACACGCTCCGACTGGTTCTGCCACGTCTGGCCGCCGCCCGCCGTGAGAAGCTTCTTTCACTAAGCCTGAGACTCGAAGCCGTCTCCCCGCGCAACGTCCTCAAACGCGGCTACACTTACACGTTAGGCCCCGACGGGAAAGTCATTCGCAGCGCCCTGTCGCTGGAAGGGGGCCAGAAGATCGACACCGTCTTTGCGGACGGGCAGGTACGGAGCACCGTGGATGCCCAGAGGACACATGGGAAGCACAGGCCGACGGGGACCGGCAAGGCGGATGATCCGCGCCAAGGGGGAGGCGGACTCTTCGGGCATTGACGGCCCGATCCAGCACGACCCCGAACACGACGCCCGCTCGTCCCGCCTGCGCTTCGGTATCTTCCGCAAGAAGCTGGGCGAGAACAAGAATCGACTTGCCTTCGGCGACACCCCGGGACGCCCCGACCCGGACGATCCCAAGTCCAAGCCCGACCGCGAACGCACCGCCTCCATCTGGGCACGCTACCGTCAGTGGCTCTGGCCCTACCGCTGGCAGATCACGGGGCTTTTCCTCCTGGCAGCTTTTGCCGCGATCCTCGAGATGGCCAGCCCCGCCGCCGGTGGACTCATCATCGACAAGGTCCTGCTCAACAAAAACCTCGACCTCGACGGCAAGTTCGACCGCCTCAACCTCGCGGGCATGTTGCTCGTCGGCATCCTGTTGACCGCGCGCGTCATCGAGACCTGGCGCACCTACAAGCTCGCGGTGCTCAACAACAAGGTCGTCTTCCGACTCCGCCGACACCTGCACGAACGCATGATCCGCCTGCCGCTGGACGACCTCTACCGATACAAGGTCGGCGGGATCGTCTCGCGCCTCTCGGGCGACGTGGATCAGGTCTCGGGTCTGATGCAGATGGCGCTGATCTCACCCGTCGTCGCGGCGATCAAGGTCGTCTTTGCGCTTGTCGTGTTACTGGTGTGGAACTGGCAACTCGCGCTCGCGGCGATGGCGATCCTGCCCGCGGCCATCTGGGTCAGCGTCGCTTACATCGGGCGGGTCAAGCCGATCTACCACGCTGCGCGTGACGACCGCGGCCGGGTCGATGCCCGCGTGGCCGAGACATTCGGCGGCATCCGTGTCGTCCGCTCGTTCCGCAGGGAAAAACGCGAGCAGCGCGACTACGCCGTGGGCCACCACACCGTCATCCGCAAGGACATGTACGCGCGCGTGATCGAGATGATCGTCGACGTGGTGTGGGAACTGATGATCCCGGCCATCGTGCTCATGATCGTCTGGCTCGGTGGCGTGCTCTATCTTCACGACCGGGCGACCATCGGGCAGATCACCGCGTTCCAGGCCTACGTCGCGCTGCTCATGTGGCCGATCTTCAGGATCGTCTTTTCCATCTCCCAGATGCAGCGTGCCCTGGCAGGGATGGACCGGGTCTTTGAAGTGCTCGACCGTCTGCCCGACAAGCCCGACGCACCCGACGCGCTCGACGCCCCAAGCGAGGTGCGCGAATACGCCTTCAACAATGTCTGGTTCGAGTACCGCAAAGATACGCCGGTCATCAGGGACTTTTCGCTCAAGGTGCCCGGGGGGTCGGTGGTTGCGCTCGTCGGCCCAAGCGGCGCGGGCAAAACGACACTCACCGACCTCGTGGCGCGATTCCAAGACCCAACTTCCGGGGCCATCACGCTCAACGGCATCGACATCCGCCGATTCAAGCTCGAGAGCTACCGTTCACTGCTGGCCGTCGTCGAGCAGGAGGTTTTTCTATTCGACGGCTCGGTGCGGGACAACATCGCCTACGGTCGGCCGCACGCGACGGACGACGAGGTCGTCGAGGCCGCCCGCCGTGCCAACGCCGACGTGTTCATCACCGAGATGCCCCACGGCTACGACACCGTCATCGGCGAGCGTGGCCTGAAACTCTCCGGCGGTCAACGCCAGCGTATCTCCATCGCCCGTGCCATCCTCGCCGACCCGAAGGTGCTCATCCTCGACGAGGCCACCAGCAACCTCGACAGCCACAGCGAATACCTCATCCAACAGGCCCTGGCTGAACTTTACCGTGACCGCACGACGTTCGTCATTGCCCACCGACTGAGCACCGTGACACACGCGGACATGATCGTCGTGATGGACAAGGGCGTGATCCTCGAAGTTGGTCGGCACGACGAACTCATGGCCCGGGAGGGTGCCTACGCCGCGATGGTCGAGCGGCAGCGCAGGGCTTTCGACGCGGTCGAAGACCTCGAAGTCCAGGCTGGGATGGATGGCGGTTAACTATTGTAGGATGATCTGATCGTATCCAGACACCCACCTCCCGGACCCGACATGGCTGCCAAAAAAGAACCCACCTTTGAACAATCCCTCGAAGAGCTTGAGACGATCATCGACAAGGTCGAGTCCGGCGAGATCGAACTCGAAGAGGCTCTGGGCTTTTATGAGAAGGGCATGAAGCTCGTCGCCCACTGCCGGGGCGTGCTCGACCGCGCGGAGAAAAAGATCAAGGAGCTTGCGGCCGGGTCATCAGGCCAAGCGGCGGATATCGCCGATGAGCAGGGGGAAGAGGATTAGCCGCGAATAAACGCGAATGAACGCAAATGGATGGGCATGAATATTCGATTGAATCGTGAAGTGCGTCACAACCACTTTGTCAGTGAGAGATCGCTGATAACAATACGTTTAGTCAATGACCTGTCGACCTGCATGTCGTACATAAGTGTGACAACCCTCTACGATAACTCCCGCCTTGACTTGGCGATCTTGGTGTTTCAATTCGATTATTATTCGCGTTCATTTGCGTTCATTCGCGGCTAATCACCTCACTCATACAGGCTCAAGACCATCCACGACACGCTCACCCATCATCTTGCCTCGCTGGCTCACGACGCATGGCCCGTGCTGGTCGCGGCGAAAAAGGCGGCACCGAAAACACCCGCCAACCCGGGCAATACGCTCACGGGGCTGCGGCTGGTGCTCAGCGTGTTCTGGCCTTGGTTTATCCTCATCACCATCTACGGCGCGTGCATCGGGTCGTTTCTCAATGTCGTGATCCTCCGCATGCCCATTGACCGGAGCATCTGGCGGAGCAATTCACACTGCCCTCGCTGCAACCACCGCATCCGCTGGTGGGAGAATATCCCGATCCTCTCGTGGTGCTGGCTCCTGGGGCGGTGTCGCCGGTGCAAGGTCCGGATCAGTTTTCAATACCCCGCTGTGGAGATCGGCACGGCGTGTCTGTTTGCGTTGGTGATGTGGGTCTTCTACCGCACTTCGCTCCAACGGGATTTTGTGGTCGGGGGTTTGTACGAGACCTGGCCGATGCTCATCGTGAGCCTGACGCTGGTGTCGTGCCTGTTCGCGGCGACGGTGATCGATGCACGGCATTTCATCATCCCGCTGGGCATCCCGTGGACGGCGCTGTTGCTTGCGGTCGTGGCACTGCCGATCGGTGCGATCTGGTTGCCGGGGTTGGCCAGGGTCTCACCGGTTGTTGAGGACACAGGGTTGTTACATGCGGTGCTCGGTTGCGTGATCGGGCTGGTCTTTTCCAATGTCCTGATGATGTTGAACATCCTCCCACGGAGCTTCGCCGATGCGGACGAGTTGATCCAGAAAGCGATGGCCGAGCACGAGGCTCAAAAACAGGTGGGGGGCAAAGAACATCAATCAAAACAGGGTGAAGACATCACCGACATCCACGAATGGCTTGCCTACCCTTACCCCCGGCGGGAGATGGTGAAGGAACTGCTATTCCTCGCGCTGCCCATCGCGTGCGGTGCGATTGCCTACGCCATCGTGCCCGATCCCATCAAACCCTACCCCGATTGGCTGCGCGTGCTGGGCGGGGTATTGATGGGCGCACTGGTCGGTGGGGGGCTGATCTGGTTCACACGCATCTTCGGCACGCTGGGTTTTGGCAAAGAGGCGATGGGCCTGGGCGACGTCCACCTCCTGGCTGCGGCCGGGGCGGTGATCGGTACGCGCAACATCACCATTGCTTTTTTCATCGCGCCGTTTTTTGGTCTGGCGTATGCCCTGGCGTCGTTCGGGATTGCCGCGGCGTTTAAGGTCCGCAATCGGCCGATCCCCTACGGACCGCACCTGGCCATCGCATCTTTCGTCATGCTCCTGGTCCCGCAGCAGGTCTACGACTTTATCCGCTCGCTGATCTCGGTATGATGGTGGGCGAGTCGAGTTGGCCGGTCAGGGATTCATCAATTCATCGAGTCATGCGAAAGGGTCATCCCATGTCGAATCTCACCAATCGCGGCGGTCTTGTGGTCCTGGCGCTCACGGGTCTGATGGTCTTCGGGGGCTGCACCAATCGCCTCAAGGCTGAACGCGACGCGCTCTACCAGCAGAACCAGGAACTCCAGGCCGAGCTGGATCGGCTGCGTTCCACGGGCAACGCTAACGACGCTCAGGTTGCGCAGCTCCAGGGCGAGATCGCACGCCTGCAGGGGGAACTCGACGCCGCCCGGACCAGCGCCGCGACGACTCCAGCCTTCGGTGCCAACACCGGGTTCAACTCGATCCCGGGTGTGGAGACCTCCGTGTCCAATGGATCGGTGACGGTGCGTGTCCCGGGCGACGTGCTCTTCTCTTCGGGCAAGGTCGACCTCAAGTCCACCGCCAAAGCCACGCTCGACCAGATCGCCTCCGTCATCAAGCGTGACTACGCAAGCAACACGATCCGTGTCGAGGGTTACACCGACACCGACCCGATCACCAAAAGCGGTTGGAAGGACAACTTGGCGCTTTCCTCCGAACGTGCGATGGCGGTGGTGCGTTACCTCAAGTCACAAGGCGTCTCCGCCGGCCAGATGTACGCCGCGGGCTTCGGAGAACACCACCCACGCGACAGCAAAGCCAAGAGCCGCCGCGTCGAGATCGTCGTGGTGTTGAACCAGTGACCCCCCGTAAGTTTCGCCTGACGTCATAAAATGAAATGGACATCGGGTGCCACTGGCGGCTTGCCCGCCAGCGCGTGAGGTTTCCCCATGATCGGCATCATCGACTACGGCATGGGCAACCTGCGCAGCGTGCAGAAGGCCTTCGAGAAGGTCGGGGCTGAGGCGGTCATCCTGCGCGGGCCGGACGAAGTGCAGCGCGTAGATAGGCTCGTTCTCCCGGGGGTGGGTGCGTTCGCCGACGGGATGGAGCAGCTCCGCACACGTGGCTATGAACAAGCCATCAAGGATTTCGTCGCCACCGGCAAGCCCTTCCTCGGCGTGTGCCTGGGTCTGCAGCTGCTCTTTGACGACTCGGAAGAAGACGCGCCGAATGAAGGTTTGTCGCTGCTCAAAGGCCACGTCATCCGCTTCGCCGGCTCGCCATTCGGCCCCGGCAAGCTCAAGGTCCCCCACATGGGTTGGAATACACTGACGATCCATAAGCCCGGCTGCCCGCTGCTGTGCGGGATCGAACACGATGCGAGCGTCTATTTCGTCCACGGTTATTACGCACAGCCCGATGACGCCAACACCGTTGTGGCTGTCACGGATTACGGCGGCCCCGTCTGCGCTATCGTTCAACACAACAATGTATTGGCCACACAGTTCCACCCTGAAAAATCACAGGCTGTGGGCTTGAAAATGTTGGCAAACTTCGCCGCGTTCAATTGAAGCGATAAAAGTTTCAGAGACACACGTATCAATGGATCGGCTTCTCTGACATCAGACATCATCCATCAGACATCATCCATTCCTCAGATCCCCAGCGCCTTGGCCATCGTCATGCCCATATCGGCCGGTGAGTCGGCGATGTGGCAGCCGGCGTCGCGCAGGGCTGCGAGTTTCGCATCTGCGCCGCCTTCGCCGCCGGAGATGATGGCGCCGGCGTGGCCCATGCGTCGGCCGGGGGGGGCTGTGCGGCCAGCGATGAAACAGACGACGGGTTTACGCACGTGGGCCTTGATGAACGCGGCGGCCTTTTCCTCGTCGGTTCCGCCGATCTCACCGATCATGACGATGCCGTCGGTCTGGGGGTCGGCGTTGAACTGGACGAGGCAGTCGATGAAGTTCATGCCGCGCACCGGGTCGCCGCCGATGCCCACGCAGGTGGTCTGTCCGATGCCCAGGTTCGAGCACTGCCAGACGGCTTCGTAGGTGAGCGTGCCCGAGCGTGAGATGATGCCGACGGATTTTTTCGACTCGGCCAGTTCAGCGGGCTTGTGGATGTAGCCGGGCATGATGCCGATCTTCGCGCCGTTGCCGTTCGCGCCGGGCGTGATGACCCCGGGGCAGTTGGGGCCGATGAGCCGGACGTTTTTGAGTGGGGGCAGGTCGAGCAGGCGTTTGACGCGTGTCATGTCGAGGACGGGGATGCCCTCGGTGATGCAGACGATCAGGCGGATGCCCGCGTCGGCCGCTTCAAGGATGGCGTCACCGGCAAAGGCCGGGGGGACGAAGATCATCGTCGCGTCGGCGCCGGTCGCTTCGACGGCCTCGTAACAGGTGTTGAATACCGGCAAGCCGTTGGCCTCCATCGTGCCGCCCTTGTTAGGCGTGACGCCGCCGACCATTTTCGTGCCGTAGTCGAGGCAGGCTTTAGTGTGGAACGCGCCGGCGGCACCGGTGATGCCCTGGCAGATGACCTTGGTGTTTTTATCGATAAGGATGCTCATAGTCGGGACAGGATAGCGTTAGTTGGCGGATGTCACAAAACTTACGGCCACGTTTTTCTCAGGCCCGGGGGGGAAGGGTAAGCCCCATACGCTGAATACCCCTACTATTGCGTCAAACCGCTTGACGGGGGGTGAACAGGAGAGACAATTTAACAGAAGACCACATGGTATGTATTTGACCCGTCGAGGGTGGTCCGTTTCGATCGCGTGTGGGTCACGGTTGAGTTGTTAGATTTCGGGGGGAAGTCTGGGAAACCGGGGTCGGTGGGGAGATCAGGCCCACACCGGGTTGGGGAGAAGGCAGCGTGGCGAAGCCGGCCAAACTATTGCGGTCGGCTTCGTTTTTCATACCCCAGGCGTACGCATGCACGTTTCCGTTCCGCAAGGCCCGGCGGGTTGTGTGATGATGTTCGGCTACCCCTTGTTCACGGTGAACCGAGCCTCTATTGAAATAAACCGCCCGGCCATCCGTTGATACGGGACACGCTTAACTCTTCGGACCAACACATGACCAATCATTCGATGAATCACCGTACACCCTCGGTGCGACGGGCGACGCCGGTTCTGATCCTTTGCCTTCTTGCATGGACGGGCACGCAACTTCATGCGGCCGGGGCCAGCGGGGACGGCGTAGAGTCTTTGGCGATACCCGCTCCCCACATCGGCCGCGTCTTCTTTGCCCAGCAGCACGTGCTCGAACCCACCAGCCCCTACTTCAAACTCGTGGGCCATCTCGAAGCGCTCGTCAAGGTCCAGGTTTACGCCGACGCACCGGTGAAGTCGCCGAATGTCTTTGCGGTACTCGAGCTTGATGGTCGAAACACAGCCATCCGCCTGCGTGGCCCGGAGGTCTTACCCAAGCCTTACGCAGGCGATCCGGTCTTGATGCCGCAAAGCTATGACGAGAGCTTCACCGCCACGATCCCGCGCGAGTGGGTTCAGCCGGGCCTGAAGGTGGGCATCGAACTTCGTGAGTATGACTACACCGAAGCGCACGATTACGACCGCGACACCAAAGAATCCACCGCGAGCAATTCGATCCACGTCCTCGACCGAAAAGACCTCGGCACGATCAGCGTCGGCGCACCGAGCACGCTCACGATGAACATGTTCGACATCCACTACTTCGGCCTGGGCAGGGGGGCGGACCATCCGACAGGCTGGGAAGAGGAATTCAAAGCGCGTTACCCCATCAGTGAATTCACCGTCCATCGCGTGCGGGATATTGTCTTCGATAAGATCGTCTGGATGCCCCGCTCGGGACTACCCTCCGTTCTCTGCACCAGCCCGGAGGATTATGAGAAAAAGACAGGCCAGCCTATCGACGGCGAACAGGCGATGGCCCTGGCGTGGGGCAGTGCCCTCAAACGCGCAGCCGGCGTGAACTGGAACTGGCGTCTTTACTACATCAACATCTGCGGCATGCAGGCCGGCGGACAAGCGCGGGGGTTCCTCGCATGTGGCAGCATCCACCGCAACGGCGTCATCCTCCACGAGGTCGGCCACACACTCGGCTTGCCCCATTGCCCCGACGACAAGAACTACCCGTATTGCTCGACCCTGTATGGCTTGACGCCCGGCACGCCCGACCGCCCGAACGCAGGCCCGACATGGGGCTACGACCTTAACCGACGTGTGTTTTTACAGCCCTATGTCAAAACCGATGCGGGGACCGAATGGACCAAAGACCCCATGTTAGGTGGCGGGCGTTACCCAGGCAACGAGTTCATCTACCGTCACTTCTCCGACTACAACGTGCATAAGATGCAGACCACCCTCGAAACCCGAACCGTCTTCTGGAACGACGACCTCAAGCAATACGCAAGGTGGAACCCGGACACCGCAGCCTATGACCGTGTGATCGAGAACGACGGCCTGCAGTTCCCCATCGAACGCGACGCACAGGTCGTCAGCCTGCTCGTCACTGCCAACCTCGTGTTGCCCGACGCCAACATCATCTACTCGCCCATCGGACCCTACACCGCCGGTCTGATCCAACGCTTCGACGTGGACACCGAAGACGGACGCAAGCTTGCTCTAAAATTCGGCTACGACCAGAAGGGCAGCAACGTCTGCCTCCGTGTCACACAAGGCGGTAAGACCTCAACCTACCTGCTCGACATCGAGCTCAGCGAGAACGACAACCCGCTCCAGAATTTCAACGTCAGCGCGATCAACCTCCCCGCGCGTGACGGCAATGTTTCGAGGGTTGAACTGCTCTACACGCCGGATGTCGTGACACGTGGTGTTGGAACCCACGCCAAAGTTCTGGCGGTTTGGTCAAAATAGCCGCGTGTTGACAACATTTCCCCATGCATTGACGATATCGCAATGAGCCGATGGACCGCTGAACAAGCAAACGTGTGGTACGCGAATCAACCCTGGCTCGTGGGTTGCAACTTCATCCCCAGCACCGCCATAAACCAGCTCGAGATGTGGCAGGCCGACACGTTCGACGCCGCCACCATTGACCGTGAATTGGGATGGATGGCAAGCATCGGGATGAACACCGCACGGGTCTACCTGCACGACCTGGCGTGGGAAGCCGACCGCGAGGGATTCAAGAAACGCATCGATACATTTCTGGGTCTGACCATCAAGCACGGCATCCGCCCGACACTGGTGATCTTCGACGATTGCTGGAAGGGCGATGCGAAGATCGGCAAGCAACCCGATCCGATTCCGAGCGTCCACAATTCGGGTTGGCTCCGCAGCCCGTCGCGGGCGGTCCACGATGATCCTTCGCAGTGGTCACGCCTTGAAAAATATGTCAAAGACATCGTCGGCTCGTTTGCGCGTGACGGGCGAGTGCTCTTCTGGGACCTCTACAACGAACCGGGCAACAGCGGGTACAAGCAAACGTCGCTGCCACTGCTGAAACTCAGCTACGAGTGGGCACGCGCCGTGGGACCGACGCAGCCGATCACCGCCGGTGTCTGGATCATCGTCCCCGCCGCGGAACCGGCTGGTGCAGACGGCAACATGGTGACGACAGGTGCGGCAAGCGGGATGAACCCGATCAACGACCTGCTGCTGGCCGAGTCCGACATCATTACATTCCATTGCTATCACAACCCGGAAAAACTCCAGGCCCGGATCACCGAACTCAAAGCGCTGGGTCGACCGATGATCTGCACGGAGTGGCTTGCGCGGGGGCATGGGAGCGAAGTGGCGACGTGCCTGCCGATCTTTCATCGTGAGCATGTCGGGTGCATGAACTGGGGCTTTGTGTCGGGCAAGACGCAGACGGTCTTTGCCTGGGGAACCAAGCCCGACGCCCCCGAACCCAAACGCTGGCACCACGACCTGCTCAAGCCCGACGGTTCACCCCACGACACGGATGAGGCTGCGTTGTTCAGAAAACTCACCGGTCGGGGTCGGCCTGTGGCGGTTTGATATGGATCGGATTCTTTCTCGTTCTTTCACCTGATTGGATAGGAGCTGACTATGACCATACACCTTTTCCGTGGTATCACGTGTGCAGCGGTGACCATGAGCCTGCTATCTCTCGGCCTGGCATCGTGTCAATCGACCATGTCGCAGCCGACAGTTGCTGCAGGCAAAGCGTCGTTGCCCCCGCGCGGCACGACGACCGAGCTCGACGAAACCCCCGAGCAGCGCAACGAGCGTATGAAATGGTGGCGTGAGGCCAAGTTCGGGATGTTCATCCACTGGGGCGTCTATTCCGTCCCGGCCGGCACTTACGACGGCAAGCAGATCGCCGGCATCGGTGAGTGGATCATGAACCGTGCCAAGATCCCCTGCGAGGTGTACCAGCAATACGCCAAAGTGTTCAACCCGGTGAAGTACGACCCCGATGCCTGGGCGGCTCTGGCGCACGAAGCGGGGATGCGATACATCGTCATCACCTCCAAACACCACGACGGGTTTGCCTTATTCCCCACCGCCGCAAGCAAGTGGAACGTGGTCGACGCCACGCCGTATGGGCAAGACCTCATCGGTCCCCTTTCGACCGCCGCTCGCAATCGCGGCCTGCACTTCGGGCTTTATTACTCACAGGCCCAGGACTGGAACAACCCCGGCGGGGCCGCGGCGGGGGGGCACTGGGACAAGCTGCAGGACAGCAAGACCATGGACGAATACATCGACGCGGTCGCGGTGCCGCAGGTGCGTGAGATCCTGACACGCTACCAGCCCGCCGTCCTCTGGTGGGACACGCCCAAGGACATGA
Organism: Phycisphaera sp.; assembly: GCA_016125215.1. GTDB lineage: Bacteria > Planctomycetota > Phycisphaerae > Phycisphaerales > Phycisphaeraceae > RI-382. The sequence continues at coordinate 24,748 of WGMF01000004.1, forward strand.
ACCCCGAGCGGGCCGAGAAGCTCCGCGCGTTGCTGTCGCTCGACCCCGGCGTCATAACTAACAACCGGCTAGGTGGGGGCTACAAGGGCGACACCGAAACTCCCGAGCAGCGCATCCCCGCCACGGGCTTTGTGGACCGCGACTGGGAAACGTGCATGACCATGAACGGGACCTGGGGCTACAAGAGCTACGACCAGAACTGGAAGAGCACCGAGGACCTCGTGCGCAAGCTGTGCGACATCGTGTCCAAGGGCGGTAACTTCCTGCTCAACGTCGGGCCAACCTCGGAGGGCCTGATCCCCGAGGCTTCCGTCGAACGGCTAAAAGAGGTCGGCAAGTGGATGAAGGTCAATGGCGAAGCGATCTACGCCACAACCGCCAGCCCATTTGCAAAACTCGACTTCGGTCGCTGCACGAAAAAAGTCACGGACAGGGGCACGACGCTCTACCTTCTGGTCTTCGATTGGCCCAAGGACGGCAAGCTGATGCTGCCGGGGCTGCGCAACAAAGTTGCCACCGCGACACTGCTAGCCACCGGGGCGTCGTTGTCCACGCATAACTCCGACGCGGGTGTGGTCGTGAGCGTGCCCGCAGAGATGCCCGACCCGATCGTCACGGTGGTCAAGGTCGAGCTGATCGGGGCTTTGAATATCACTGAATAAACCAAGACACGTCACGCATCGGGCCAGTCGCCGGTGAACACTTCGGTGGCCGGGCCGGTCATCAGGACGTGGTTGTCTGTTGCCTGCCATTCGAGCCGCAGGTCGCCGCCCGGCAGGTGCGCGAGGACCGAACGATCCGTGCGACCACTCAGCACGCCGGCCACGCACACCGCGCTGGCGCCCGTACCGCAGGCGAGCGTGATCCCGCTGCCGCGCTCCCACGTCCGCATCGTGACCTCGCCCCGGCTGTGGACCTGCACGAAGTGGACGTTGATCCGCCGGGGAAAAATGGGGAGCTTTTCAAAATGCGGTCCCACAGCTCCGAGCGGGACAGCCGCGACGTGGCCGCAGTAGACCACCATGTGCGGGTTGCCCATCGAGACGCAGGTCATCCGCGGGTCGAGTTGGCATTCCTTTGCCCATGCGGCGGGGGCGTGCGTCGGCATCAGGCTGTCGATGGAATAATCGATCACCTTATCGATTATCCCACCTGGCAGCGCCACCGGAACATCACGTGGCACGAGGATCGGTTCGCCCATGTCCACCGTGACTTGCTCAACCTTCTTCCGAGGGTCGGTGGTGTAACGCAGAGTCAGGACGCCGCGGCCGGTCTGGACGCGCATCGGGTTTGCATCGGTGATGCCGTGGTCGTGTGCGAGCTTGCAGACACACCGTACACCGTTGCCGCACATCTCCGACTCGGACCCGTCGGCGTTGAACATGCGCATGCGCACGTCGGCCACAACGCCTTGCTCCGGTGGGCAGACCAATATCAACCCGTCGCCCCCGACTCCTCGGTGCCTGTCCGCGATTTTGACCGCCAGCGCAGCCGGATCGTCCACCTTGTCCTTGAAGGTGTTGACGTAGACGTAGTCGTTGCCGATGCCGTGCATCTTGGTGAACTTCATGGCGAAATCCCTTTGGGGCGACATTATAGGCAAAGCCGAGGGATGGCCATCCCTCGGCTTTAACAAAGAGATGCACCGAGCACGTTATCCCGCCCACGCCGAGAGGCCCAGGAAGATCAGAAACAGGGCGAGCATCAGCGCATTGAGTCGCCTGACGCGGATGTCAATGGGCAGGCTCTCGACCGAGTGTCCGACCAGTGACTCGACCTTCCCGCGTCGCCAGTTGATCGAACCGTGACGGAAGTTGTGCCTCCGTGGGTCGAGGTTGTTGAGGCCGGCTACCTGCAGCAGGGCGTTGGACATCGTCGCCGCGGCGACGGAGTCAACGCGAGGCGAGGTTTCACCGGGCCTTTCGCGCTGCGTGAGGTATGACACGGCGAAAGCGTCCGCCTGCAATTCGTATCTCCGTGAAACGTAAGTGGCCGTGCAAGAATAACTGATGTAATTTCCTGTGTTGGTCGATATACGGGAGCATGGAACTCGAACGGATTCGAGTGAAGTATGAGGCCCTGTCCTCGGCGCTGACGGAACGCAGTCGTCGGTTGTGGTGCGCAAC
>WGMF01000053.1 GCA_016125215.1 Phycisphaera sp.
CGCCCCGCGACCAATCTGCAACCCGCGCTGACCATGATCGCTACGCCGACGTAGTGTAACCGACCCCGCCCCGCGACCAATCTGCAACCCGTTGTCGAGTTCAAGCCAGTCGATCTTCAGTGTAACCGACCCCGCCCCGCGACCAATCTGCAACTAGAATTCGCCGAATCCTACGGTTTCATTGAGTGTAACCGACCCCGCCCCGCGACCAATCTGCAACTGGGCTGGGACGTGGTGCTGTCGAAGATCGAGTGTATTGCACTCGCAGGGCTGCGGGGTGTCAAACGGTCGGATCGCAATTGTGGGTCAGTTCAACATGGTCAGGATGTCGTCTACCACGCGGCCTTTGCGGATGAGGGCGATGCCGGCGCGGCCGGCGAGGTTCTCCCACGACTCCTCGGGGCTTGAGTAGGCACGCAGCTCGTCACCCGGGCGCATCTTGGTCTTGAGTGCCTCCCATTCTGACGCTCCCACGGGCATACGACCCTCTCTGAGGTCGGCGTCGATCTCATCGACGGTGACGGGTTCCTTGAGCCAGGATTTGGGGATCGACATGGGCGTGCTCCGGCGTGTGGAGGTCGGACAATTGGAAAATTCCAATTCCCTTTCTACCGACCCGGCCTGACAGCGCCGGTTCACCCGTATCACCCACGTTCGACATAATCGGGTTAGGAAATTCCTAACGGTCCGGCATGACCCTGGGTTGTCAGGCCCATCCTGTAAGCTCCCTCCACGTCGGAGGCAACGATGCTGAGCCTTTTCGGGGCGGTCGACACATGGCGGGCGGAGAAGAGATTGCATTAGCCGCAACACTTTTGCTGATGTCTGCCAGCGTCCACTGACAACGCTGTGTCATCCACAGAAAATATTTCTCACAATTCTGACCTTAAATGAGAGCACAAACCCACCGCAGGGGTACTTAGAGGGGCGAGTCGACGTGTCGGGCGTCGGGTCGCTGTTGGACAGCCCAAACAACCCCCACAAAAGGAGCACGCCCCTGATCCGAACCGACCAGATTATTGAGGAACTCTTCACCCGCACCCGGGCCGGCGTTTATGCCCGGTATCGCCGTGGACGGCCTGTGGTCGCCGTGAACGGACCCTTCACGAACCAGCTCGGCTTGTCTCTGTTCATCGAGCATGAACTGCACGGCCTACCCGTTCCTGAACGGATCAAGCGAACCGGCGACCAGGCGAGCGAGCAAGCCTGGCAGAACGGCCAGCTCGACCTGCTCACGACCGATGAACTGATCAGCCGGCTCTACCAACGACCCGGTCCCTGGGTATTGGGCCTGATGCGCCAAGCACCCAAAGAGCAGCATCTCCAGGCCGGCACGTTCTATCGCGGTGATCCGATTGCGTGTGCCGGACTCGCCGGGCACCTGGGGTGGTTGATCGCCAAGAACGTCCTGCACAACCGCTTGCGTCGGTGCGAGAGATCCAGTGAGCCGATCGACGCCGTCCGTGATCTTGTCGATTTGATCACCAGCCGTATTGATGACGGCCATCCACAGGTCCTGTTCATCTCGGGCCAGTCCATCCTGCTGGAACACGCCCTGCGTGCCACCCTGAAGTCCCGCCGATGAGCAACCAATCCAACATCAAGATCATGGTCAGCGATCGCGAATCGGTGGAGCGTGGCCTGCCCATGCGTGAGCCCTACGTGCTGATATCCATCCGGGACCCGTATCGTCGACCGGTCCGCATCCGTCCGCACCGGCTCTGCCAGGCGGTGCTGGAGTTGGCGTTTCATGATGCCGAGCCTGTGGCCGGTTTCGAGCCCATCGAGGAGATCGTGTATATGAGCGAGGATCAGGCCCGGGCGATCTGGAAGTTCGTGCGGGAACATGTGGGGCGGTACACTGCGATTGTTGTGCACTGCGAGCAGGGCATGAGTCGGAGTCCCGCTGTCGCGGCGGCGCTGGCGGTGGGATTGGGCGTTAACGGTCGCGAGTTCTGGGAGGAGTATCAGCCTAATACGTTTGTGTTTAGGTTGATGGCTTGCCAGCCAGATGGAGCATGAAGATGAACGACTTCTTAGATGAGACCGATTTCGACTCCAAGCCCGTTCCAGTCAAGTCCCTGTTAGCCGGTTCGGTCTACTACCCTGCTGCCGGCCGCGACGGCGACCCGGTGCGGTTCCTTGGGCAGCGATTTCAGAGCTTCGTCTATGTGGACTATGGCATTCGACGCGACGACGTGCTCCAGTCGCTCAACGACCCCCACCAGGGATTTCGGGGCTACCAAGTCACTTGTGTCCGCGACCTGAAGCCGGAGGACCTAGTACCACACGGCTGGCAACCCAGCATCACCCCCGATGAGGTGCAGCGTGCAAAAGCACCACCAACGTGGTGGATAAAGCAGCCCTTCGCTATCTGGGCATTGCTCGACCGCCGAGATGAATTTGGCGACGAGCACGGCCCCGGTCGATTCAGCTTGCTGTATATCGGTGGGGATGGAGTAGCAACATACCAGGCCCTATACCACGGCAACAAGGTCGCACCCGCAGTTGTGTGCATCATCCAGCCCGGCACAGGCTTCGGCGGTAACTGGACCAATTTCTGCGATCCAGAGGGGATCCTTGCCCGGTCCGTAATGAAGAACCCAGCAGGTTCCCCAGGTCACCTGCTCTATGACGGTTGGGGATCGCGGGAGGACTACCGGCAGCCCTGTTGGCCCAAATACGGCCAACTGACTGAGGAATACGCCCGTGGTATTGAGGGCGGTCTGTGTCTATTCCAATAAGGAGAGCGTCACAAGCGCAAAGATCAAATGCCTGATTACACCCAAAGCCTTCATCGATTGAAAGACGAAGTGAATCAATGGCGGCAGATGGCAGTCCACATCCAAGGCACCCGGACCAACATTGAGGCTTCAATTGAGGCAACACAAGCAAACGCGCCGATTCGAAATCAGGGTTTCCAGCTAGACCGGGATAATGCCGGAAACCCTCAGGGGCGTGAGGCAAGATGGGAGCGAGCGATCTGGGGACTCTGGGGTCGGGATTTTCGTTCGGGTGCTCATTTCCTCGAGGGGGTGTGTGAGTACATACACGCCTATGCAGTGCCACTGTATGCCGCGCAGGCGCAAGATGGTTGGGGAGAGGTTGATCTGGTCGGCGTTGCCCCGAATCGTCTGCCTGTCGTGATCGAATTGAAGGAGCCTGGCGCTGACGATACGCCATTGAAGATCATGCTACAGGCTGCTGCATACGGGATTGCGATCCAAAAAGTATGGCGCGAAGGCACACTAAGAACGGAATGGATACAAAGCATAGGAGGCGTGGTGATGCACAATGCTGATGACCTTCCAAATACGCTTGATCGTATTAATGTAGTGGGGCTTGTTCCAGATGGTTACCTCGCAGCGCTAAGCGACGAGAAAAAAGAAATCATCAAAGAGACGCGCGAGAGCATGAGATGCCTAGCTGGAGCCTTCGAACAACGTGGTATCGTCTGGACATTCGCACGAATACCGGGGGCACAAGTGATTCAGTAATTGATCTCATACCATTCACCATCATTTCCAACCAAGAGTCGATCCGGCCAACGGGCAAACGTTTCGGGTGCTTCCCCATGGATGGGCACAAGGAGAGCTTGCGGAAACGCTCTACGAATGTCCCCTAGTAAGTTGGCATCCGCATGTCCCGACGTATGACACCGATCCATCGGTATCGACCGCTGCTCCAGCCAGCCCATCAGCGGCTTGTTCTTTTCGTTCTTCAAATACCCACCCCACACCGACACGATTAGACGACCGATCTTCAAGTGCTCTATGGCATCAAGGTCCCGGATCATGCTCGGCCGAAAAAGCATCACCGATCGATCCGCTTCGGTAGCAAAGGCCTCCGGGTAAATGCGGTAGGTCTTCAATGGGTTCACCAACTCGAAAGACTGATCTTGCAGGATCCGGCGTTTCTGGCTCTTCGGCAGGAACACCCGGATGTCCTGCCAACCCGCCTGGGGGATGTGCTCATTCCCCGTAGCCCGCAGGATGTGGATGGTGTAGACATCGAGGATGAGCTGCCGCTTTGCCCGACGGCAGGCCTTGTAGAGCGTGACCAGCCGGTCGATGTTCTGCCCTGATGCCCAGACCAGCACAAGTCCGTCGGTCTGCTCGAACATCTCAACGAACTTGGGCACCAATTCATCCTCGCTCGGAAAGCCCTGCTCGCTCTCGGGCCGACCAAGTGTCGTGCCCTCCATCAACAGCACGTCTACATCCTTGGGCGGGTCGGCGATGAGTTGCTCGACCAGCTTGGCCTTGCGGCCGTGTGCTCGGAAGTCACCGGAATAGAACAGCCGCTTGCCATCAGCCTCGACCAGCACGGCGTAAGCGTCATAGGCCGAGTGGTCGACCAGGTAAGGCGTGATCGTGAACGGCCCCAGCTCGATCGGTATGCGGTGGGCCATGTGGATGACATGCTGCAGCTTCAGCCCCGCCGGCGTGAAAAAGTCAGCCGCTTCGAGAATGGATTGAGCCGCCTCACCGATCAGGAACGTCGTCTCCTGAGGCAGGCGGTACGCCAGGCCGTAGTGGTCCTGATGCGGGTGGCTGATGACCACGCCGAGTAGCGAGGGATCAGGCTTGTCGAATCCAGGTACGGGGTGCAACGCCATCGCATCGGGGTCGGTGACATCGAGGGGCAAGCCGATGTCAAGGACGATCCGCTTGCCCTGGGATTCGATCTCGACGCAAGTGCCGCCGATCTCGTGGGTGCCACGGTGTATGCAGAAACGCATTACACCCTTATACCCCCGAACGACTGCCCAAGCATCTACCTGGGGTAAGCCGTTGACACACTGTTGTCAGGTGTTGAGAGAAACATTCACCGCCACAGGGGTATTAGTTGGGACAACCCAAGCACCAGATAGGAGATCATCATGTCACGGATTTACGCAGGCTATGGTGGAGGGCTTCCACTCTTCACGGTTGACAGGAATCGCATTTACAAGGGCTATGGCGGCAGTTTGCCTTTGGCGACGATTGAGGGCGATCGCATCTACCCGGGTCATGGTGGTGGGTTACAGTTGGGGGTGGTGCAAGACAATCGAGTTTATCTGGGGCACGGTGGCGGCCTGCCCGTGTTCACGATCGACCGAGGAAGAGTGTATGCCCGTTACGGGGGTGGCCTGCCTTTGCTGACCGGCGAAGACTGTGACACCACCGCCCTCGCCGCGGCGGCGCTGCTGACCCGGTGATATTACTCTCACGCCAAACCACAACTGATCTTAGTGATGGCCGGTTAGGAAATTCCTAACATCCCGGCATGACCCCAGGTTGTCAGGCCCATCCTGTAAGCTCCCTCCACGTCGGAGGCAACGATGCTGAGCCTTTTCGGCGTTCCGGGATTCGGGTTTGTGGTCCGACGAGAGAGTCGTCGCGGGGCGGGGGGAAGAGAGTTCGGTGTGAGGGTCGTGGGGCCGGGGGTGGATGACGGGGCCGGCCCGGGGCAGTGACGACCGTTGACACGATCCCGTATGTATTGATCCACTTGTCCCCGCCCCCTCGATCCGCGACACTCTGAGCACCCCATCCCCTCTAATCTCAGGCTGCACCCCGTGCCCGCTGACTACAAACGCATCCACCGCCTGCTCCACATCCTCACCCTCATCCAGGGTCAGCAGGGGTACACCGCCCAGAGGCTTGCCGATGAGTGTGGCGTCACCGTCCGCACGCTCTACCGCGACATGAAGATCCTCGAGAGCGTCGGCATCCCCTACTTCCACGACGCCGAGACCAACGGCTACCGCATCCACAAGCACTTCTTCATGCCCCCGGTCGAGCTGACTATGGACGAAGCTCTTGCCCTGGTCGCGTTGGCTGAGCACATCGGCGGCAAGGAACAGGTGCCCCTCACCCGCGCCGCCGGCCGGGCGATTGCCAAGGTGCGTGGGCAACTGCCGCAGGTCATCCAGAACGAACTCTCCGAGATTGATAAACACATCGCCATCGAACTGGGCAAGGCCGGCCCGCACGACGGGATTCGGGATGTCTACGACACCGTCCGCCTTGCCATCGCCCGTAAGCGCGTGCTCGAGTGCCGCTACGAGTCGGTCGAGACCAGCCTGGGCAACCCCAACAACGCCGGCAACGGGGATGAGGTGTTTGAGTTTCGGCCGTATGCGCTGCTCTTCTCGCAGAGGGCGTGGTACGCGGTGGGGTATCACTGCGGCCGCAATGCGGTCCGCAACCTCAAGCTCAACCGATTCACGCACATCAAGCAGACGCCCAAGCCCTACATGATCCCCGACGACTTCAAGGTCGAAGACCACCTCGGCGACGCCTGGCGGATGATCCGTGGCCCCCGGAAGTATGAGGTTGAGATCGTCTTCGACCGTGAGTTTGCCGAGACCATCGCCGACACCCACTGGCACAGAACCCAGCAGTCCGAGTTCCACGACGACGGCTCGATCACGATGCGTTTCAAGGTCGACGGCCTGGACGAAATCGTGTGGTGGGTCCTGAGCATGGGCCCACACTGCGAGGTGAAGCAGCCCCCGGAATTGGTCAAGCGAGTCATGGAACTAGCCCGGGCCACGGCGGACCGCTACAGCGCCACCGGGAGCACTGGTCGGGGTAGTGGTGGGAACTCAGCCAGAAAGAAAACCAGCCGACTGACGCGCTGAGGTCAGGTGGCTGAGATAGCCTCGGGTTCGACGGAGTGAATCCCATCATGTCCAAGCCGGCCCCGCCCAAACCCGTAGTGGTAGACCACAGTCACGAACATGCCTTGCGCCGCGCGGTGCACGAGTTGTCCCGGTCGATCCGGTTGGGTAGGTCGATGACATGGCCGAATTTCAGGAGGATGCTGGAGCGCTATCACGATAGCCGTCAAGCTCGACACCAATCTCACCACGCCCTGTGGTCAACTTACCAGCACGTCGTTGGAGACTGTACGGTAGAAAGTTAGACCACCGCTACCCACACGGAGTTGACGGTCGGCAAGCCGAGTGACCCGCTCTTGCTCGTACCGGTCATCGTCCACACGATCGTCAGGCCGCTCGTCTGATTGCGCCAGAGCAGGTCGGGGTGGCCGTCCATGTTCGAGTCGAGCACGCCGGCGAGAATCCAGTTGGAGTTGGCCAAGGTAGGCAGACCGACGCTGCCGCTCTTCGACGTGCCGTTCATCGTCCAGATGATGTCCAGGCCGTTGGAGGTGTTGCGCCAGAGCAGGTCAGGTTTGTCGTCGTCGTTGAAGTCATCGATGCCGACGATCTGCCAGTTGGTATCAGCCACACTTGGCAATCCAGCTGAACCCGACTTGGTCGTGCCGTTCATAGTCCAGACGATGTTGGAGCCATTGGAGGTGTTGCGCCAGACGAGGTCGTTCTTGTCGTCGGCGTTGAAATCGCCCAGGCCGACGATCTCGTAATGGGTGTCCGCCACGGTGGGCAGCCCGACCGATCCGGACTTGGTCGTGCCGTTCATGGTCCAGATGATGTTCAGGCCGGTTGAATCGTTGCGCCAGACGAGGTCGGGGTCACCGTCCATGTCCATGTCACCGATGGCGGCGATGGTCCAGTTTGTGTCCGCCACGGTGGGCAAGCCGACAGAGCCGACCTTGGTTGCGCCCTGCATGAGCCAGATGATATTTAGGCCGTTGGACGAGTTGCGGAAGACGATGTCGTCATAGCCGTCGGCATTGAAGTCGGTCTTGGTCGTGGGTGTGACCGTGTCGCTGATGGTTAAGCTGAGTGCTTCGGATGTCTCCGAGGCGTTTCCCGCCACATCAGTCTGGCAAATTGTAATTTCGTGCAGCCCGTCAGCGATGTCATCAGCGGGAGTGAAGCTGAAACTTCCGTTTGTACCCGTCACAACCTCGCCCAGCAGTGAAACCCCATCGTACAACTGCACGGTGCTGGAGGGTTTAGCCGCGCCCAGAATGACGGGGCGGCGAACGCTTGTCACCCCGTCACCAATAGTGCCGGTATCACTGGCTGGATCAAGCGTCGGCGCATCGGGCACAGGCAGGGTTGCGGGGTCGATAAAGATTACAACCGGCGAAGAGAAGGTCGAGAAACCTCCAGCCGTATCAGCAAGACGCGCCCACACGGTGTGACTACCGCTGGAAAGCTGAGGCAAGGTTTGCAAGTAGGTCGATCCTGACACCGCCACTGAGACGAGGGGGGAGTCAGTGTCAGCGACGAATAACTGAAGCGTCATCCCATCGGTGGCCGTGCCCACGAATGTTGGTGTCGAGTCTACCGTTCGGTTATCACCCGGTGTGCCCGTATCAGAGGATGTGTCCAGCACCAGCGTTGGCGGATCAAGAACTGGTACCTGCTGGGAGTATGCGTTATTGGCCTCGTCTGCTTCTGCAACTGAATCTGCGGGGTCTACGACGACCCAAAGATTATGACTACCGGTGGTCGGCGTCCACGCCAGCACAACCTCGGTTGACTCACCTACAGCAAGCGCCGAAAGGGCTTCGCTGGTAACCAGCATCCCTCCAGAATTCGGATCGCCTTCAAAGAAACTGACCGTCGTGGCGGTGCTTGCGGTCCAACCCTCGTTGAGGATCACAACTTGTATGCCATTCGCAACGTCTGGCACGGCAGGATCAGTAACCAGGCTGAAGCTGTCCACGTCCACCAGTAAATCAGCGTGTGTGGAAACCGCAGTGCTGACCTCCGATAGATCGCGGATATATCGCACCTGAACATCGCCGTTGGTATCGACGGCGGCCACGGGCCAGCCCGCCTGGCCAGATTCCGGTGTCAGCAGTTCTAAAGACTCCCACGAACTGCCGTCGTTACTGAAGTCCCGGCTAATGCCGACGATCTCGTTCTCATCACCGTAGGTGTGATACACCACGCGAACCGTCTGACCATCAGCTAACACCTTCGGATCACTCAGAACCGCCAGCGGCTCTGTCGCTGTCATAGGGGTAGACCATGTCCAGCCGCTGCCCTCATCGCTGCCCATGGCGTACCACAGTGCCACGCCCGTCTCGTCTTCTTTTGTCCAAATAGCCACGGCCGATCCATCGGACAACGCAGCCAGCCCCGACCAGGTTCGCACGCTGCCCTGGCCGTCGGTTATCTCGATGGCGGTTGACCATACGCTGCCGTCGAACAAAGCCGACCAAACAGTCACATCCTGGCCCGTGTCGCTCGCGTCGGCAGTCCACGTCGCCACGATCCTGTCATCTGTCAACACCGCAAGTGATACTTGGGATAGACCACTCGCGGTGTCGGCCAGCGTGCCGATACCGCTCCACGACGCACCATTCCATGTCGCATACGCGATATCGCTGAGCGAACGATCTGAAACGTCGGTCCCCGACATGCGCCGCCAGGCCGCCACAACCGTGCCGTCGCTCAAGCGAACCAGCGAGGGGCTGTCATCACACACGCTGTCTGCGGTCAGTTGGGCGGGGGTGCTCCAGACACCACCGGAACGGATCGAGAACCACAACTCCTGCTCGGCCATGACCTGGTCGCCGTTGAGGCCCGCCAGATTGTCGGTAGGAAGATTGCTTTGCGACCACACCACCATCCAGTCGTCACCACCCAGAGACACGATGGCCGGCGTGCCGCGATGGTTGTTGCTATCAGAGACAACCTCAGGGGTCTGCCAGGCACCGCCGACCAATCGCTGCACCGCAAGCGGCTGAGCCGCACCGTCCAAGCTGACCGGAACGTAGGCGTAAGCCAAGTCGCCCGTTCCAGAGCGACCCATCGCATGGTCAATAGGAGCCAGTCCGAACACGGGGTCACTAAAACCAATCGTCTCCGCTGCCATTAGTGAAGTCGCAGCAGATGCACCGCCGCTGGACCACAGGTTCGTCGATGTCGACCAATCCCAAACGTCCAGCCGCCCCGTAAAAACACCCCAAAGAATGGATCCCACGAAGTCGATATCCACCCCGATCTCGGCCGGAATCGAGTAGGTCCATCCGCTGTTGTAGGTGGCGTTGATGCCGACATTCACACTCCCGGTCACATCCACGCCGCCCTTGGCGATCCCGCCGATGATGGCCAATTCGCCGGTTACCCCCACCTCACCTTTGATGCCGATCTCTGTCGAGACGCTCTCGAACTCCGGCAGCCCGGATACCCCGAGGCCCTGTGTGTAGTTCACCTCGAAGTATGGAGAGAAGCCAAGTTGTGGGGTCAAAACCAGCGATATATCCGGCGGAGCCCAAAGGGGGAAGATTACGGGTGGAATCGGTATACCGATCAGCGGGTGATCATTGACCATTAACTCCACAATGAAGCTCTGCTCGAACTCGGTGAACTGAAGGTTGTTGCCCAACGAGGCTTCGCCTTGGTAGGTCAGCGTCACTTGTGGAGCGATGCTGCGTCGATCATAAAATCCCTTCACCCGGTGGTCTTGATTCGCGTTGAAATAACCTGTGGGGTCTTGCCACAGGTCCATGAAACGGAACAGGTCCAGCGTGACGCTATAGCCGAAGCCGCTGCCGTCCACATCGCCCGGAGCCTTGTACGTCTGGCCGAAACCAAACACAGACCAGCCGAACGCCTGGGCGATGCTCTGTGTCCGCACCCGACCGTCTAAACCGGCCGTGGCCTCTACCAGCGTGCCGAAGTAGATGCCGTTGAAGGTCGGTTCGCCGTCCCGTTCAGCCAGCCACTCCGGCCAGCTACTGGGAGTGTCCACGCCGAACCGCTGACCGATCAGGCTGTCGATCTCATACCTGCCCGCCGAAGCGTTGAACGTCACCGTCGTCAGGTCCGGGTCCATCCATGCAGGCGCGGCCAGCGTGTCGATGGTGAAGACCGCGGCGTCGCTCCAGGCCCCGCCCGATTCTTGAGCCCAAATCCTGAGCGTCTTGTCGCCGGTCAAGTTGGAAACGTTCAGGTCCCAAGTCCAGCCGTTGCCCGCCGCGAGGTCCGTGTAGTCCCCGGCATCCATCACGCCGTTGAAGTTCGCGTCAAACCTCACCGCCGATGTGGTAAAGCCCGTAGGAGCCGAGACAAACGCCGTGAACGTGTTCACCACGTCCTCGACGAGACTGCCCACAAGGTAGCGTCCAAATTTGCTTGGATCGGGATTTCCATCATATTCAGCCTGGGCTGCGATGATCGGTGTCCATGATCCGCCACTGACCCCGCCCAGACTGACCGTGAGCGTATAGGGACCGGTGCTCCCCGCCACGCCGCTGCCGGCGGTGTTGGCGTTGTAGTAGCGGTTGGCGTAGCCCGAGACACCCGCGTAATAAGTACCGGGGGCCAGCAGAAGGCTGATGTATGGGTCAAGGCCATGCGTGTCATCGCTCCAGCGGATCTCGACGCCCACACTGTTGAACAGCCGCAGATACGCGTCAAGACTTGAACCGGTGCTCTGGGCATCCACGTCCAGCGTGACCGTGCCCGTTTGACTCACTGTGAATTTGTACAGATCGATGTCTTTCGCACCGTAGATCCCGTTACCAATTTGATCGCTTAGGACTATTGATGAACCGGCGACGAGCGTAGCTAAATTGGTCGCGTTTGCCAAACCGTCCCCGGCGTCTACAACGTCCGTGATCTTGGCCACGAACGCGTCGTCATAACCGTTGTGGCTGGTGTCGAATCCACCGCTGGTCCAGCCACTGGATTTGGTGTAGCCAGTGAGGTAGATATTGTCGCCCCTGTCTACGGTGATGCCTTTGCTGTAATCCCAGTCCGACCCGCCGAGGTAGCTAGACCAAGCTAGTGTGCCGTTGGCGTTGACCTTGGCCACGAAGGCGTCGCCGGAGCCGTTGTAGCTAGTGTCGAATCCACCGCTGGTCCAGCCAGTGGACCAAGTCTCACCGGTGAAGTAGATGTTACCGGCGCTGTCCACGGCGATGCCGCTGCCATTGTCTTCGCTCGATCCGCCGAGGTAGCTGGACCAGGCCAGCGTGCCATTAGCATTGACCTTGGCCACGAAGGCGTCGTAACCGCCGTTAAAACTGGTGTCGAATCCACCGCTGGTCCAGCCAGTGGACCAAGTCTCACCGGTGAAGTAGATGTTACCGGCGCTGTCCACGGCGATGCCATAGCCATAGTCGGAATCCCGCCCGCCGAGGTAGCTGGACCAGGCTAGCGTACCATTAGCGTTGATCTTGGCCACGAAGGCGTCGGAGTTACCGTTTCTGTAGGTGTCGAATCCACCGCTGGTCCAGCCACCGGACCAGGTGTTGCCGGTGAGGTAGACGTTGCCAGTGCTATCCACGGCGATGCCGCTGCCTATGTCTTCGCTCGATCCGCCGAGGTAGCTGGACCAGGCCAGTGTGCCATTAGCATTGACCTTGGCCACGAAGGCGTCGCCGGAGCCGTTGTGGCTGGTGTCGAATCCGCCGCTGGTCCAGCCACTGGACCAAGTCACACCCGTGAAGTAGATGTTACCGGTGCCGTCCACGGCGATGCCGCTGCCTTTGTCTTCGCTCGATCCGCCGAGGTAGCTGGACCAGGCCAGCGTGCCATTAGCATTGACCTTGGCCACGAAGGCGTCGTAACCGCCGTTAAAACTGGTGTCGAATCCGCCGCTGGTCCAGCCACTAGATTCGGTCCAGCCGGTGAGGTATATATTGCCAGCGCTGTCCACGGTAACGCCAAAGCCCCAGTCCCAGTTCGACCCGCCGAGGTAGCTGGACCAGGCTAGCGTGCCATTAGCGTTGACCTTGGCCACGAAGGCGTCGCCGGAGCCGTTGTGGCTGGTGTCGAATCCACCGCTGATCCAGCCACCACCGGTCCAACCAGTGATGTATAGGTTGCCGGCGCTATCCGCGGCGATGGCGTCGCCACTCTCATTGTCTGGCCCGCCAAGGTAGCTGGACCAGGCTAGGTCGGGGTCGATCACCAACTCGTGCGTCGGATCATACCGGCCTGTAACCTCGAAGCCGTAAGTGTCGGCCGACAGCAGTGTGAAGCGCCCGGGCACCTGCACCTGTTGGCCGTCGATCACCTGGTATATGTAGGGTGCATCATCCACGATGGGCGACCAGTCGTCGCCCAGGTCCACCTGAAGCGCACCGTCATCCGCGATGGATAAGCCGGCGATGCCGTCGTAGTGAACCTGTACTTGTGAATAGTCACTTCCGACCCCCGGAGCGATGTGGAACTCGTACTTGAGGCTGTCACGCTGGCCCCATGTCAGCAGGTCCACACCGTCATACAACCCTTCATACATCACACCCTCGTAGGCGGGGACTTCGGAGCGGTGCAGAGACTCGTCGCCGACGAAGTAGTTGAATGTGGATTCTGATGGCTCGAAGCCAACAGGCGTAACCGTGTTGGCACCGACAAAACTGACGGAGAACTGCTTCATCTCCATCGGCGTCGGTTCAAAATCATGCAGCGGATCAAGCAGGCTAAAAGGGTCGTCGGTTACGTCGGTCGTCTGATCAGTCCCATCATCCACCGGTCGAAAGACCTGGAAGACCGGCCCGGTGTCCGTCATGGCAACGTTGACGCCGTTGCCGTTGTGCAGAAAGTGAACCGAATCATCCGCCCACTGGCCCTGGTTCTGGACGAACAACGCCGGCGAGAGGTTGAACGACTCCATCGCCTGTGAAGCGGTGGGGTCCGTCGTCGAGAGCAACAGGCGCGGTTCGAGAGGTTGAAAGAGCGTGAGCGGGGCAGCAGTGCATGATGACGATGCGGACTTGAAAGGCAGGCATTCTCGCCAATGAGCGAGTTGTCTATCACAAGGCTTTGCTTGCACAAGACTGCCGGACGTGAGAGGAGACACGTTACCCTCCCGGATTAGACCCAACGATATTGGGATACACGAGTGGTCTGATACTAACGTCTAGCAGGCCGCTAAGCAACCCCCTGAACTTTTGCCGATCTGGCGCGTAGAAGTAGGGTACCCCTTGGCAAGGAGGCCATCGATGCGTGGACAAGAGGACCGTCAACAGAGCGTGTTCGTGGTGTTGAACCTGGAAGAGAAGGTGTCGGCGGACCACCCGCTGCGTGCGATCAAGGCGTGGGCGGACAAGGTGCTGGCCACGATGCGTCGCGACTTCGAGGCGGCTTACTCGCACACGGGTCGGCCGGGGGTGCCGCCGGAGCAGTTGCTCAAGGCGCTGTTGTTGCAGGCGTTGTACTCGATCCCTTCGGAGATCAAGCTGATGGAGGCGATCGACTACAACCTGTTATATCGGTGGTTCCTGGACCTGCCGGTGGACACGAAGGTGTGGACACCCGAGGCGTTCAGCATGAACCGCCAGCGGTTTATCGACCACGACCTGGTGCGGGGGTTCTTCGAGAAGGTGGTGGGCGAGGCGCTCAAGCAAGGGCTGGTCAGTGAAGACCACTTCACGGTGGACGGGACGCTGATCCGCTCGCTGGCGTCGCACAAGTCGCTGACGCCGATCGACGGGCGTTCGAAGGCGGCGCGGGCGCAGCGTGAGGTGAACAAGGCTGACGATGAGGGTGAAGCTTCCGGGGGTTCCGGGGGCGGGGGCCGTGACAGGCTGGTGGATTGGAAGGGGCAAAAGCTGAGCAATCAGACGCACCGCTCAACGACGGACCCCGAGGCGCTCCTGGCCCGCAAGGGTCGCGGCCGACCGGCGGAACTGTGTCACAGCGGTCATGTGTTGATGGAGAACCGTCACGGGCTGTGCGTGGATATGGCGGTGGACTGTGCCGATGGTCATGCCGAGCGTGATTGCGCCAAGCAGATGCTCCAGCGCGTGCGCAAGCGTCACCGGATCAAGCCCAAGACGGCGGGCATGGACACGGGCTACGACGACGGCGAGTTCCTGCACGAGTTGGAGACGAAGCTGAAGGTCACGCCGCACGTGCCCACGCGTCGAGGCCCGATCAGGGCGACCGACGCCGCCGGCAAGGCGCGCCGTCGTGCCCGCCGGCGGAGCAAGACCAAGGGCTACGCGATCAGCCAACGCATCCGCAAACGCGTCGAGCAGGTCATCGGCTGGTGCAAGACCACGGGCAACTGGGCCCGCACCCGCTTCCTCGGCCACGACCGCATCGAAAACGAAGGCCTGATCATCGGTGCCGCGTACAACCTGCTACGGATGACACGATTGGTGCCCGCCGCGTGACCGAAGAACACAGCTCGAAGTGCCTCGGAATCACGCAAAGCAAGCACTCACCGAATCAAACCAATGACCCGAACCCACACACCGAGAGAAATCTACCCCAATCATGGGTTCCTTAGCGGCCTGCTAGGGTTCGGCTACTAAGAAAGCGTTGCCAAATCAGATATTAATTAGCCATCATTTTTTAGGGGACTCGATAACCAGACCAAAGGCTAATCAACCAGCCTGACAACGCCGGTTCAGGCATCCTCACTACCCCGACCCGATCGGCCCCCCGCCGGTCGGGTTTTTTGTTGCGCTCGATTTTCCCATCACCCCTTTCACAGGAGACTCGACATGACCCTTGTCCCCGCTTCCATGCTCTCTGCTTCCGACCTGGACTACCTCGGGCCCACCGTCACCGACGCGGTACGCAGTCAACGCAGTGGGCGATCACTCGACGGTCCACATCACCGCGACCTCGTCCCAGCAGTCAGGCGGTCCCTCGCCTCGGTGGGTGAGGCGACCGACGACGAGTCTGCTGTCATCGATCAGTGCGACGCCGCGGCGTGATACGGCATGCCCCCGCGTCTCGATCCATTTCCTCTATCCCCCTAGGAGTTCTTCATGATCTTCAGCCGACGCCAACAACTCGAACCCACGAACACCCCGACCGACACCATGCCCGCCCGTCGCGGCGCCTCCCACGGCGTGGTCTTCAAGGTCTCCTCGCGCATCGCCCAGTCTGCCGGTTCCTCCGGCCGTTACGCCTCCGACAAAGTCCGAGCATTACCCACACCCGACGGCGAGCGTGTGATCCTCCAGGCCACCGACGGCCACCAGGCCGTGTGCGTGGTCGAACCCGGGCACATGGCCAAGGGGTCCGTGCTGGTCCCGACGCAGGTCCTGCCCACACGCAAGCCCGCGCAAGCGGTGACCGTCCGCCTCGAACGCGACCATTGGGAATCGTCCGAGGGCAAGCTGGCCCCGGCTGTGGAAGAGGGATCGTTCCCGCCCATCGGCGACGTGTTATCTGATGTCAGTACTTCGACCTCATCAGCCTCGAACCCGCTCAACGGCAACGGTCACACCGGCACCCACATCGCGCTGGCGCTGGACGCGGAGTTTCTCCGCAAACAGGCGCTGGCTCTGGGCACCACCAAGCTCACACTGTTGATCCCGTTACCGGTCAAATCCCACCCGGGCAAGACCTCCAGCGAACAGGAACTCCCGGTGGTGGAACGTCCCGTGTGTGTATGCCCCGCTACCGCCGAGGCTGGCGTCGAGGGCATCGGCGTGGTGATGCCTCTCAAGCCCGAGCGCAGCGCCACCTACTACCGCCAGCTCCGCCAACTCGTGGTTGAGTCGGAGCGCCTGCTCTCACCCAAGACCCGCACGCGCGGCCGTGCACAACCCTCCCGAGACCTTCACCATGCCAACCAAAACTGATCCGTCCTCTCTCGTCCGTGCGCTGGACCCGGAGGTGATCCTCCGGTCGGCGGACCTCTGCGATGGCCACTCCATCCTCGCCCCCGAAGCATTCATCCAAGCGGGTCTGCCGATCGAACTGGTCGAGCAGCTCACCGTGACGCATGAGTCGGACACCACCTCGCCCAAGTCCACAATCTTCCACGACGGCCAGCCCGTGGCCTCCGTGCGCGGGGTGTATGGGCTGGACCTGCTGGTCTTCCTGGCCGGGGCGTTGGGCGTGACCTACCCGCGCTGCATCGGCCGGGGGTTCCAGGCGTCGGCGATCAAGCATGCGCTCTTCACCCGCCTGCGCTCACACGTGACCCCTTCGCGCTGAGATCACAGGCACACCATTCACAACCCATCGGTTTTTCCCGAACTCTGACACATGTGTGTCAGGGTCTCATGTCAACCTCTATTCATCAGGAGACTCCATCATGCCCCACGAGATCGACACCACCACCGGCCAAGCCGCCATCTTCGTTGCTGAAACTTCCGGGGGCGGGGGACCGCCCTGGCACGGGCTGGGCACCGTCATCAAGCAGGCCACGCGCAGCACCGAGGCGATCCGACTGGCCCATCTCGACTGGAATGTCGAACAGTGGCCGCTCACCGCCGCCAACCCCAACCACTGGGGCGCCAGCCGCGTCGAGCACCACGTTGCCAACGTCCGCACCGACACCAAGGCGGTGCTCGGCGTGGTCGGCAAGGGCTACCACGTGTTTCAGAACCGCGAAGCCTTCGACTTCATGGACGCCATCGTCGGTGACAAGCTGGCAATGTACGAGACCGCCGGGGCGCTCAAGGGCGGCCGAAGGGTCTGGATGCTCGCCCGCATCCCCAGCGAGTACCGCGTCACCCCCGACGACGTGATCCACCCCTACGTTTTACTCGTCAACACCCACGACGGCAGCGCAGCCCTGCGGATGATCCCCACCACGGTGCGGGTGGTCTGCCAGAACACGCTGAATCTCGCGCTGGGCCGGGCGGGGGGTAATGAAGGGCTTTCCATCCGCCACCTGCCGTCACTCGACGACCGAGTGAAAGAGGCCCGTCAGAAGCTGGGGATCGTGGCGGCACGCTTTGACCGCTTCGACGAGGAGCTGCACCGCATGCTGGCCAACCCCATGACCGCATCAAACCTCGACGATTACTTCCGGGGGGTGTTGCCCATGCCCGAGGATGCCAGCGACAGGCAACGGCTCAACCACCGGCAGACCCTGGACCGGTTCCACGCCAACTTCGACAACCCGACCAACACCCTTCCGGGGGTGCGCGGGACGGCGTGGGCGGCCTACAACGCGGTGAGCGAGTGGGCGGACCACCAGAGGCCGTTCCGTGGCAAGGACGGCCGGCAACGCGCCGAGAACCGCCTGCACAGCGCCTGGTTCGGCAGCTCCCACGACATCAAGCAGAGGGCCTACGCGCTGGCGCTGGAGCCTGCGGTGCGCTCGGGGCGGCCGGAGTGGAACTGAGCCCTTGGCGTTCTGGCGGGCGGGAGCGAAATAAAGATTTGATTTCCCCCTCCACACCGACCCGAACCCACACGTCGGGCCCGTCCCCACTTCGATCTGTATCTGTTTATCCGCACCAACCAACCTGGAGAACCCATCATGTTACAACTCATGCAGCCCCTTTTGGCTGCGCTGATCGGCGCCGCCATGTCCCTGTTTGGCCTACTACACACCGTCCAACTCTTCCCTACCCCGGTGATCTGGCACCAGTTCGTGGTGTCCATGCCGCCGCTGATGGCGGTGCTGCTGTTTGCCGCCTGCGTCGCACTGGCCCTGGGCGGGATGGCCATGCTGATCACCGGTTTGCGTGACACCCGCCGGCGACTGACCCAGCTGCGCCGTGTGCCGTGGGAGAAGATCCCCGGCGGGGACGGTGCGTCCGCGTCGCCCTACGGCAGGCAATACGATCAGGAAGACTGGCGGTAGCCGCGCCTAAGCGCATGTAAGTCAGCCTGTCGTTTACCCCACATCGCCCCACACATTCTCTCAAACCGCCCCGCCCCGGTGGCGCGGAGTCTCATCACTCTGCGCGCCGGGCCGGGGCTTTTGTTGTGTTTCGCGTTCACCCCAAAGGAGTTCGTTATGCAGTTAAACATGCCCGCCGTAGCCGTGCTCGTCGTGATCATCCTCGTCCTCTTCGCCGTAGTGCGCTGCGACATCGATCACGCCCTGGCCACCACCATCCATTCCAACTCTAACCCTATCCACACGGAGACCTTCCACAATGCCGACCCGCTACGCCTTGTTCATCTTGCTCGTGTGGGTGATGATTTTTCTGGTGCTCTCGCAGACTTTGCCGGGGCAGACGTTCGCTGACAAACCCCCCGGCGCCGGTGTGAACATCGGCGACGTGCTCAAGGTCGCCCAATTGGCTACGCTGCGTGTGTCGATGAGCCAGGCCGTCGAAGGCAAGATCGCCGGCTACACCGGCGGGGTCAGTGCGGTCATCCTCGCAAGCGGTGAGGCGGTACTTGGCGTGGATATCGAAAACGTGGAAGTCGATCTCGACGAAGCCCGCAAGACCGTCAGGGTCACGCTGCCGGAACCGAAGGTGCTCAGCTGCGCCCTCGACATCAACAAGACCCACGTGACCTACATCGGCCGCTCTCGCCTGTGGGCCCTGATGCCCGGAGAGGCCGGCGAGGCCCAACTGATCGCCCGCACGTTTGCGCAGGCCCAGGAACGCCTCCGCGCCGTCGCCAGCGCTACTGAGCACGTGACGGCGGCCAGGGAACAGACGGAGAGGGCGCTGCGGAGAATTGTCGAGGGCCGGGGGTGGAGGCTGGAAATAGTCTGGTGCATGTAGGTCTGGAGGCGTTCGAAATATAACGGAGATTTGACCGTTCTTCTCTTTGAATATACACCTCTAGCTCCACACCAGAAACAAGAGGTTGTCCGCATGTCACCTGATCACCGAAAAGACACCAGAGACCAAGGGGGTCGGGGAGAAGATGGGCTGCGCCAGGAGGTTCTGCACACTTTTGCGCAAGTGACGGAACGGGTTAAAAATGCTGTAAACAAATGCAAGGAGTTTAATGAGCCGTGCAGATCGACCTCCACCAACATAGTGATAGAAGAGTGGGCGACGACCTTGCTGCCGTACTGGTCGGGCAGCCGGGAGAGTGATTCGCCCATACGCCGGGTATTTATCGATGCGTATGACCAGTACCAACAACTTGTAAGGCATACACGCAACGAGGCACGCCAGTCGGTGTCTTATGCCCTGACGGCGAAAACCACCAAGAAGCAGAACGGTGTCATCACGCAGTTAGATGGCGTTCTGGAGACCATAAAGCAATGCCTGAATCAACTACCTCCACATGATCTGCGAAAGTACCTGGACCGTCTATCTCAGATCCTCAAAGATCATGACCCATCGTCCGATACGCCGTTCCCCAACGCGGCACCGAATAACCGTGACGGCCTCTTGAACATCATGAAGGCGGGGCTGACAACAATGAATTTAGCCGCGTACCTCGGCTGCAGTGAAGAGCTCGTCCGTGGGATGCGGAAAGACGCAGGGATACCCGGGCGCGGCCGAAAGGCAAAGGCCTTCACGCCGAAACAGGTCAAGCAAATAGCCGAAACACGGTCCAAGGCGAAACAACTGGATGCCACTGAGAGAGCGCGGTGGGACGACTTACTCAAGCATCTCGATGAACTACCACTTGGGTTTAAACCCAAAGCCACATCACGACGTTAGGCGAGAGTTGGGTTTATGCAGTATTCTCGCTAAATATCAGAAATATCGACTACACAAAATTATTCAAAGCGCGATAGTCACTCTTAGATTATGTGCATGGTGCACGTGATCACAGGAGTGATTGCTATGTCAGCATCACAAAAACCTGACGGCCAGGAACCGGCCGTTCCGGAGCGCGCACCGGACGTCTATGCGCAACAGGATCAGAACCAGGACGCAACCGCCGAGGCGAAAGCGTCCACCCAGACGGAGGTGACCTCCGTCGAGTTCGAGTCCATCAAAGTGGACCCGTCGATCCAGTGTCGAGCAAAACTCGACGAGCAGACCGTTAAGGATTACATGGAACGGATGAAGGTGGGAGAGGCGTTCCCGCCGGTCACCATTGTCGATGTAGCCGGGCACGGCCTGCTCCTTGCTGACGGCTTCCACCGCTACGAGGCCTGCAAGCGTCTTGAGCACGGGACCATCCGAGCCCAGGTCTCCAAGGGCACGTACCGGGACGCCCTGCACGCCGGGATCAACGGCAATCTCAAGCACGGGCTACGTCTGAGCCGTGCCGACAAGAACCGGGCGGTCGAACTGGTGCTCAAGGATGATCCGCAACTCCTCGACCACCCGGCATCGTTGATTGTGGGCGTAAGCCACCACCTCGTTAACACGGTCCGGCAGCGCCTCGTAGCTGCCGGCGTGATCCAGCCTCTTGAGGATACCGGCAAGAACAAGCGTGGCAGAAAACCGCGTAAGGCTTCTCAGGAGATCGTCGACTCGGTCCCGTCCACGACCGAGTCCGACGGCCGCGCCGAGGAGAACATGGATGAGGTGGCTGAATTGGAGAATTCCAATTCATCCCCATCGAGCTCTGCCCCCTCCACCTCGCGTATAACGATCCGTTTGACCCTCGACCAGCAGGGTGACCCGGACCTCGCACGGAAACAGGTCGAGGCGGTTTACAAGGTTCTCACTCCTCAAGCCGCGCTCGACCTGCACACCGCCCTCACCGAACTGCTGGCGAAGAAGGGTTTGCTGCCCTCCGATATCGGCACGACCGCCAAGGGCAGTGGGGGGACCAGCAAGTCTGGTTCCTCGAAGAAAAGCAAAACGAAGGCGGCGTAACTCACGCCTATCTGGCCCGTCGGGCCGGTCGCGGTCGTTAGTCCTTACGAACGCGCCGGCTCACGGGTCTTTCTTCCCACCGTTTCCCACAGTAAACACCATGTGAGACCGCGCCATGACCATTAACGTCTTCCATACCCGGTACGCACCCTCGAACACTGGCTCGATGAGCGAGCAGGAGGAATCCGCCATGAGCTTTGAAACCGTCACCACGCACCCGGCCCTCGAGCAGTTGAACCTGCTGTGGGGGCAGATCGAAAACCGTGATCTGCGGGTCGTCCTGAATTACAAGCGGGGCGACGCACGAGGGCTATCGTCGGAGTTTTTCCGACTTGACGAAGTGGAGGATTTCGTCGCACGCGCGGAAGAGCTCGACGGCTACGAGGTCTGGTTCCGTGTTACACCAATGCACACGCAACCTGAGTCGGGCAGGGGCAAGGTCGACGATACCGCGGTGATGCCGGCTTTGTACATCGACCTGGACGTCGGCAAGCCCGGCAGTCCCACAGATGCACAGGCAGCTCGCAAACTGTTGGAAGAGCTCGTACCGCTGCCCCCTTCAATGGTCGTGGGCAGCGGCCACGGGCTGCACGCATACTGGGTGCTCAAAGATCCCGTGACGGACCTCGAGCACGCCAAGCACATCGCCGAGGGGTGGAAGGGCTATGTGCAGCGTCGCGCCGAGACCGAGGGATACAAGCTCGATTCCGTCTTCGACCTGGCTCGCATTCTGCGCCTCGCGGGGACGAGAAACTATAAATCCGAGCCACCCGTACCGGTAACGCTCGAAGAGCACCACACCGACCGCCTGCACACCACGGAGGCGTTGAAGAGCCTGTGGGAAGCGTCTCCCGCGACGGCGGTGGCTACGAGCACAGCAACGCCGGCCACACGTTCGTCGAACGATGCATGTGACAAGGTAAAACGCTGCGTCGGGTCCATGGTGGCCATGAGAATCGAGGATCACTACGACGGGTCTAAGCGCTTGTATGCCGCCGCCTGCAGGGCCGTCGAACACGACCTCGATGACGAGCTCGCTCTCAAAGCCATCCGAGAATATGAGAAGACAAAGCCCTTCCCCAAATTGTGGACCGATGACGAGGTGCTTGCGCGGATCCGGGACGCCGAGAAAATCACCACGCGTGGGCTGCCCGAGGTTGTGGGTGATGCGGACGACCCACGGCCGGTAATCTTGCTGACCACCGAAGAGCACGAAGTGATTGACCAGGCCGTGAACGCCCTCGCGCAGGATGAAGCACTCTATCGACGCGGGGGTGTCTTGGTCAGAGTCATCCACACCGACGAATGTCTTGTCTCGACCGACCCACGCACCACAGGCAAAGGCGTCGTCGTGCCGATCGCCGAAGAAACGCTCAGTGAGCACTTGACCCGTCATGCATTGTTGTGCCACCCCCACAAATATGTCACCAAACACCCACCGACCTGGCTGACCAAGGGCGTCCTCGCGCGGGGGGAATGGCCGGGGATCCGCCCACTCAATGGGATCTCGACGGCACCGCTGTTGCGATCAGATGGGACTGTCGCCGACACCTCCGGCTACGACCGTGGTACGGGCATGCTTCTGGAGATCCCGACGGATTTACCTTCGATACCTGAACATCCCACGCACGCCCAGGCCCGGGCCTCCGCTGCGCGGCTGCTCAGTCTGGTCGAGGATTTTTACTTTGAAGATGATGTCCACAAGGCGGCCTTTCTCGCGGCCCTGCTGACCCCCCTGGCACGCTGCGCCTTCACCGGCCCCGCACCTTTGTTCCTCATCGATGCCAACGTCCGGGGTGCGGGGAAGAGTCTGCTCGCTCAGGTGATAGGCCATATTGTTCTGGGTAGGCCGCTCCCCGCTTCGGGTTACGCGCACGACAGCGAGGAGATGAGGAAGAAGATCACCACCCTCGCCATGAGCGGTGCCAGCATGGTCCTGTTGGACAACGTGGTTGGCCGATTCGGTAACGACGCCCTCGACCGCGCAATGACCTCCGATGAATGGAGTGACCGCCTGCTTGGGCAGAACCGCCAGGTCACCGTGCCGCTTGGGATCGCCTGGTACGCCACGGGCAACAACATAGCCGTGGGTGCGGACATGGGGCGGCGCTGCCTATATATCCGGTTAGACGCCCCCGAAGAGCGACCGGAGCTTCGGACGGGTTTCCAACACCCCGACCTGATGGCCTATGTCATCGAGCACCGTGGCGAGCTACTGGTCCATGCCCTGACGGTGCTTCGGGCTTACTGTGCCGCGGGTAAGCCTTGCCAGACCCTCCCGTCTTTCGGCAGCTTCGAGGGATGGTCTGCGCTGGTGCGTCAGGCGGTCGTCTGGTTGGGTTACAAGGACCCCTGTGAAACCACGGGGCACCTTATCGCCAACTCCGACAACGACGCCGCCGATCTGGGTGAGTTCTTCGAGGCCTTGAAGGCCTACGACCCACACAACGATGGCGTCATCATCAACAACCTGGTCGGGGTGCTGTATCCGAACAAACATGGAATCTCTATGCCTAATCCCTTTAATAGACCTTTACGTGCGGCACTCGAGTCGCTCACCAACACCAAGCCGGGCACCGCACCAACAGCCCGGCAGGTCGGGGCTCTGTTCAAACGGATCCGGGGGCGCAACGTCGGCGGGTACCGACTCGTGCAGGACGAGACCATCAAGAACAGGCTCGGTGCCACGTGGCGTCTGGAAGAAGTGAAATCAAGAACAAACCCCGCGGCCGACGCCGCGTGAAAAAATGGAGTCCTTGCGAGTCAGCGACTCAGCGATTCAGGTTTCCTACCTTACGCGAAAAAAAAGGATGAGGGTGAGAGAGATAAATATACAGGGCAGGCGAAAACAGACTCTCCTGACTCGCTGACTCGCAAGAGTCAATATCAAAAAGATCACCAGCACCCGTTATCCAGACCACTCAACCCCTCAACAGGCAGGCAACCATGATCCCCAACAAATACGACCTCTACACCGTACGCGAAATCGCAGAGTTGCTCGAATTTCCCAGCGAACACGAGATCAGGATGGCTATTGACAGGCTGGAAATCGAGCCAGACCTCATCGCCGGTTACAAGCCTGCGCTATATGGCCTGGAGTCCCTTTTGAAGATCAGTATCGAGGTAGATACCGATATCTTTTCGTTTATGAAACCCTTCATGTGGGGCAATCCCATGTTCAGAGAACTCATAGATAAGTTGGATTATCAGATAGAAAATAAGTTTACAGACATCAGCAAGTGGCCTGCCGAGAAACCATCATCACAGGATTCAACACCCACGGACTTGTGAGCCGCAGGGATGCCGTGTTATTCGCTCTGTGCGCCGCGCGGAGGATGCTGAAATCCTATAGACGTCGTCTCTGAAACCATTGGGAAAGTGATACCCGTTCCAACCAGTATTTCCAGCACAGAGAACACAGCGATAGTTGTACGAAGATGGCCACCACGCCCACACATAACGACGATAACGATACCGCTGTGATCGACCACGAAGAAGAGATCGATGTCACAGCCCAGCCGGCAATGGCCATCACGAGAGTGGAGCAGCGCCTGCTGCTGACCGACAAAGACGCCGCCGCGATGCTCAGCGTCTCACGCTCACACTTTCGCCAGATGGTCAAAGACTGGCGGGCCCCCAACCCCGTCAAGATCGGATCTGCGTCTCGCTGGCGTACCGAAGAACTCACGGACTGGGTCAACGCCGATACCCCGCCGCGCCACAAGTGGCGCTGGCCTCCGACCCGCCGTTCATAAACCTGCGCGGACGCGCAGGACACCGTGCCCTCAGAACCCACTATTCCTCGGGAGATATCCCATGCGCATATACCAGCCCTCGTACAAAGATCGCGCCACCGGGCAGCGTCGCAAGACACCGACCTGGTGGATCGAACTCAAAGACCACAACAACGCCCTGATGGTCCTGCCGGGCTTCAAGGACAAAAACCAGACCCGGCGCCTGGCCAACCAGATCGAAGCCCTGATCGCCTTGTCATGACATTAGGGTGGATCAAACGACGCTGGAGCGGAGACACCACTCCCGACCAACTGACCTTTCCCCCTTACCCCGGACCATCGCAGATGTTAGTTTTAAGACGGTATTGATCTACCCCGCGTTGAATACCACTGATTGTGTTGCTCCAAGGACCCTTCGCTTAACAAAGAGGCCAAGGCGTTGGTTATTTCTCGCTGACCGAGACTGAAGCTTCCCTGCTGATGCCCGATTCGCGATTGTCTGCATCCACGGCGGTAACGACGTACCAAACTCCCATCTCTTGTGCGGTGGATCGGTCCACGTAATCGCTAACATTCACGCCTGTGGCTATGGGCTGACCAAAGGCACCCGAGGATCGGGTGCGGCGGTAGATGTTGTAGGTGACGTTTTTTTCGACGTTATCATCCCAATCCAGTTCGACGCCCGTGCCGGCTTTGGCAACAAGCCCGGTTGGAGACTTGGGAGCGTACGGACCGTATGCCGCCGTGGAGAGTTCGAAATAACTCACGCTAGGGGATGAGCCGGACTTCACCACCAGGCGAAGGTCGGGGTAGTTCTCACCCGGTTTCTGTTGACCAAAAGCGGAGTCAGCAAATCGGAACCGGTTCTTGTTTTTCTTGTTGTCAGCCTGGGTCCATCCTTCCCTGCTGTAATACCAGAGTTGTAATGAGGTGTCCTTGGGGACTACCTCTCCGAAGGTGAACTCCAAGACGTTGGGAGACTGGTTGAAGAATTGGGGATGTTCCACTTTGAAGTTGAATTGACCTCTGGTGGTGGTGGCTGTGTACTGGGACTGGGATGTGCCCGTATTCTTTGCCATCGTGACCCCGGTCTGCTGGATGCCCGTCCGGTCGAGGATGAGCCCGAAATCCCGGATCGGTTTCTGGCCCAACCGTGTGCCCGCGAAGATTGATCCGATGGTGTTGTCTGCTCCCAACTGTTGGGCGTAGGTGCTGGGGACGCTGGCGATGTTGCAGTTGAGCAGTTTGATGGAGCCCAGGTTCTTGATCCCCAGGCAACCGTTGATGTCGACCCCCTCCAGGAACAGACTGCCCCGCTCATCGACATCGACCACGGTGATGCCCTTGCCAGCCATTGAGCTGCCCACGCGATGCAGTGAACCGTTCTCGACCTTGATGAACTCGTGAAAGTCGCCCTTGATCTTGCCGCCGTGGGACTCCACGTGACCGGTGTAATCCTTGCAGAGCTTGATGGCAAACTGTTGGGTGTTTTCGCCGTCGGGGCCGTGGCGGTTGGTGGTCGAGGTCTTATCGCTGATGGTGATGTCTTTGTCCCCGGACAGGATCTCGATACCCGTTACGTATTGCTCAAGACTGAAGCGGCCAAGATCGCCGCCGGAGTTTTCAATGGTCGCGCCACGAAAGCCACCATGGTGGTAGCCGCCCGTGCTGACGTGGTAGTCGTCAGAATCTTTCAGGTGCAGCAGCTCGAAGCCCTCGAGCATGATGTTGGTCTTGTACTGGTCCTTGTCGATGCCAGCGGGGAAGGGGAACTCACTCTTGCACCAGTTGGTTGGCTTGGTCATGATCTGCTCCATACGACCGTTGCGGTTGCCCTCGACAAAGAGCAACTGACGGATCCCGGCGCCGAAGCTGTATGCGAACAGGTTGTCGTCACCCTTAAAATGCACAAAGCGGTACGGGTTTATCGGCGAGACGTACATGACATAGTTGCCGACGCCGTTACCACGAATGGTGTAGGGATACTTCTGGAATGTGCCGGATGTGCCTCCACCGGTCTGATGGGGGTAGAAGAAGCCCACGCCGCGCACGCCTGAATCATCCCCCATGGTGATGAAAGCGGGGGTGTCGACTTCGTTGTCCGCCACGGGGGCCATATCGATGATCAGGATACTGCCAGTGTCGGGATTGCCGAGGAATTCACGCCCACTGCTGGACCCACGCATCTGTACCCCTTTCTCGAGTTTCAGATTTTGGGTGAGCCGATACGTGCCTCCGGGGAAGAAGACGTAACCGCCGCCGTTGGCATTGGCCGCGGTGATCGCGGACTGAACGGCGGCGCTGTCATCTTTAACGCCGTCACCCGCTGCCCCGCCGGCGAACCTGGGGTCCCTCACATTGAACAGCTCGAGTTTCAGGGGATTGCGGACGATGGCGTTGTCGAGGTCCAGGCTGACATCGGCTTCTTCACCCTCCTCGTCATGATCACCATCCTCGGATTCCTGCTGTGGTTCCGACTCGGGTTCATCGCGTGGGACATAGGATACGGGCGTCTTGCTGGGTGTTCCGGTGACCTTGCCGCCAGCCAGGCTCAGCTTCTTCACATCGACCATGCAGTTATCGATGTGGACGTCGATCGACTTGCCCAGGGACTTCACGTCGGCCTCGGTGCTGCCGGTGATGTTGGCGTTCTTGAGTGAGATGATACCGCCGGCCCTCGACTGGATCGCGATTCGACAGTTCTCGATACACGTACCCCCGCCGATACCCATGTCGCGCGCATTCTCGACATCGTAATAGATGCCGACCTGGCAATTGCGGATCACGACCCCGTGCAATGTCCCGCCCGAACCCTTGGAGGTTTGATCCCTGAAGTTTCGATACGCAATGTGGTGCCCGTAGACGTATTTGAGCCCGTGCAGTCTCTCTGCCTGCATCGCCGTGCCCGTCGCATAGGTGGCCTCCTCGTGGGCCTTGAGTTGCGCGGGATCGGATTCCAGACCCGAAAGCCCCAGGTACTCTGATGAGAAGCACTCGTTACGATTGCGGGAGATGGCGTAGTTCGGACCCAGGCTCAGCGCGATGTCATAAGCGCAGCCGTAGATGTTCTTCACATCTGCGTTGGAGGTTTGCTTCATGTAGATGCCGCGGTACGCGTTGAGGAAAGTGATGTTCTGAAGGAACGCACCGCCCGAGGGCTTAATGATCCAAGGGTAGCGCTTTACGCCCTGTGCAGGCTTCTGCTTGGCATGCCAGAAGGTCAGGTCCATCAGGCTGCCACCGGCGTACCCGATCACGGCATCGTCAGGATCCATGGCATCGTTCTCCAAGCGGATGACGGTGCCCAATTTGCGTTTGTAGTCGGGATCGGTGGGCGCGCACCAACGACCCTGGAGCAGGACGTTGTCCATCAGGATCAGGGGCCCATCGACGCGGTACTGCCCCTCGGGGATAAACACCGTACCGCCGCCGGCCTCGGCGGCAAAATGGATCGCTGACTGAAATGCGGTGGTGCAATCTTGAGTCGCAGGATTCGATGGAAGGTCGAAGCGATCATCCGTCACTTCGCAAATGGCGAGGATGACCTCCTTCGTCGGGTACTTGGGATCGGCAGGAATCACTCGCCAACTCAGGGTTTGTTGGGTCCCGTCCGAAGGTGGGGCCCAGGTAAATGCCGCGCCCATCGATTTACCGCTGGCCTTGATCTTGTTGCCGTGACCCAAGCTCAAGAACCGGGAATTGCCGGCATTTCTCAGTTGAACTTCCCCGTCAGATTCAACCCATTGCCAGTGGCTGTCGGCATCGTTCGGGTCCGTCCCGGTAGCGAGGACAGCCTCTCCTGCTCGTTGCACATAGCAGCCGTTATGGACCGACTTGAGGCGGACCTCGCCCTGTCCCGCGTCCTCGAGTACAAAGTGAGTACTCGGCTGCAGGGACGTAGCGCATCGGACGTTCAGGCTGGACTGCCTGGAATCCACACCCAGACAGTTGTGCAGGCTGACCGAGCGAAGCGTGATCGTCTTACCGACGGGTGGATCCGCATGCACCCGTGGAGTCACTGACAGCACGAATGCAAACAGGCAGACCGTGAACATTTTGGATTTTAGATTCATGTGTTGACTGCACCTAGAATGCTGGCAAGGTGGGCGCTGGGATAAACCTGACCTTTCCCCGGTTAGCATACCGAAGTATAGGTGAGTCACGATGATAATTGGTCCTCACCCCGTCATCGGTCCACCTCAAGTGTAACCAGACGCTACCAGTGATTCGCTACCGGTTTCTAAAGCATTTCGCATCATTTCCGGCCGTACCCGCACGAGCGAAAGTAGTTGGCGCATTCGCTGGCTTCCACCGCTCGCAACGCGTCAGCCATCGCGTTGAGCAGCTGCTCGAACGTGCCCGCCATTACGCGACGCAGCCACGCTTTGACCTTGCTCCACAACTTCTCGATCGGATTCAGATCCGGTGAATACGGCGGCAAGTACCACAAGTCCGCCCGCGCATTTTCGATCAGGTCACGCACCGCCGCACCCTTGTGCGATGACAGGTTATCCATGACCAGACTTTCACAGCAAGTCTGACTCCTAGCTCACCTGGCCCTCTTGGCCGGCGCGGTCATGTTTATCCCGTGATCGCGCCGGCCAGAAGAGGCGTTCTCCGTCTGAATTCTTCTGTCTCAGACCCCTACCGAGACCGACACCATGATCCCCAACGCCTTAACCTTTACACGCTCGCGGAGGTTGCCTGGATGAATGGTCTGACTCGCAGCCACATGGAGCAACCGCACGGACACTCTCCATGTCGCGAGCGGTGTCGAAGTCGACGAGGTAAACTATCTGTCCGCACCCGTCAGACCAGCCGACATTCGAGACAGAAGTTGACCCTTATAAGGGTCAAAACACGAATTTTCTGTCATTCATTAGGATCATTTTTTGTTGCGGCAAACTACTGCGAGTAAAGCACTTGCGTTGATACGACTTGTTGGTATTTTTGCCTCTCGGGGGTACTTGACGGTTCTCGTTGCGATTCATGGGTTTGGCCCAACGCGCAAGCGCGTATCGGTAGGTGTGGCGGTCAGTACCCAGGAATCCATCTCGAAATGATTCAACGGAAAAATCAAACATAAATACACATCACTACTGTCCCAACGTTTGATGCAAGAATCATTCTAACTTCAATCAACCGCGCGATCTGCAACGAATCATGACCTGCATCGACTTCAATTCGATCGCATCATGGAGCCTTTCCTCAATGTCAGGAGAGGCTCATGTA
>WGMF01000020.1 GCA_016125215.1 Phycisphaera sp.
CGGTAGACACGAACCGCGTGTGGTCAAACGAAGGAAAGACCGCTACAGCTACATGACCCAACCCCGCGACCAACTACGCAAACACCTTGAAATCACAAGCGTTGCCGCTTAAGTTGATGGCGTTCGTACCTGACACCTTATCTTCCCCACACGATCAACTACGCCAAGCACTTGGCATCACGGCAGTTGCCGCTTAAGTTGATGGCGTTCGTTCCTGACACCTTTTCATCTACGACGACGGACCGCGACGAGCGCCAGGCCGGCCAGGCCCATGGCGACCGAGGCGGGCTCGGGTATGGCGGCGCTGCTTTCGAGGGTGAAGTCGATGACAAACGCATCCTGGGCCGAGTAGCCGTTGTTCCCCACGGTGACGTAAACGGTGTCGCCGACACTCAGCGTACCCAGCGCGCCGTCGAAGCTGGTGGGGGTGGTCGAGTTGAAGCCGTCGATACTCAGCACCGCGACCAGTGCGTCGTTGACGTAGACATCCAAGTCGACGCCATTCTGCACCGCGGTGTTCTTGACCAGCGAACTGTTGGTGATGGAGACGGTACCCGCTTCGCCGGCCTGGTAGGGTGTAGGCGAAGATAGCGCGGTGATCGATACCAGTGCCCGGATGGCTGGAACCGATGCCGATGCGTCCGTACTGGAAGTTACCTTGGCCGGCGGCGTTGAATGCGATGTTGCCGATGTTGGTAAACAGGCCCTCGTCATCCACGCTGTTGCCAGTCACATTGAACGTGTTGGGCACGAGCGACTGGTAGTTCGCCGAGACGCCCACCACGCCATCGGGGTTCCACAGGTAGGCCCAGCCCGGGCCGGGGGTTTCGGTACCGTCGAACTGCGGCCCGGGGCCGTTGACCGTCGGGAAGTCGTCCACAAAGTCCGCGATCACGGCAGCCGATGCGGTGCCAGCTAACCCGAGTGAAGCGACCGCCGCGAAGAATAATGTTGTCTGGTGATAGCGCATGCTTTTCCTCATCCTTTATTGAAAGTGACCGATCAATCGCCCACAATTCGGCGGGCAGACAACCGGCCTGCCCTTGGCGGGCGGGTGGCACTGGCTGTGGGTGCCACTGGCGGCTTGTCCGCCAGTGCTTTAAGCATACATCGATCCATCGCTGCTCGTTTGGCCAATCTCGTAACGTGGGAACATTACCCGGGTGAGGTGGGTGTATGGCTCGAGTTGTCGATGTGTCTGACGGATTATCGATGAGTCGGAGGTGTCGTCGTTGACGGGAGCCTTCCCACTGGCGGGCAAGCCGCCAGTGCCACCCGCCGGTGCTGACGAGAGGCAAGAGTATCGTTGAGGATATCTGGAGATTTTCGCGAAGCGACAGGGGAAAAACGCAATTGTTAGCCCGCGATATTACAATTCGTCGACTTGATCTGATCGTACCTCGTGGTGGTAGTGCTGAACAGTTGCGGGCGATGAATCAAATAGTGCAATACGGGAAACACCTACGTGTTCACGTGGAGGTGATTTTCAGATGATTGAGCATGTCGAGATAATGAAGTTCCCTCACGCATACATCATTCACCCAACCTCGATAACTCCGCGGGGAAGTCAATGTGTTGACCCCGTGGATACCTATACACTTGAGACACCCTTTCGAGAACTCACAAAGCACGTGTTGCATTTGATGAAACATTCGAAAGAAACGTGGCCACCTGATCCCGCAGTTCAACCACAATCTCGCAAGATGCTCCGGCTTGCAAAAGTTAAACGCTGGCGAGATTTCGATCCCATCGCGATGGTCAGTATCACGCGTGTTGATAAGGGCCTCATTGAACTTGTGCCGATCGCACGAAAAGGCCTGGGGCATTCCGACATTGGCGGTTATGTAATACGTTTGCGTCCGCCGGTGTCGTTGGATCGCTTAGCCAAAGCGCTGGCTAAGGCCATCTCAATCTCCGAAGCTTCATATCGTCCCAAGAGACGGCGTAAGTGATGCGAACTCAAGGATGGTGTGATACCCAGCGTCACAAGGAGGGGTCAGTATTACCAGCAACAGTTCAAAGATTCACTCGGCTGGCGTGAGATGTGGGGTTACGGCCAAGCCGTGGCCACGACGGTACAGATCGGGTCGTACTTCATCCCCTTCTACGGTTTGTTGATCGGCCTGGCGGTCAATAGTGTGGGGGCGGGCTACGAGCGGTATCTTGATGGCGAGGGCAATGTCGTGATGGGTGGCTTCGCTGACGCCACGGGTTTGAGCGTGCTACGCACAGGGTTGTCCGAGGGCGACCCGTGGGATATCGGCTTGGGTGCATTGGGTGTCGTCGCAAGCGTCTCGGGCTTGAGGCAGGGCATGGGCTTTGCCCGGGTCGCATATGGCAGGCTGCCGGTCACGGTACGCTCTACGATGCTGTCCCGACCGGTGCTGCTCACCACCGCCGGCGTAACGGGCACAGGCCTGTTCCTCGGTAGCGGCGTGCAGGAGGCGGAGGGGGCGGTACCTGTTGCGGCGGTTCGCGGCGCATTGGCTGCGACCCTGCGTAGCTTACCCCGGATGCGCGGTACGGTCACGGCGGGAACCAGCTACGGTCGAAACATACAACGGCTGCGGAATGCGGTCGCCGCCGAACTACGGCACTACCGTGCTTTGCGTGCGAATACCGACTTTGTCTTAATCGGCGGACCGGGCCGAATTGGTTCCCACGGGGCGGACTCGGTGGCATTCAGCCGAAGTCAGGGAAAGATTATTCTGTTCGATGTGAAGAACCGCAGCTCCTCAAGACGGATTGTCGAGTCGTTGACTTTCGGACGGGTTGACTTGCGCAAGGCTGCGGCAACGCAGGCTTACCAAATACTTAAAAGATCTAAACACCTGCTTACACTAGACGAATATTCCGCAGCACATCGTTCTATTCAACAGGGTAGTTACGCGACACACACTGTTGGATTTAGTAATGCACGAAACAGTATCTCGCGCTTTTATTAAGGGGTAATGCGATGCTAGGTACACCCGGTACAGCATCAAGAGCGTTTAGCGCTTCTCGAACCGAAGAATGTGAGTTAGCAGAGACCGTAGAGAGCGTGCAATCATGGGGGGGGTCGGTTCGCAAATTCGGCTCGGCATACTTGAATTTGGGCATCGAATACTTGCTCTGGGACCTCCCCGACCTTGCCCGGCGCTGTCTGGAGAAAGGCGAGTTCTGGATGTCGGGTCGAGCGGCACCATGGGAGCCGGAAGAGATTCCCGAGGCGTCGCCCGAGCCGCCGGTGGAGGTGGAAGCCGGTGGGGTTAAAGCGGTGGCCTACTCACCGAGCATGCCCGATGGCGCATACGGTGCCGCGAGCTTGCAGGAAAGCCGGGCTGTCTGTCACTGGCTGTTACACAATGAAGAGGCCCCCGAGTGCAACCGACGGGCAATGGAACTTTATGAAAAGGCGTTCCATCTTGGCCCCGACGACCATCCTCGCAGTCTGGACGTGTTGGGGCTGGCCTGCTATCAGGCGGGCGCGGACCAACGGGGTCTGGCGTGGTACACGAGGTTCCCCAAGTTCAAGCCCCCGACGGACCCGCGGCGCGTCCGCTCGAAACGCGCAATGGCCTGGGTGTTAATGCGGCATCGCAGCGAAGGGTTCTGGACAGGCGATCAAGTACGACAAGCCTTCAGAGGATTCCTGCCGGGTCTGGTGGTTGACGCCTACGAAAACGGCTATTGGGAAGACCTTGCAACTTGGATGAAGCTGGCCTATTGGATACCCGGACAAACGACACCCAGTCCATCACAGATTCTGCAATCGATGTACCGCTATGTAGACGAGCAGTGGTGGCCCAAAGAAGTGCTTGAGCGTAAGGCGGACTTGGTGCATGAGTATCCGATGGTTTGGCGTACCTGAGGTCGTCCGCGAGTACAACGGCTCGGGCCAGCTCCAGCAAGTAGCCCGTGCCACGGGTAGGGTGGGCCAAGTCCGCGCGGCCCACCATTCACACGCAAGCGTAACACGCAGCCTCGAATATTCCCAGGCCAACGTGGCATCGTATCAGCAATGAAAAGGTGTCAGGATGATTATTGATGGTGGTGGGTAAGATCGTCAGTTTTGGCTCATAAATAGGTCACTGTGTCGAATTGAAGAAATAAAATCATCCTGACACCTTTTCACACCCTGGCGTACGGGTGTGGCTACGAGCGTTAAGAGCATTGACCTCTTTGCGCCAAGTTATCGCAGCGGCAAGGCGGTGCTGACGAGAGGCAAGAGTATCGTTGAGGATATCTGGAGATTCCCGGGACACACTCGAGGAAACACCGTGTTAACTTCTGGCCGTATTATGCTGCGTCGTCTCGAACTAATCGTACCTCGCGGAGGGAGTGCGGAACAAACACGGGCGTTGAATCAACTTATTCGATATGGAAAGCAGCTTAGAGTTCAGGTGGAGGTTCTCGCCAGATGATTCAGGAAGTCAATATCATGATGTTCCCGCACGCATACGTTATTCACCCATATTCGCTTCTTCAGCGCGGAATGCAAGGCGTTGACCCGGTGGAGGCCTATTCGCATGACGTAAAGCCTCGAATACTCGCGAAAGTTGTGTTGCGATTGATGAGGCATTCGCATGACAATTGGCCGCCTGATCCCGGGATCAAACCGCAATCACGCAAGATTCTAAAAGCAGCGAAAGTCAAACGATGGCGGGACATCGATCCCATCGCCATGGTTGGTGTCACCCGACTAGACAGCGGTAT
Source organism: Phycisphaera sp. (assembly GCA_016125215.1). Lineage (GTDB taxonomy): Bacteria > Planctomycetota > Phycisphaerae > Phycisphaerales > Phycisphaeraceae > RI-382. The sequence continues at coordinate 4,696 of WGMF01000020.1, forward strand.
TATCATGCTTGTACCGATGGCACGAAAAGGTCTTGGGCATTCCGGCATTGGCGGTTATGTAATACGTTTGCGTCCGCCGGTGTTGTTGGATCGTTTAGCTAAAGCCATGGCTAAGGCGATCTCGATCTCTGAAGCTTCATATCGCCCAAAAAGACGGGCACGGAAAAGCAAGTAGCGTGGGCCGGGGGTAGGGTGGAGCCGAGTGATGTGGTCCACAAGTGGGTATCCCGGAAACCCGGCGGGTGGCACTGGCTGTGGGTGCCACTGGCGGCTTGTCCGCCAGTGCTTTAAGCATACATCGATCCATCGCTGCTCGTATGGCCAATCTCGTAACTTGGGAACATTACCCGGGTGAGGTGGGTGTATGGCCCGGTCGATGTGTCTGACGGGTTCCCGATAAGTCGGTGGTGTCGTCGTTGACGGGAGCCTTCCCACTGGCGGGCGAGCCGCCAGTGCCACCCGCCGTCTACCGCTGACCACGTATCATCAAAAAACACGGGAATTTTGAGTTGCCACCAACCGATGACGAGTACCAAAATCGACCTTTTCTACAGAGCAATCCTGACACCTTTTCTTTGCCGGATGCGAGGCTTGCTTTGCCATCAAGCAGACGGCGCAGCAATTCTATGGCCACATTCGGGGCACGCATCACAGGTCAGGCCGATCAACAGGTAGTCGCACTGCGGACAGCGTGGATCCTGAACCTGCAGATTGAATGTCAATCGGCAAACGTGGCATTGACTGTCGCCAAGCGGAACGGTCTGTTTGGTCCTGCAACGCGGGCAGAAAACGGTCATCTGGACGAATTCGATGACGCCGGCTTCGATTTTGATCGGCCGGAAAATCAAGGCCAGCACGATCAACCCAAGCGAACCGCAGGCTGCGAGAATGGCGAAAGCGGCAGCCAGCCGCAGCAAGACATGGTCATCGATGTTTGCGTCCGCAAACATGACGACGATCAGGTCGATCAACCCCGCGGTCGCGATCGCTGAGCCGAGCGTGACGACCTGCAGGACCGTGATGGGCGTTTTCTTCGGACACAGCAACACCAAATTGGCATGAGCAACGACGCAGGCAATACTGGTGATGATGGTGAAAAGTTCCGGCCCGCCACCCGGGTCAAACCAAATGTGGATCAGCAACATGCCGGCAGCAATAACCGCTGCAGCGACGCCGGCAAACGGCCACCACCTGCGCTGCGTGTTGAAGCCGGCCAGGCACATAACGATCAGCAAACCGTACCCGCCGACGGTCCATGCCGATTCCCAGAATCGGTCGTTGCTGTACCAGTTCCCCGACCACCACACGGCGAACATCATCAACACGAATGTGATCGCAATAAGTGCTAAGCCGACAAGGCCAGCCAGTGACGACGACTTGGACTTCATCAGCCCGCTAAAGAGCATGCCAAACGGCGTGATGAGCATGAGGCAAAGCAGTGAGAACGCAACTTCCTCTTCGTCCCGACCGGCGTTGATCAACCTCATCACATCCCAGATCAATGCCAGGACCAGCGCATATATGACGAGCGCCGCTGCCACGCCGAACAGCCCCGAGGGGCGCAGCTTTTCACGATCAACCATCAGCGACAGCGGCAGCATAAACCCAGCCGCGACCGCGGTTGAAAAGCAGGTCCACATGATTCGCCAGATGGCGTCGTATTGGTTCAGCAGCGCGCCAAGTACACCAAAGGCAGCCGTCACCGCCAGTGCTCCGAGCATGATTTGCAGAAGTGCCTTACGCGATATCACGACGGCAACCCTTCGCGATTGGCTGACACCGACGCAATCGACGATTGCATCAACGGATAGAAAGCCAATTGTGTGCATTCTAACTGATGTGGTCCCAATGCGGGCATCTTGGGAATCGGCCCCCTCGTGGCCCCGGTCCAACATGTCGATCCCTGCACGTTTACTGTTGTTTCATGCGGCCTTTCTCTCGTAATGATTCAATAACCCGGCGGGTGGCACTGGCTGTGGGTGCCGTTGGATGGCACTGGCTGTGGGTGCCACTGGCGGCTTGTCCGCCAGTGCTTAAAGTATACATCGATCCATTGCCACCTTTTCGGCAATCACGCGCCGTGGGAAGATTTTCCGGGTGAGGTGTGTGCCTAGTCCGGGTTGTCGATGTGTCTGACGGGTTCCCGATAAGTCGGAGGTGTTGACGTTGACGGGAGCGTATCCACTGGCGGGCAAGCCGCCAGTGCCACCCGCCGCTTCGAGCCAAGATCGATCGCCAGGTGCTTCATGCCAGAGAGGATAACCACAGCGATCGCAGCAGGCGCAGCAGCGTTTCCTCCCTCTTTGAGTGTAGCTCTGACTGTTGCTACCTTAAATGTCTAGTGGAGACCGCGTTGTGAGCATAAGCAATCTCGTTGCCAACTTTCGAGCCCACGTCAAGGCGTACAAATCCAAGGAAACCAAGGAAGCGGAAATCCGTCAGCAGTTCATCGATCCGTTCTGGCGCGCTCTTGGTTGGGACGTTGGCGACACCAAAGGTGTCGGGCCAACAGATGCGGAAGTCATCATTGAAAAGAACGTTGAAACCGTAGACGCGGGAGGGCTTCGCTCCCGTCGCCCGGATTACCTGTTCCGGCTGGGTGGTTTCGCGCGGTTTATCGTCGAGGCCAAGAAGCCCGTCATTGACATCGATGACGACAAGAACGCGATCTTTCAGGCCAAGCAATACGCTTGGAACAGCACCATCCCGTTCGCGGTTCTGACCGACTTCGAGCAGTTCCGACTTTACGACACCACGCTTAAACCAATCCACAACGAACCGCGCCGCGGCTTGGTTAAGGAGTTTTCGCTCGACTACGACAAATATGAGTCTCAGTGGGACGCCATCACCGCCACATTTGGGCACAGTGCCGTTGAGGGTGGCTCACTCGAACGGCTTCTGGCCGGTATCAAAAAGGTCAAGGCGGGAAAGCGACTCCGCACTGTAGACCGGATGCTCATTGACCTCAAAGGAGCTGAGCCGGTTGACCAGGTTTTCCTTGCGTACCTCGATACTCACCGCCGACACTTTGCCGCTGCGCTATACCGTGAGAACAAGGGCGCTTTCCCGGAAGCGGATTCTCTCCACGGTGCAGCCAAACTCACAGAAGCCGTCCAACGCATCATGGACCGCCTCGTGTTCATGCGCGTCATAGAGGATCGAGGCATCGTCCCCTTCGGCACACTGCGCGAGATGCTCGAACGCATCGGCACGGAAGGGGGCGAGTTCTACGACGCCCTCTCCGCGACGTTCCGAGACTACGACGCCAAGTACAACGGCTACTTGTACAAACCGCACTTCTCCGAGGAACTAAAGGTCGACGGTAGTGTGCTTGCCGACTTCACACGGACGCTCTACCCGCCCGACGGGCCGTGGGACTTTGCAGCCATCGGTGACGACATCCTTGGCACGGTCTACGAACGGTTCCTTGGCAATACCATTGTGGTTAAACACGGCCAAGCCTCCGTCGAGGAGAAACTGGAGGTCCGCCACGCGGGGGGCGTCTACTACACGCCTCGCTTTGTGGTCGATTCGATCATCCGCCGCGTCATCGGCCCAAAGATCACGGGCAAGACGCCCGCCGATGTGCTGGACGTAAAGATTCTCGACCCCGCTTGCGGCTCCGGTTCGTTCCTCGTCGCTGCCCTGCAATACCTCTTTTATTACTGCCTAACCGCCGTCAATAAAGACCCCGCACTCGCCAAGGCCCACGTCCCGGCCATGAGCGCGGGCAGTGGAAGCAAAGGCCGCAAGAGGAAATCAGAGATCGCCTTTCAGGACAAAGAGGGAAGGTGGTACCTCGCCCCCGACTTCCGCGCCGCACTCCTGACAAACTGCATCCACGGCGTGGACATCGACCAACAAGCCGTCGAGGTGACGGTCATGTCCCTGTATTTGAAGATGCTGGAGTCGAAACTCCCGGATAACTGGGCGACGCTTTGGGTTGAACGTCAGTTGTTGCCGTCTCTGGACAACAACATCCAATGCGGCAACTCGCTCATCGATCACGAAGGTTACGACACTTTCGCGTCCCACCACCGGCGAGGCCTCTTTGGCGAGAACGCCGACACCGCTTTCCGAATCAACCGCTTCGACTGGAGAAGCCGTACGCACGGCTTCGGGCGTCTGCTCGACTCCGAGGCGGTCAAAGAACGGGGCCGGGGCGGGTTCGATTGCATCATCGGCAACCCGCCTTATATCCGGGTGCAGGAACTCAACAAGTGGGCGCCGGAGGAGTGCGCGTATTACAAGTGGAAATACAAGAGCGCGGCGAAGGGCAACTACGACATCTACGTTGTGTTCACCGAGCGGGCGTTGCAACTGCTGGCCCACGATGGCTTGCTCGGATTCATCATGCCGCATAAGTTCTGGCAGGCGAAATACGGTGAGGGTCTGCGGAAGCTCATCACCGACGGGAAACACCTGAGGGCCGTGGTGGACTTTGGCGACCAACAGGTCTTCAAGGGTGCGACGACGTATACCGCGATCCACGTCTTTTCGCGGGACGCAGGCAAGAACGCTGTGGATTACGCGAAGGTCATCGAGTTGGATGATGGACGGTCCCAGTGCGCCGACTTGGACGCTGGCAAAGCTGTGAAGGGCGTGGTGCGGTTCGCGGCCCGAAAGCCCGAAGGCTCAGCGCCGTGGGTCTTCGCCAACGCCGCCGACAGTAAGTGGTTAGGTGCGGTGAGGTCGGACCACAGAACCCTAGGCGACATCACGTCCAAAATTGCCCAAGGACTTGTTAGCGGCTGCGATCCGGTATTCTACTTGGAACGACGCGGGAAAAACTATTTCAGTGAACAAACGAGTCGCTCGTACGCCATCGAAAAGGAACTATTGCATCCTCTGTTGAAGGGATCGTTGCATATTCGCCGTTGGGCTATGGATGACACGCCACTTTGCGTCCTCTTTCCCTATGAGTTGGTAAAAGGTGACTGGAAGCTCATCGAACCCAAAGCGATGAAGACACAGTATCCGCTTGCGTTCGATTACCTGAAGGCGTGTCGCTCGCAGTTGATTGAGCGAGAGAAGAAAACACAAAAGGATAACAGAGGCGAGGTCATCAAGGGGCCGGATGACAAGCCGTTATACAACCGCCCCTTCGACGGACCAGACTTCTACCGGTTCTCGCGCCCGCAGAACTTCGAAGTGATGCCCACAGCCAAGCTCCTTGTGCCCGCGATGGCAGAACGGGCTGAGTACGCGATTGACGAGATCGGCGAGTATTACTTTGTGGGAAGCGGCGGCGGCGGTGGTGGAGCACACGCCATCGTGCCGAACATCGACATCAGTCTCGAATATCTCTGTGGACTCTTGAACAGCACTCTCCTCGACACTTTTCTCCAGCGTGTCACTACGCCCTTCCACAGCGGGTGGTTCGCGTATAGCAAAGCATACATCGCGCAAATCCCCATCAAGCTCCCCGAGACCGCCACGGACAAGAAGCTCGCCGCGCGGATCACCGAGTCCGTGCGCGCCATCATGGACGCCAAGATCGCGCTTCGCCAACCTAACCTCTCCGACCGTGAGTTCGGGCAACATAAGGCGGCCATCGACGCCCACGAGGAGCGGATCAATAAAGCCGTCTTCGAGCTCTACGGCGTAGACGGCCTGCCGGTTTAGCATCTCAAGATGGCACCACAACGGGAGGGGTGGGGAAAAAACCGGGAAAGAAACGGTGTCGGATATGCGACGGGTGGCACTGGCTGTGGGTGCCACTGGCGGCTTGTCCGCCAGTGCTTTAAGCACACATCGATCCATCGCTGCTCGTTTGGCCAATCTCGTAACGTGGGAAGATTACCCGGGTGAGGTGGGTGTATGGCCCGGTCGATGTGTCTGACGGGTTCCCGATGAGTCGGAGGTGTCGTCGTTGACGGGAGCGTATCCACTGGCGGGCAAGCCGCCAGTGCCACCCGCCGCGTCACTCGGTGCCCTCGGTGTCTCGGTGGTTTTGATTCTTCATTTTTGACGAGGTCAAACACTTGTTGAACCACGACCCGTCATCCCTCAAGCCATCACATGGCGGCCTGCGCGGCCACGCCATGTGGCACCCGGCGTGTGAGAAGCTTGGGGGGTGCCACTGGCGTCTTGCCCGCCAGTGCTTAAAACGTAAGGCTTTTTCACTGGCGGGCAAGCCGCCAGTGGCACCCCAATACACCCCCTCGTGATTTCAGCCTGGCTTCTCACACACTTTCTTAGGTGTTCTCATTCGCTTTAGGTCTGTAATGCAAGGGCACATGCCTGAAATCGTGTATCGAATCACTCTCGGAGGCCCGCGTGAAACCCTCTTCGATCAGGCTGAAAACCACAATGCCCACGTCTTCGCTGCGCTGGAGACGCCAACGGTAAAGCCCACTCATGGCGTTGTCCCCGAACAATTCATAAGCCAGGAATCCCAGAGCGCGGCAGACATCGGTGGCGGTCACATGAACGCCCGCCACCGCGTGATGATCCGATTGTCCCGGGGACGAGATGTGGCAGGCAATATTGATCGCACGCAATACCAGCCAGACCGACTCGATGGGGTAGCCCGATCGTTTTGCGACGCGGTCCAGTCGCTGACGAGTCTCAGGGGGGAAATCCGGGAGCTTGATTGTGTACCACATGGTTGACCGTGGTGAAGAGTTCAGGGGTTCGATTCGGGATGTCACCGCTGACGGATCAACGTGCTGTTCAATGAGTGTGGGGTACAGGCAAAACGACGGGATTGTTCAATGATACCTCCCACATCGCCCAACTCACATCTGAGATCAGCCATCAGCCATCAGCCATCAGACATCAGACATTTCACGCCATGGCGGGGTGACGGACCGGGGGAGAGGGGGGGGCTGCTTGGGGTGTCGCGGTGCTCGCCGGGTTTTCCACAAAAGAATCCACGTAATCCCGGGGTTTGAGCCGATTTGACATCGCTTGGGGGATGTGTAAGATGTTCCGTCTTGCCCAAAGTTGGCTTACCGTTTGCGGTGGGTCAGAAATGGGTGAGGCGTCCTGATAAAATACGGGACGACAGCCAAGGCCGACCCGGATAGAATGACGGGTCGGAGGGCTGGGACGGGTCTTTGACAAGTGAACAGTTGGGTACGCCGCGAGGATGTGAATGGCTGACGGACACCCCGTTCGTCGGCCGAGAACCCACGAGCTTACACAGCCGTGGGATGTCTCAACATTCTCGAACCATGTGAATCTCCAATTCGGAGAAATTCCATTTGATGACAGATTGTTGAGTCAATGTCAGCCCGTCTCACAGCGGGTTGACGCGACCCGTCGACGCCATCGGCCTGACAGGTGTAACAACTTGTTAGTGTCGGGGTATCGACGAACTGGGTCAACCTTCTATCGAAGCAAACCGTGGGCACGCGCAAGTGTGTCGAACGGAGCAACGATTCTTTTTGAAGAGTTTGATCCTGGCTCAGCGTGAACGCTGGCGGCATGGCTAAAACATGCAAGTCGAACGCGAACGGCTTCGGCCTAGTAGAGTGGCGAAAGGGCGAGTAATGCATTTCTAACGTACCCCGAACTCAGGGATAGCTCACCGAAAGGTGAATTAATACCTGATAACCCCGTCGAGTCGCCTGGCTTGATGGGCAAAGGCTTGCTGGTTCGGGATCGGGAAATGTCCTATCAGGTAGTTGGTGAGGTAATGGCTCACCAAGCCTATGACGGGTAGCGGGTGTGAGAGCACGGCCCGCCGCATCGGGACTGAGACACTGCCCGGACTCCTACGGGAGGCTGCAGTAACGAATATTCCGCAATGGACGAAAGTCTGACGGAGCAATGCCGCGTGCAGGATGAAGCGCCTCGGCGTGTAAACTGCTGTCAGGGGCTACCAACACAATGAGGATCCCCAAAGGAAGAGACGGCTAACTCTGTGCCAGCAGCCGCGGTAATACAGAGGTCTCAAGCGTTACGCGGATTCACTAGGGCTTAAAGGGTGCGTAGGCGGATTTGCAAGTGCTTTGTGAAATCCCACAGCTCAACTGTGGAATTGCTTGGCAGACTGCAAGTCTTGAGGTCGGTAGGGGTCACCGGAACGCTAGGTGGAGCGGTGAAATGCGTAGATATCTAGCGGAACGCCAAAGGCGAAGGCAGGTGACTGGGCCGATTCTGACGCTGAGGCACGAAAGCGTGGGTAGCGAACGGGATTAGATACCCCGGTAGTCCACGCCCTAAACGATGCGCACTAGATCGTGGAGGTTTTGACGCCCTCATGATCGAAGCAAAAGTGTTAAGTGCGCCGCCTGGGGAGTACGGTCGCAAGACTAAAACTCAAAGGAATTGACGGGGGCTCACACAAGCGGTGGAGCATGTGGCTTAATTCGAAGCAACGCGAAGAACCTTATCCAAGGCTTGACATGCATGGATTAACCCGCTGAAAGGCAGGCCACACTCGCAAG
>WGMF01000021.1 GCA_016125215.1 Phycisphaera sp.
CTGAGCAACCGCGTGTTCGAGGACGGGGCTGACATCGATCGAGCCTGCCACGATAGTTGGAACAAACTGACGCCCGAGCGGCTCAAAACCATCACTGCGACCGAGTGGCTCACGCACGAGAATTAAATGGGATTGGTATGAGAACCCATGTCCATCACCGGTCGCAAGCGACCGGGCTAAATAGTCAGAGGCGTTCGGCTTTGGGTTCCCGGCTCATGAGTTGGCTGATGCCTTCGATGGGGTCGAGGCCCTCGAAGAGCACCTGATGGACAGCCTGGGTGATGGGCATTTCGACTCGGTATTTGTCGGCCAATTGGACGACGGATCGCGTAGTGGGGACGCCCTCGACCACGCCCGGGATTTTCTTGAGCACCTCGTCGAGTTTCCGGCCTTTGCCGAGCATTTCGCCACAGGTGCGGTTGCGTCCGGTGGGTGAGAAGCAGGTCGTGGCCAGGTCGCCGATGCCCGCGATGCCGAAGAAGGTCTCGGGCTTGGCGCCCATAGCCATGCCCAGGCGAGCGATCTCGGCTATGCCACGTGAGAGCAGCGCGCTCTTGGCGTTGTTGCCGGCCTGGAGACCGTCGAGGATGCCCGCGGCCACCGCGATGACGTTCTTGCACGCACCGGCCAGTTCGACACCGAGCAGGTCCGGGTTGGTGTAGACCCGGAACCAGTGCGTGGTGAAGGCTTGCTGAAGCTCGGTGGCAAAGTCGATGTCGTCACTGGCGACACAGACGGTCGCGGGCAGGCAGCGTGCCAGTTCACCCGCGATGGACGGGCCGGAGATGGCGGCCAGTTTGCGTGGGGCGCGGTCGGGGTTCTGGCGGCCGTTTTTTTCGAGTGTGTCGAGAATGATCTGCGTCGGTCGTAGGAGTGTGGCGTTTTCGATGCCCTTGGCCACGGAGGCAATGGGCAGGTCGTGCGGGACGTGCGGAGCCAGGCGTTCCCAGACGTGACGGATGAATTGGGTCGGCACGGCGGAGACGGCGATGTCGGCGTCGTGGAAGGCGGTCTTGCCGTCGGCGGTCAGTTTGATCGAATCGGGCAGTCGGCAGCCGGGGAGGTAGCGTGTGTTTTCACGGAGCTGGATGATCGAGTTGATGGTCTCCGGGTCGTGACCCCAGATGCGCACGTCGCAGCCCTTGCTCTGGAGCAGCAGGGCACAGACTGTGGCCATGGAGCCATCGCCGACGATGGTGATGTGTTGCGGCATGCGGTCAATGTAACAATTCGGGAGGGTTCGGGCGTCCCGGCACAGAACATCCGATAACGCGTGACGGGCAGGTCACACTTGCGAATGTCAATTTTGAATTAACCGTTCGCCGTGGATCGGTCGATCCCTGATAAACCGGATAGATTATGGGGGTTACGCATTATCCGGTCGGCAGGCAAGAATCAGGCGGTTATTGATTTATAATGTTAGAATACTTTGCTACGGTCAGTTTGAGTCGAAGCTCTGGCTATAAAGTGTTGACCAAACCCTCAATGGAGTGACCACCCTGTGCAGGCACGATTTTGGCCCAATCCGTTGTTGAGCACTCGGTGCGTTGCACTGGTGTTGTGTTTGTTGACAGTCGGGGTCGTGGGTTGCGAGATGGATTCGTTTCTGGACCCCGCGGTCCAGGGGCGGTGGGAACGGACCCCGATCGTCCTGCCGATCCTCAGCCGACTTGACGTGATCGACGAGCCGCCGCGCGACCCGCCGGGCATGAGGCCGGTCATCTCGGAAGACCTGATCCCGATCAAGCAGGAGTACGTCCTGAGCGAGGGCGACCTCGTGACGGTGTCGATCTTTGAATTGATGCAGCCGAATGTCGAGACGCAGCAGACCCGGCGTGTGGATGAGCTGGGTCAGATCAGGCTCCCGGTGCTCGGTCGGATCCAGGTGGCAGGGCAGACCACCAGCGGTCTGGAGGAGCGGATCATCCGTATCCTGCAGGAGCGTGGCATCCTCAAAGACCCGACGGTGAGTGTGATCGTTCAGGAGTCGCGTAAGAAAACCTTCAGCGTGCTGGGATCGGACGACCGCCGATCGGTGGGCATCTATAACATCCTGCACGACGACTTCCGATTGATCGACGCGCTGGCGCTGGCGGGCATCGCGACGACCTCCAAACGTATTTTTGTGATCCGTCAGGTCGACATCGGCACGGAGTCCGATGGCGCGCAACAGGCACCCGCCGAGGGCGATGAAGGCAAGCAACCCCCCGCACAAGACAGCGGCGACCTCATCAAAGACCTGCTCAAGGGCCTGGACGTGCCCGAGCCTTTGGAGCCCGCGAAGACCGGCAAGGGCACCGAGCCGCCTGCGGTGCTGGAATCCTCATTGGACAGCACGTCTCCCGCAGCGCACTGGGCCAACGTGCAGGGCCAGTGGCAAAGGGTGGATGGCCCCGAGGGCGACGGCGCCCCGGTGGTGGACAGCGGCGTGCGACAGGTGGTGATCGAAGTGCCTTACGACAAACTGACGGACGGCAACCTCGAATACAACATCGTGATCCGTCCGGGCGACATCATCCGCATCCCCTCGCCCTCTTCGGGCAATGTCTATATCGGTGGCGCGATCGCGCGGCCGGGCACCTACGCCATCCCCGGTGACAGGGAACTGACGCTGCGGCAACTGATCTTCTCGGCCGGCGGTTTCTCGTCGGCGGCTTTTGCCGAACGGGTGGACCTCATTCGGCGTATGGACAATGACCAGGAAGTCATGATGCGGTTGAACCTGAGGGGCATCTATGACGGCACCCAGCCGAACTTTTACATCAAGCCCAACGACACGATCAACATCGGCACCAGCCCCGTGGCGCTGGGCCTCGCACTCGTGCGCAACGGCATCCGCTTGTCCTACGGGTTTGGTTTTGTCTTCGACCGCAACTTTGCCAGCGCCACCCAGAACAATTAGCAGGCCCCGGATTTTGTATACCTGATCCCAACCCATACCGCCTCCCTGCGACCGGGGCACATTGTTTATCCCTGTCCAACTATCGAGCACACCCACAGACCCGTCAGTTCACCCGGCGAATACAACCTGTGACAGCACATGACCAGCACGACCGCCACCTCGCTCTCCACACCCCAACGGCACGAGCCTTTGATCTCGGCTAAGGGCTGGCTGTGGATTGCGGTCCTGGGCGGGTTGTTTGTGCTGCTGTTCCGCAATTTCCTGTTCTTCATGGCGCGGGTGGCGTGGAACGAAAGCGCCGACTGGGGCCACGCCATGCTGGTCCCCGTCATCAGCCTATATTTCATTCACATCAACCGTGAGCGGGTCTTGTCCCGACCGCTTAAGGCCGGCTGGCCGGGGCTGGCCTTCATGCTCGTGGGGCTGCTGGCGTTTGCGGTGTCGATCTTCCCCGGTCGCAACGACATGTTGCAGGGTTACAGCATGGTGCTGTGCCTGTTCGGCATGGTCTGGCTCGTCGTCGGGACGCCTCGCATGATGATCCTGTGGTTCCCGGTGCTCTACCTGGTCCTGGGCATCAAGGTCGCACCCAAACTCTGGGACCACATCGCGTGGAAGTTGCAGCTCATCGCGGCCTCTTTGTCGACCGTCCTGCTGCGGATCATCGGGAGCATTCTCGAATTCGAGGCGGCCAACCGCGGGTCCACCATCGAGCTGTCGCGATGGGTCAACGGCCGGCGTGTGACCGAGGCGCTCAACGTCGAGGAGGCCTGCGCCGGGCTGCGGATGCTCATGGCGTTTATCGCGCTGGGCGCGGCCGTGGCCTTTCTCGCGGACCGTTCGTGGTGGCAGAGAGCGATCCTGGTCGCCTTCACCGTTCCCGTCGCGGTGGCGATCAACGTCGGGCGCGTCACCGTGCTGGGACTGCTTTTCCTCGTCGACCCCAAATACGCACAGGGCAACTTCCACACCTTCATCGGCATGCTCATGCTCGTGCCCGCCCTGGGGTTGTTCCTGCTTGTGGGCTGGATCGTGGATCACCTTGTGATCGACGACGGGGTGTCTGAGTCCCGGCGATCACGTCACGAAGCGGTGAGGTCCGCCGCCCCAGGCTCTGCGTCTACCCTGACGCGGTCGGGTTCAACGCCCGGCAAAGCCTGGGGGGTGCCCGGCAAGGGGGCGATGGTCGGTGTGGTCCTCACGCTCGGGTTGATTGGCATCTTTGCCCTGTCACTCTGGTCGATGCGGCCCGAACTCTTTGGCAACTCGATCTTCGGCGGCGCAAGCGAAGAAGGCGCCGCCTCCCCCGCGATCCTCTCCTGGCTGCCCGAGGTGTTGCTCGTGGCGTCGGTGTTGATCGGGGCGGGGGTGTGGCTTGTGGTCTATAAAAAAATGATCCGACCCATTGCAGCCGACGCCCGCAAGACAAGGGGCCTGGCCATGGGTGTCGCGGTCGGCGTGCTGCTGACTGCGACGGGAGGCCTCAACGCCGTCGTGGTGATGACCAAGACGGTCTTGATTAAAGAGCCGATCCCGCTGCGGATGTCGCTGTCGAAAATCCCCTCGACCATCGGCCCGTGGGAGCTTGTGGCCGAGGACCCGCCCCTGCCCCCCGAGCAGCTCGAAACACTCGGCACCGAGATGTATATCAGCAGAACCTACGCGGACAAGAGCCTGCCCAAGGACGACCCGGCTTCGATTGCCAAGCTGCACGTGACCTACTACACCGGCAAGCCCGACACCGCGCCGCACGTGCCCGACCGGTGTTACGTCGCCGGCGGCATGAAGCCCGTGAACATCCGAGAAACGACGCTTCATTTCACGGGGCCGGCCTACAGCAGCATCAACGGGCTATGGTTTGCCGCGAGCCAGCTCCCGCCCGGTCGCGTCCACCTGCCCAGCAACCAGGCGTCGGCCACGCTCTTTACCTTCACCGGGGCCAAGAGCACACAGGCCGCCAACGTGATCTATTTCTTCTCCGCCAACGGCAAGTTCCTCTCCACGCCCGAGGGCGTTCGACTCCAGGGTTTCGACCCACGGGATCGTTATAGTTACTACGCCAAGATCGAGGTGCTCATGCCTCTGGTCAGCGACACGCAACGCGCGGTTGAACGGGTCGAAACTTTTCTCTCGTATGCCTTGCCCGAGGTGCAGGCCTGTTTACCGGACTGGGACAAGGCCACGGGCAAGAAACTCCCAACCCAATCCAACCCCGTGAATCGTCCGATTCAATAGAGATGCAAGGGTACCCCCAAGATGGCTAAACGTGTCAATACCCGGTTCGTCATGCTCCTGGCCGCGGCCATCGCAGTGCTCACGCTTGCCGCGGTGGGCATCTATGTCGTGCTCCAGCAGAGCGACCCGACCGATAACGTCGCACGGGGCATGGAATACTACGCCGACGGTCAGTACCGACTTGCGGCCCAGCAGTTCGGCAGGGCCCTCTACAAACGCCAGAACGATGCTTCGTTGATGTTGCGGTTCGTGGATTGCGTTGAGCACTACGACTCGAAAACGATCGAAGACGCGCAGAAGAACCTGGTCGAGACCCAGAAGTACCTGCGGCAGGCGGTCGAGGTCGATCCCTCGTCCGTCGACGTGCTCGACCGTTACATGAAGTCGCTCTACGAGATCGGCTACCGTCTGAACGACAACGGGGCGTGGGACCAGATGTACGCCAAGGCCAACAACCTGGCCAGCTCTCGCCCGGACCTCAAGCTCGCCGCCAAGTACCGTGGGATTGCCACGGCCTATCGGGTGAGCACCGTCAACGTGGTCGAGCAGGACATTGAACAGGCGACGACCGACCTGGCCGACTGGGTCAAGGACCACCCCGATGACCGCGTCGCGGTCTACGCACTCGCGCTGTTGCGGGTCAACAAGGGTCAGGCCATGCTCCGAGCCGGCAGCCTCCCCGCCACCGTGGAACCCATCTACGAACAGGCACGTGAATTACTCCGCAACGCCTCGGCCGCCCACCCCGAAGACATCGGTCGCAAGCTGGACCTGCTGCGGATCGAGCTTGTCACATCGGACATCGAGTCGGCCCGTAAAACGATCAAGGAGTTGGCCAAACTCGTCCCGGCCAACGCATCGCAAGCCGAGGACATGGCCGTCGCTGCGCAACTGATCCCCACGATCTTTTCAGAGTCGGGCGCGGGGGCGGAAAGCAAGTTGACGCCCGAACAACTGGCGCTTGGTGAATCGATGATTGACGCGGCTCTGAAAATCAAGCCGGGCAATCCTTCCTTGCTTTTGCTCAAGGCGATGCTGCTGCGGTCCACCGCTGACCGTGAGGACACCATCAAGACCCTGACCACGGCCGCCGAGGCGCAGGTGATCGGCTCGCCGTTGGATTCGGTGATTCAGTTCAATTCCCAGGCCGGTGCCAGGGTCATGGCCGCCGAGATGTTGATCGCCTCGGCTCAGACGCAGACCGACACCGCCCAGCGTGATGAGTTGCTCAAGCGATCGCAGGGCTTTATCGACCTGAGCCGATCTGTCGCAGGCCAGACCAACCCCGGCATTCAGATCGTCCAGGGCAAGCTCTACGCGGCACAGGGGCAGTGGGGTCAGGTGATGGCCACCGTCGAACCGGCCGACGAGCAGCTCAACCACCGCAACCCCGACGCCGCTTTGCTTCTGGCCAACGCCAGTTCTCAACTCGGCCAGAGCGGGTCGGCGGTCCAATACCTCCAGCGTGTGCTCTCGATCCGTCCGGAGCTGGTGCAGGTCAGGATGGAACTGGCCCGACAGTACCTGCGTGCCAAACAATTCGCCGAGGCCCGCGCCGAAGCCGAACGCGTCCTGGCCACCGAACCGAAAAACACCGACGCCATGATCCTTCAAGCCTCGGCCATCGGCAGTCAGGGGGATATGGACCGAGCCGTCACGATCCTGCGCGGGGCTGGGATCAACGAAGATTCGCCGTCCCAGGCGGTGATCCTGCTGGTCAGGATGATGTTCAGCGCGGGTCAGACGGACAAGGCCAAGGCGCTGTTGTCCGCGGCTTTCGAGAAGAAGCCCACGGATGTTGTGCTGTTACAGTCCTACGTGCAATTGATGGGTGACGACAAGCCGTTGGTGCTTGCGGCGATCGAAAAGGCCCGTGCCGCCGGCGTATCGGAGCAACTGACCAGCTACCTGACCAAACAGGTTCAGAACCCCGACGAGGCCAGACAGAACATCGAAGACCTCGTGGCCCAACAGAGTGATCCTTTCCAGAAAGAGCTCGTGCTCTACCGACTGGCCGTCCAGAGCAACGATTACGAAAAAGCCAATGGGCACCTGTTAGCAGCCGAGAAACTCCAGCCCGACAGCGACATCGTCATCAACCTCCGGTACGAAGACGCGCTGCGGCGCAAGGCTTTTGACGAGGCGATGCAACTGGCCAACCGGGCCGGTGACAAGAACATGGACCTTGCCAAGGGCGACTTCATGCGTGGCCGGGTGATGCTGCTCAAGGGAGATTACCCCGAAGCCATCACCACGTTCCGCCGGGCCCTGACCAGCCGAAACAATTTCTCCGAGGGCTGGCAGATGATCGGCGACGCGTACCGTCTCAACGGCAATGCGACGGACGCGGCCACCGCGTACAACCGTGCGGTGGACCAGCGCCCCGACAACTCGGGCGCCCTGCAGGGTTTGACCGGGGTGTACCTGAGCCAGCGTAACTACGACAAGGCGCTTGAGTGCGCGAGGCGGCTGATCCAATTGCTGCCCGATGAGCCGGGGGCCAGGGCGTTATACCTGCAACTCGAAGAACAGTTTGGCGACGCCGGCCGCGCACGGAACCTGCGTGAATCCCTTGCCCGCCAGTCGCCCACGGATTACGACAACCGACGCGCATTGGTTTTATCCGACCTGCGCGATGGCAAGACGGACCAGGCGATGAAACGCATCGACCAGGTCATCGCCGACGAGGGCCAGACCGTGCAGAACGCGGTGGTCAAGGCCACGGTGATGTCACGAGCCGGCAAGGCCCAGGAAGCCCAGGAGATGCTCAAGGGCTTTGTCCAGAGCAAGGGCGACAAAGCCACGATGCAGGATTGGCTCCTGGTGGCCAGGTATTTCGTCGGTACCAATCAGGTCGACCAGGGCATGGCGGCGTTCCGTCTGGCCATCGCCCTCGAAGACCCCAAGACCAAGGACGCCACACGCGAGATGGCGGACACGCTTTTCAACCTCGGATCGTACGAAGACGCGATCAAGGCTTACGAGCCGATGTGGGATGCGGACAACAGCGACGCCCGTGTCGGGTTGAGGATCGTGGAGGGCTACATCAAACTCAACAAGCCCGACGAGGCCCGACGAGTCCTGGCCAAGATCAAGCCCCAGAAGGGCACCGAATACAACTACCACCTTGTTAAATACATGATGGCCAGGCTCGACCAGAAGCCCGGCGAAGCGCTCAGCGAAACCAACCTTGCGATCCAGGCTGACCCCAACCAGTCCATGGCCTATGCGTTCCGCGCATCCGTACAGATGGATGACCCGACTAAGGAACGCGAGGTGACCAACGACCTGGACACGGCGATCCGCCTGGACCCGACCAACGGGATCGCGCGAAACCTCAAGGCTGACCAGCTCATCAGCGTGGGGCGTCAATCCGCCGCGGCCAATGAATTGGAATCGTATCTCCGTGTGAATCCCGAGGACACACGGACCCGTCGCCGACTGGTGTCGATGTATTTCAGTGCCCGTGACTGGACCCGGCTCGACGCGCTGCTGGCCGAGTCCGCCTCGCAGTTCCCCACCGACGCGACGTGGCCGATGTTCCAGGCTCAGATGGCTGACCAGAGGCGGGGCCCCAACGACGCGAAGTTGAAAGCCGAGAAACTCGAAATGGTCATGCGACTGGCGCCCTCGCAGGAGACACTCTACCAGTGGTGCCGGGCTTTACTGGCCATCAAAAAGGCTGACGCCGTGCTGAATATCCTGCGTGACCAAGCCGCGGCCATGCGTGGGCAGCCCTTGCTCGAAGCGCTCCGCGCCCGGGCGCTCAACGACCGCGGTGACAAGGAATTGGCCAAGGGCGCCTTCCGCGCCGCGCTGGCGAGTTGCCAGAACTACACGCAGGTCGGTTCGGTGGTTGACGAAGCATACCTGGCATACGGGATCGACCAGGTCGGCCCGACGCTCCGCTCCCTGGCTGAGGCGGACAAGCTCAACCTCATCGAACTCCACCTGGCCAGGCTGGATATCTCCCAGGGTCGTTACAAGCAGGCGATGGACAACCTGCGCAGCCTGGACTCGGCCCTGCCCCAGCAGGCCGACGAACGGGCGGCTTACGACCAGCTCATCGCCATGGCGGCCCAGATGTCCGGGGACAACGCCACAGCCGAAGCCGCCTACCGCAGGCTCATCAAACGCACCCCCGAAGACGCCCAGTCGCTCAACAACCTGGCGTACCTGCTTGTCGAAGACGGTCGGGCCAAAGAAGCCGTCCCCATGGCAGAGAAAGCCCTTGCGGTGGCCGGTAATGACGTGCAGGTCCTCGACACCCTGGGCTGGGTCTATTTCAAGGCGGGCAACACCGAAAAAGCGCGTGCCACGCTGGAGAAAAGCGTCGGCACCGCGCGACTGCCCGACAACTGTTATCACTACGCACAGGTACTTGCCAGCAGCGGAGAAGTCGGATCGGCGGTAGAGTGGTTCAATATCGCTCTGGACCTGTCCGAACGGGCGGGTAACAAGGCACTGAGCCAGACCATAACCGACCGCCTGCGGGAAATAAGCAGTAACCCCCCGGAGCCTACTCGATGACGGCTAACCCGCTCCAACCCATTTCCAGTATTCCCCCCGCAGCCACAGGGGGGCAGCCGGCCATGCCCCGGTTCACGCCGGTCGATCCGATGCGGCTGTTGCGTGAGAACCTGCGGATATTCATTGTCGCGATGGTCGTCGGTGTCTTCGCTGGCGGTGCGCTCTATGTCTACATGAACATCTACAAGCCGGTCTACACCTCGGTGACGCAGTTGTTCGTGAGCACAGGCCCGGACGACCCTTACGACCAGAACAAGCCCATCGAGACACGCACCAAGGACATCGAGTTCTACATCCGCACCCAGATCCCCCGTCTGACTTCCAACGACGTGCTCGGCGCGGTGCTGGCCAAGGATTCGATCAAGAGGATGGACTGGTTCAAGGATATCGAGAGCAACAGCGACGGCGTGCGCATGCTGGCCGGTTCGCTTCGGGCCGACCCCATCGAAGACACCAGCCTCCTTGTGGTGACGCTCTCGGGGCCCAACGCCGCCGACGTCCCCACCGTTCTGACCGAGATCGTCAATCAGTTCATCAACACGGTCAAGTCGGACGTGGACTTCCAGACGCGAGGCATCCGCACGATCTTTACCGACGAAGTCAACCGTGCCCGTGACGCACAGAAAGTGATCGAGGAACAAATCGAACGCTACCGCGTCGAAAACGACGTGCCGGCGTTCCGCATCCTCAACAACCAGGACAACGTGGTCTACTACGAACTGAGCAGGCAACTGACCATGGCCCAGCTCGACGCCCAGACCGCCAAGATGAAATACGATGCGATCGTCCAGCAGCGCAACGCCACGGGCATGAGCTACACCCCGATGGAGATGGCCCAGATCGAGTCCGACCCGACGATCGTGAGCCTGGACAATGAAGCGGCCTCGCTGCGTCGGGAGCGTGGGGCCATGATCCAGTCGGGCTACGGCGAGAAGCACCCGCAGATCGGCCGCATCGACGAGCGCCTGCGTACACTCGAACAGACCCGGTCGCGCGCCGTCTCGCAGGTGATGCAGCAGCGTATCAACATGCAGATCGAACAGGCGCGGGGCGACTGGCAACAGGCCCTGCAGAAAGTCGAGTCGATAGCCAACCAGCAGAAGGAAGTCCACACACGCCTGCACGACATGGAGACCAAGCTCGACGAACTCCGCCAACTCGAAGGCTCGCTGACCGCCGCCAAGGAACGCGAAGATCGCGCGCAGGGCCTGCTCGAAAACCTGCGCATCAAACTCATCCGGCCCGACTCGAGCCAGATCCGCGTTTACGCCGCCCCCAGCGACGCCGAGAAGACCTTCCCGAAAGTCACCTCCATGGTCCCCGCGGTGACCTTTGTCGTGCTCCTGCTGACTTCGGGCGTCATCTATCTCAGGGAACTGTTCGACCAACGGCTCAAACGGCCGCAGGACGTTCGCTTGCTGCCGTCGGCTGAACTCATGGGTGTGATCCCCAGCGCCGCGGAAGACCCCTCGGGCACGACCCACATGGAGGGCGTGGTCGCGCGTGAGCCGCACGGCCTGATCGCCGAGATGTTCAGGCAGCTCCGCACCGCGATCCTCTCACGCATGGACCGCCGTGGGTACAAGAGCCTTCTGGTCGTCTCGCCACAAGCCGGCAGCGGCGTGTCGACCGTCATCAACAACCTGGCGCTGAGCCTCTCGCACAACAACAGGCGGGTCCTCGTGATCGACGCCAACTTCCGCAGGCCCTCGGTCCATCGGCTCTTTGAGGTCCAGCCCAAACCGGGCCTCTTCGAGGTGCTCGAAGAAAAAGCCTCGATGCAGGAGGCTATCACGCACATCGAGGGGACCACCATCGACGTGCTCCCCGCCGGCGACGCGCACATGGCTCCGCCCGAGACGCTGGAAAGACCTTCCTGCCGGGCACTGCTAGCCGAAGCCGAGGGACGCTACGACGTGATCCTCATCGATTCGCCGCCCGCCCTGGTCGCCACCGAGAGCCAGCTCCTGGCCAAACACGTCGACGCGCTGGTCCTGGTCGTCCGTGCGATGCAGGACAAGCGCGGCATGGTCAACCGTATGCTCAGGCAGCTCGACGGCTCCCGTGCCGACGTGCTGGGCCTGGTGCTCAACGATGTCCGTTCGAGCTCCGCGGGCTACTTCCGAAAGAGCTACCAGGAGTTTTACGATTACCGTTCGGGCACATCATCCAAAGCGACGGACAAGAAACCCAGCACCAGCGCCGCCTGAACGCTGCGAAGACTTGTGCTGGCGACAGCACGCCTTTCCGATGGTCCGGGGCATCAAAGCTGACTCGACCTACGCATGACCCTCGACATCGTTCAACTCGCGCAGGCCACCGTCGACGACCCGGTCAACAGGGTCCTGTCGCCCTACATGTACGTCTTTTTCATGGCCTTTATCCTGGCCTTCGCGCTGACACCGACGATGCGGTGGCTCGCGGTCCGCGGCGGGATCGTCGATTGGCCCGACCTCAAACGCAAGAGCCACATCGAACCGGTGGCCTACCTCGGCGGCGTGGCGATCTTCATGGGATGGGCGGCCGGCCTGTTCATCTCCATGTTCATCGAGACCCACAACTCCTACCTCTTCTCCGGGTACACCGACATCCACGTCCGCTTCCCGATCAAGCTCTTCGTCGGGGCGGCCATCATCACCATCACCGGCCTGTGTGACGACGTGTACGGCATCAGCCCGCGCGTCAAGCTCGGCGGGCAGATCATCGCCTCGGCGGTCCTGGCCTCCGAACCCTACGGCGCACACATGGTCAACCAGGTCCTGCAGGCGGTCAGCATCCAGGCCCCGGCGTGGTTCGTCTCCTCCACGGGCACGATCCTCCTGGTCTTCTTCGTGCTCGGCGGGTGCAACTCCATCAACCTCATCGACGGGCTGGACGGGCTGGCGGCCGGCATCAGCGCCATTGCCACCGCGGGGTTTTTGTTCATGTCCGTCTTCGTCGCGGTGCTGCACCTGCAGCCCGAATTCCTCGAAAGCGGCCTGGCGTTTGTGAACGACCCGGTCAGGCTGGTCTTGTGCCTGGCGCTGCTCGGAGCGCTGTTGGGCTACCTGCCTTACAACTTCAACCCCGCCACGATCTTCATGGGCGACGCGGGGTCGCTGCTCCTGGGCTATCTCGGGTCGGCCATGATCCTGATGTTTGCCGACGTCAAGGGCATGGGGGCGCTCCTGGTGATGGCGGCCATCATCGTCTTTGCCGTGCCCATCAGTGACACGCTCCTGGCCATCGTCCGCAGGCTCATGCGCGGCCAACCCATCTTCAGCCCCGACAGCCATCACCTCCACCACATGCTCATCCGTTCAGGCTTCACCGTCCGCAAGGCGGTGCTCACGCTCTACGCCATGGGCATCTGTTTTGCGTTTCTGGGGTGCTCGCTCGTCTTTCTGCGTTGGCGTTATGTGATCGCGGTTTTCATCGTGCTCTTTGGCTTTATCCTCGTCACGGCGTACAAAATCAGCCACCGCCAGATGATGAGACAGAAACTGGCCGTCGCCCAGCACGCGCCGCCGGCCAAAGCCACGCCCGTGCCCCCCAAACCGTCCGAGGACGGCTCATCGGCCACACGGGTGCATACCGGCATCTGACCCATCGTTCCCTCAAGACTCATGGGCATCCGCCGCTGCGGGCGCAACTTGCAGGGGTTGGACAGTGCGTTACAATATCGCAAGCGACCGGGTGGTACCGTGACCACCCCAGCCTGACCCTCCCTGGTTTGCGGGCCTCTGTCAAAGGCC
Source organism: Phycisphaera sp. (assembly GCA_016125215.1). Lineage (GTDB taxonomy): Bacteria > Planctomycetota > Phycisphaerae > Phycisphaerales > Phycisphaeraceae > RI-382. The sequence goes on from WGMF01000021.1 coordinate 13,402, forward strand.
TTAAGCACTCGGGACGTTGTCTGGGACCACGGACGGTCGTTGATTTCGCAATGTTCCCGCCGCGGGCGGGTTGTGTGTTTTTCTTCAAGCGCCCAGGCGCGTGGGCACCCGAACCCATGTCGGGTTCAAGCAAGAGGGTGCCGGTTGTGTTCTCGCTCGTATCGTGGGCTGTTTCCCACGGGCAATAACCGACACACGCGGGTGTCGCTGACCTTCAAGGAGTCGTTCATGGCATCGCTGGTTAAAGACCTCGTCGACGCGGGCATCCACTTCGGGCACCGCTCGACCAACTGGAACCCGAAGATGGCCCCTTACATCTTCGGCAAACGCAACAAGATCCACGTCATCGACGTCAAGGCCACCATCAAGGGCCTCCTGCTCGCTCGCAAGTTCATCACCCGCGTCGTCGGGTCGGGCAAGGACGTGCTCTTCGTCGGCACCAAGCGACAGGCCCGTGCCTCCCTCGAATCCCACGTCCGCGAGTGCGGCATGCACTTCGTCACCGAACGCTGGCTCGGCGGAACGCTCACCAACTTCCGAACCATCCGCGAACGCCTCAAGCGTCTCGAAGAACTCGAACGCCTCGACGAAACCGGCGAGATCAACACCTACTCCAAAAAAATGGAGAGCCAGCTCAAACGCGAGAAGGAAAAAATCCTCCGCAACCTCGACGGCATCCGCAACATGACCAAGCTCCCCGGGGCCATGGTCGTCATCGACGTGCAGCGTGAACTCAACGCCGTCAAGGAAGCCCGCAAGCTCGGCATCCCCACGGTCTGTCTCATCGACACCGACTCCGACCCCGACTACGCCGACATCCCCATCCCCGGCAACGACGACGCCATGCGCGCCATCGACCTCGTGGTCGACGCCCTTTGCAAGGCCGTCAACGAGGGCAAACAGACGCGTGCCTCGACCGCCGCCGCCAAAGACGAGCAGGCCTCCAGCGGTGAACAACCCCGCCGGCGCAGCAGCCGTGCCAAGTTCCGCGCCGATGAACCGGTGGCGTCCGAATCAGACTCTGCCGGTGAGGGTGCCCAAAACGAGACTGTGGCCTCACAACCGCCCTCGCCCGCACAGGCCTGAACGGCAAGACAGGCAGATCGGCAACGCTATCTGACGATGTAACGAACGATCACCGGAGATCGTTTACGGACCGACCCCGACCGATCTTCGGTTTACTCACCCCAACCTTTCCACGGGAGTATGACCATGGCGATCTCAGCCAAGGACGTGATGGAACTTCGAGGCCAGACGGGCCTGGGCATGATGGAGTGCAAGCAGGCTCTGGCCGAGACCGATGGCGACATCGGCAAAGCGGTCGACCTGCTGCGACAACGCGGCCTGGCCAAGATGGACAGCCGTTCCGACCGCACCTCCGCCGAGGGCCGTGTCGCCGCCGCTCTTGCCCCCGATGGCTCCAAGGGCGCGATCGTCGAAGTCTCCACCGAGACCGACTTCACCGCCGGCAACGACGCCTTCAAGAACATGATCCAGTCCATCGCCGGCGAAGCGCTCAAGGGTTCAGCCGGTGAGGTGGCTAAGACCGATGCCATGCAGGCCGCCATCGACGAAGTCCGCCTCACGACCAAAGAGAACGTGCAGTTCGGCCGCGGCAAGGTGCTCGGCGGCAACGGCTCGAAGGTCGGCTCCTACGTCCACTTCAACGGCAAGACCGGCGCCCTGATTGAACTCGCCGGCGACACCTCGTCCGTCACCGATGACCTGCTCAAGGAACTGTGCCAGCACATCGTGGCCGTCAGCCCCGCGCCCATCGCCGTGAGTGACGACGGCGTCCCCGCCGACGTGATCGCCAAGGAACGCGAGATCGCCAAAGCCCAGGCCATCGAGTCCGGCAAGCCCCCGCAGATCGCCGAGAAAATGGTCGAGGGTAAGATCCGCAAGTACCTCGAAGACCACGTCCTGACCAAGCAGCTCTTCATCAAGGACGACAAGAAACGCATCCACGAGATCCTGCCCAAGGGCGCGCAGATCAAGTCGTTCGCCCGCTTCGTCGTCGGCGGGTGACCATCGCTTGACATCTTTTATCCGCAACAACAAAGCGGAGGGATCGCCATCCCTCCGCTTTTTTCTTTGCGGTGAATAGTCGCCTGTCAGTTTGCCCGGTTACTTGATCGGGACTTCCTTGCCCGCGGCGGCGCTTTCGTAGATGCCGTCGAGCATCTTCTGGATCGCCAGTCCGTCTTCGAGGGGGTTCTGGGTGGGCTTGTTGTATTTCACGTGGTCGACGAAGTCGCGGAGCTTGGACTCGAACATGAAGCCCCAGTCGGTCTTCTTAATGAAGGCGGGTTTGGAGTTGAGCATGTAGCCCGCGTCGTCACGGAAGATCTCCGTGTTTTCCCAGTCACAGCCGGCCTTCGTGCCCATGAGCTGGAAGTTCCACACGTCCTTTTCCATGTGGCCCGCGAAGGAGGCCTCGATGGAGAGGATCGCGCCATTCTCGAAACGCACCTGACCGACCGCCAGGTCCTCGACGGTGTAGGTCTTGGCGTCCCAGTTGGGCCAGGATGAGGCGATCTTGGTGGCCTTGGGGTTGTTGCCGATGTAGGTCCACGTCGCGCCGAACGCCGCGACGGGCTTGGGCGAACCCATCGTGTAGTGCGCCATCTCGGTGACGTGGACGCCGATGTCGATCATCGGACCGCCGCCCTGGAGGTCTTTGCGACCGAACACGCCCCAGTTGGGGATGCCGCGGCGACGCAGCGCCTGGCAGCGGGCGTACATGATGTCACCGAACTGCCCCGCTTCACGCGCTGCTTTGATGAACTGCGTCTTGGGGTGGAAGCGGAACTGGAAACCGACGAGCAGCTTGACACCCGCTTTCTTCGCGGCGTCCGCCATGGCCTGGCCCTCTTTGGCGTTCATCGCCATGGGCTTCTCCACGATCACGTGCGCGCCCGCCTTGGCCGCGGCGATCGAGGCCGGCGCGTGCGCGCCGTTGGGTGTGCAGACGCTCACCGCGTCGGGCTTAACCTTGTCGAGCAGTTCCTGATAGTCCTTGAAGGTCTGCGTGACCGTGGGGAAGGCCTTGGAATACTTTTCGAGCGATTTGTCGCTGACGTCCGCCGCGGCCACGACCTCGACGTCGTCAAACTTCATCAGGGCATTGGTGTGGGAGTGCGAGATGCCGCCCGCGCCGATGATCGCGTAGCGGAGCTTGGACTTGGATGAACTTTTGCGGGCCATGAAACGTCCTTTGCGGTTGGAGAGAAGGTGTCACGGATCGGCGGGACATTGTCTTGTCACCGGGTGGGGGACGCAAGTCAGGCCGGGATATCCTATTTTGCCAGCGCCACGCCGTGCCGGTCGCACAGTTCCTGCATGTCTTTGCGGTAGAGGCGCAGAGACTCCGACGGGTCCGGGCCGTACATGGTGTGAAACCACTCGCCGCTGAGGTAGCCGTCGTAGTTGGCGTTATGCAACGCAGTGAACATCTCGTCGATGGGCAACTGCCCCTTGCCCACGGGGGTGATGACGACTTTGTCATCAAGGTTGAGTGCGTCGTGGAAGTGGGTGTGCCGGATGAGGCCGTCGAGGTGCTGGAGTGTTTCGGCTAAAGGCTCGCCTTTGCGGAAGGGGTGCATGTTGTCGTAGTTGATACCCACGTTGGGCCGACCGCACAGGCGTACCGCGCGAGAGGCGTCGCTTGCCTTGCAGAACGTGTCGTGGGTCTCCAAGAGCAGTTGCACCTCGGCTTGCAGCGCGAGGTCGGCCACCTGCGTAAGGTGGTCGGCCACGATGCGCACGGTGTCGGCCATGTTGGTCCCCTCGGGCATCGGGCCACAGAACACACGCAGCGCGTGGCAACCGAGTTGGTTGGCCAGATCGATCCGCGCGGGCGCGTCCTTGAGCACGCTGTCACGGATGAACTGCAGGCTTGTGGCCAGGCAGCACACCTCGATGTCCGCACTGTCGAAGCGTTTCCTGGCATCGTTGAGGGTGTCACGCGCGGCAAAGACCTCGACGCCGTGCTTGTGATTGGCGTCGATACGCAGTTCCACGCCGTGGTATCGGTGCTCCACCGCCGCGTCGAGCACCTCCCGCAGCGAGAACTCCGGACATGCAAAGGTCATGAAGCTGACTTTCAAAACAGTCTCCTCTATCAAGTGAACCCGTGGCCGACAAACGCAGTTTAGCGTAAGGCGCAGCCAGACCTCAATCAGACCACCCTCATCGATGCATGTCACCGGCAGCCATCAAAGGTATAATCTCCGGCCCGTTCGGGGGGATGGCCCCCGCGGTCTGGCTTCAATCAAGAAAGAGAACCCGTGTCCACGCCCAACAACACCGTCTGGCTCAACGGCAAACTCGTCCCCTCGCACGAGGCCGCCATCAACGTCTACGACCACGGCCTGCTCTACGGCGACGGCGTCTTCGAGGGCATCCGCATCTACAACAACCGCATCTTCAAGGCCCGGACCCACCTGCGCAGGCTCTTCGAGTCTGCCAAGGCGATCCGCATGGACATCCCGTTCTCGACCGAGGACCTCTACAACGCGATGCGCCAGACGCTCGACGCCAACAAGCGCACGGACGGCTACATCCGCCTCTGCGTGACACGCGGTGTCGGGTCGCTGGGCCTCAACCCGTTCACGTGCAAGACGCCCTCCGTCTTCATCATCAGTGACGCCATCGCGCTCTACCCGCGCGAGACCTACGAGAACGGACTGGCGGTCATCACCAGTTCCGTCATGCGCAACCACCCCGCTGCGCTCTCGCCGCGCATCAAGAGCCTGAACTACCTCAACAACATCCTGGCCAAGATCGAGGCCATCGACGCAGGCGTCCTCGAAGCGGTGATGCTCAACAGCCAGGGTCTCGTGGCCGAATGCACCGGCGACAACATCTTCATCGTCCGCAAATTCTCAGGCACGACCGTGCTGGCGACCCCGCCACTGCACGCGGGCATCCTCGAGGGCGTCACGATGTCCACCGTGATGGATCTGGCACGCGCAGCCGGCATCGAGGTCCGGTCATATGACATGACCAAGCACGACCTCTACACCGCGGATGAAATGTTCCTCACCGGCACCGCCGCGGAGGTCGTGCCCGTCACCAGGATCGACGGCCGAACGCTCGGCGATGGCACGATCGGCCAGGTGACGCGCAAGCTCCTCGACGCCTTCCGCGCGGTCGTCAAAGCCAACGCCCCGGAAGATTAAGCCACCGATCCATTGATAATTGATGATTGATGATTGATAATCTCAGAGGCGCTCATGGTGCCTGTGTCCTTTTGAGATCATCAATCAATCATCAATCATCAATCATCAATTGCCCCACTCCCCTCCCTGCACCCCCGCTGAACTTTCCTACTCCACACCCGACCTGCCGGGGGTCGGCGGCGTGCTCAAGCAAAGACCCACGGACTTCGTTGTCGATGAGCAGCCGCTCTACCAGCCTGTCGGCCACGGCGAGCACCTGATGCTCTACATCGAAAAAGAAGGCATGACCACGATCGAGGTCGTCCGAAGACTGGCCAAGATTTTCAAGGTCCGACGCAGCGACGTCGGCTACGCGGGCCTCAAGGACAAACACGCTGTCACACGGCAACACCTGACCATATACCTGCCTAACCCACGCTACGACGCGGAACTGGTGGAGAAGATCGGCTTCACGCCGATCCGGGTCCTCTGGGCCACACGGCACACCAACAAAATCCGTCGCGGCCATCACGGGGGCAACCTGTTTTCGATCCGCATACGTGAGGTCGACCCGACACATGTCGTCGCCGCAAAGGCGATCTTCGATGAACTGGTCAAGAGGGGGGCACCGAATTACATCGGCGAGCAGCGGTTCGGCTTCCGCCAGCGCAACCATCTCGCCGGGGCCGCGATGCTCCGTGGGGAGTACCGCAGGGTGTTGGATATCCTGCTGGGTGAACCCGAGGGCTACGAATCCGAGGCGCTGCGGGAGGCGCGGCTGCATTACATGAATGGCCAATACGCCCAGGCGCTTGAGGCCTGGCCCCGCCGTCTGCACCACGACCGCCAGGCACTCGACGCGCTGCGACAGGGTTTGAGTGACGAGCGATCCGTCAAAATGATCGACGTCCAGCAGCGCGAGTTCCTCGTCGGGGCCACGCAGAGCGCGATCTTCAACCAGGTGCTCGACGAGCGTTTGCGATCAGGCAAGCTGCACGAACTGGTGCCCGGCGACCTCGCGTGGAAACACGAAAACGGCGCGGTCTTCTCGGTCGATGAATCCATCGTTGAGAAAGAGAACGCCAACGACGGACGCATGCGCAGCATCGAAGTCTCACCCACCGGCCCGATGCACGGCCCGGACATGATGCAGCCCACCGCGCAACCCTTCGAGAGTGAATCCCGCGTCCTCACGTCGTGGGGACTCAGGAGTGAGGACTTCGGCAAACCGCCGTTCCGCATGCACGGGAGCAGGCGGCCGATGCGCATGGCAATAGGCCGTCCGGATATCTCGGCGGGTGTGGATGAGCACGGGCCCTTCATCCGTGTGGCGTTTGAGTTGGCGGGGGGGTGCTTTGCCACGACGCTGCTGCGTGAGATCATGAAAACCCAAACGCGCGTGAGCCACACGGACACGCTTCCCCACGACATCGAGGAAGCCACCTGATGGCCCGGGATACCGTCAAAACCAAATTGCTCGTAAGCGTGCGGGACGGCATCGAAGCCCGTGAGGCCCTGGAGGGCGGTGCCGACATCATCGATGTCAAGGAACCGAACCACGGCTCACTCGGCAGACCCGACCCCCGGAAGGTGGGGGAGGTCGTCCGGGTGATTGCGGGGCGATTGCCGGTGAGCGTGGCCCTGGGAGAGCTTGACGAGGGACGACGGCTTGACGGGTTTGCGTTCGATACGGTTCATTACGTCAAAGTGGGGTTGCACGGCGTGTCGGATGGCTGGCCTAATCATCTGTCTGAACTCTATGCCTCGCTGCCCGGGGGAACCCGTGGCGTGGCGGTGGCGTACGCGGAGCGCGACGTGACCGTGCCCGTGGCCCAGGTCCTTTCATGGGCGATCGAAAATCATTGTGCCGGCCTGCTCATCGACACCCATGAAAAAGACGGGCGGACGCTCCTGGACCACCGGACAACCGGGGAACTGTGCCTGCTTCGTGAATCCCTGCACAAGTACGGCTTGTTCCTGGCCCTGGCGGGGTCGATCTCGGCACAGGCCATTGAAAAAGTGCTGACGGTTTCACCCGACATCGTCGCCGTGCGCGGCGCGGTGTGCGAGCGGGGAGACAGGACCGGTCGTGTCCGGGCGGATCGGGTGTTCGCAGTCAAAGCGATGATCGAAGCACACAACGCCCGGGCGGTCGTGTCCGCAGGTTGACAAGCTCAACGTGCGGCACCCCGGCGGACGCCTGTGCAAAATCGCTGTCCACAACACCCTGTTCACAGGCGGCAGCGAAAGTGGACGCCGAGGGCAGTGTGGATTTGAGGAGCGTCAACCGCGCCGCTACGACTGATCGTGCCACCAAGGCCGCGATGGAATCGCTGGTGAAACTCCATCGGCGTGGGACGAAATCCCCGGTTTTTTTTTCATGCGCGTCAAGCCAGGCCACGGGATCGAGCACACCCAAACCGTGCGGCTGCTCATCGCTTGCGAACCGATCCGGGTCCACGGTCCATGTCGCGCCGGGCAGGATGGGGTACACGAGCATCGCGTTGAACCGCATCGCTTCCACCGCAAGACGGTGGCCGACATCGGGGCCAAGTGTGAATTGACTGTCCATTGTCCTCACGTGGTCCGCCGCTTGACCCCCACCGACGACAAAGAGAAAACGCGCAGGGGATTGTTCGTGCAACCACAACATCACCTTTTCGCGCAGGTCGGGCAGGTCGAGCAGGCTCCCGCCGAGTTTAACCACATGCAGCGCATGATTAGACATGGCCCTTTGCCCCCAGTTGGACCAGGGCCCAGGCACAAGCGCAGGATGACGCGGGCAACCCGACCCGGTCCGAGAGCCGTTGAACCCCGCAACCCGGCAGGGCCCGTTCTACCGCGTCAGATGCGAGTCGCTCACCGCTGCCGCTCACGATCACGAACGACGGACGAAGGATTTGAATGAACGGGACCAGGCGCTCAACGGCCATCCTGTAAAAGTTTGTCGCCAGTCCACGCGCGTCGTCCGAAGTGAATATCTCGCAATCGCCCCCGACCATACGCAGCACACGCGCCGCGGCGAAAGGCCCGGTCATCGGTCTGCCGTCGCCGGTGTCGAGGTCGCCCGGGTCATCGGGGCGATGGCCCAGCAGCACCATGACATCCGCCATGGTGGCAAAATACTCGGCCATCACGCCGTGGGTTTTGCCTTTGAATTCGATATCGGTTCCAAGCGCCATCAACGGTGTGCGTGCAGCGCCGAGATAGACCAGTTCGCCCTCGGCCAGCCGCTGTGTATCGGTCTTGCCTTTTGCGGTAACGTAGCCATCTGCGAATGGGATGATGTCCGTTGTGGTCGAGCCGGTGTCGATGAGTAAGCCCGGTCGGTCGGGGTACGCCGACGCGACCCATGTCGCCAACGCGTGCCAGTTGGCCGCGGCGCAGGCAAGGGGGTTAACCCGTGCGATGTCGGTTGAGACAAAGCGCCCGTCCGTGGTCCAGACGGTGAGAGGCACATTCCCACAGGCCCCGATCATCGCCTCGAGTATGGCCCCGACGCCGACGCGTTTGGTGGCAAAACAGTCGCACAATTCGCCCGTCATGGTGCAGGCAACCCGGTCAAATGGCGGTGAATCATCCAGGATATTTCGCAGCACCTGCCTCAGATTGTATGGGGATCGCCACAAAGCAAAGGGGATGCTCCGCACGCCTCCGTCCGTGTGCGCGGTTTTGATGTTTGCTCCGCCGATGTCCAGGCCGAGGATGCTCATGCGTTCACCGCGTCGAAGGGCAGGCCTCGCGCATCGTATCGGATGACCCGGTCGTGCCATTGCAGCTCGCTGCCGGGCTGGAGAATGGCTTGCGCAAGGCTGGTCTTGCACAGCAGGCTTAGCGCTGAATAGGACACCGTAAGTCGCGGGTTGATCTCAATGACCGTGTCTTGTTCGGGGTCATCCGTGATGATGAGGTCGACGCCGACAAAACCATTCAAACCCCTGCACACCTTGAGCGTTCGTTCACCGAGGTTTTTGATTCTTTGCCCCATCGTGCCGACGACCGGCAGCTCACCGCCGTGGTACGCCAATTTGTGTTGACCCTCGACCGTCTGCCTCCCCGGCGGAAGCATCGTCACACGATCCCCGTTGACCAGTGCGCACACACTGCAGACCTGCCCACGTACACAGGGTTGCACGATCAGGTCCGTGTCATGGGGAATGGACGCCCAATCAGTTTCGCGCTCGACAATCCAGGTTCTCTCGCAGCCCGCGCCGTATCGTGGTTTGACGACACAGGGGAAACCAAAGGCGGGTTTTGTTGAGATAACTTGCGTACGCGGTGTGGGCACACCCGCAGCCGAGAGCGCCTCGTATGTCGCAAGCTTGTCGCCGTATTGTCGGATCGCCTCGAGCGAGCAGCCCAGGTGACGCACGCCCGACTCGATCACCAGACGCGACCATCGTTCGAGCAGCCCATCAAACTCCGGCGCAATGACAAGAGCCGCATCACACGCAACCAGCGCGTGCTTGAAAAGACTTTCCGCACAATCCCGCTGCCCCACGGGGATGATCCGGTGGGCGTGGTGGTTGAGTTGCACTCGGGTGTCGACCGTGGTGAAGACCTCGCAGCCGGCTCGGACAAAATCATCGACCGCCGCGCACAGAATAGCCCCGCCCGGCGCGATGAGTTCCCGGTTCATCTCCCGTCCAGCCAGCCCGCCGCCGCAGATGAATTCAAAGATCATCACCCGCATGAGCCGCTCCCCTGGCAAGCCGACGCCCAGACAAGCGGGTGGGTGATCGATCCTTCTCGCAACGCCACATACAACGCCGCGGTGACCAGGTCGGCGCTCGTGCCGGGGTTGCGTCTGTGCCCGTCGGCCCGGAGGTAACGGTCGAGTTCATCGAAGCGGGTCTTTGACGCTTCACCACTGGACCAACCCGCGTCCAACACGTCCGCAGCCATGCGCTGGGCCTGCAAAGCCGTCTTCATCCCGCACTTTCGCACGATCAGGCTGTCGGGTTCGTGTGCGAGTTGTTCGAGGTGACAACCGACGATGGCCGTGTCGACGGACTGTCCCTTCACGCAACGCGTGACCAGTGCGGGAGTCAATCTTTCCATCACATCGGCAAAGCTGGTGGTGTATTGCCGTGCGACCGCGTCGCGGTCCTGCGCCCAGCGCATCGCCTGCATCAGGGATGACGCCGGTGGAGCCGAGACATCCCCGTCTTTAACGACGCCGATCCCCCCGGGCGATGCAAGACGGATCGCGTCGTAAACATACCCGGCGTCTTCGCTGTCGAGAGCGCATAACACTTGCGCAATCCCCGTGTGCATGTCCTGCTCCCTCGGCACGGCACACAGCGGCGCGAGCAACAACACCATACCCAGGTTCGTGTTCACACCCACCGCATCGCGCGTCGCCTTCACACACTCCCAAACCGCCCGGCCGACGCCGATCTCCGATACGCGGTCCAGGATCGGCTCGATCACAAGCGCGCTGGTCATGAACTCGACCCACGTCACATCCTCGAACGCCGCGCCGGGATGGACGTTGCCCGCCTTGGCGGCGCAGACCTCCGCGGCGCAGGCGATCTGTGCGAGTCTTCCGGGCGTGAGTTCGGACCGGGCCATGCCTGGATTTTACTGATGTGTCGAGAGGGACGCGACGACGCGCGACGCCACGTCGATCCCGCAGACCTGTGAGATCGCCCGCCAACCCGGGACAGCGTTAACCTCCAGCACCACCGTTTTCCCATCCACCCCTGGGAGTAAATCCACGCCCGACACATGTGCACCGACCGCTTTGGCCGCGGTGAGGGCCAGTTCAACCTGCTCGGGCGTGGGTGTGTACGGCTCGCCCTGACCGCCCTGGGCGATGTTGGTCCGCCATTCGCCCCCGGTCCCGGTCCGCTTCATCGACGCGAGCACCTTGCCTTCCAACACAAACAGCCGAAGGTCGTAACCGTGGTGGGGGACAAACCGCTGCACATACATCACGCTGCGCATCGCTTCGAGCATCGTGAACAACCGCTGCGCACCGGCGGTGTCCGTGACGCGCGTCATCCCGAAGCCCTCCGACCCGAAGATCGGCTTGACCACCACATCACGCCCAAGCGCATCGAACGCGCCCATCGCATCGCTGTACCTTTGACACACCACCGTCCCGGGCACCGGCAGGCCGGCGGCCTTGAGCTGCGACAGGCTCAAAAACTTGTCCACCGCCGCTTCGATCGTGCGCGGGCTGTTGACGACCCGGACCCCGATCGCCGCAAGCCTGTGCAGCATGTCCATCCGCAGGACGATCTGCTCCAGCGAACCGGCGGGCATCGTACGCACGAGCACCGCGTCCATCGAGTGCAAGGGTTCAAGGTCACAAGCGACGAGGGTGCCGTCGTCGTCGACGGTGGCCAGCACCTGCGTCCATGGGCAGATGACCGCTTCGTGCCCCGATGATCGCGCCGCCCGTTGCAGGTCCATCGAGTGCCAGCCGGCCTTGGGAGAGAGGATCGCAATGCGCACGTTCAAAAACTCCGTTAACGGTAGAACGACTCGGCGAGCACCTGTTCATTCACCCTGCCAAACACGTGCGTCCTGCCGGTCTCGTTGTTCTGGAAGATCACCTGCGCCGGGGCAAAGAGCATGGGGTCGATCTTGTAAAAGTCGTGGTCGTAACGCTTGAAGACCTGCGCGAAGGGTTGGCCGTAGTCCCTCGAAGACGACGAGGGGAGCTGCTTGCCGACCTCGATGAGCGACTCGTCATCGCCCTTGACGTAGAGCACGACGCGCCCGCCGTAGAGCACCGCGTCGTTGGTTCGACCGATGCCCGCCAGGTCGTCCTTGGCCACCGGAGGGAGGGGGGCAAAACCGTAAGCGCTCTGGATGCGTGCGAGCTTGAACTTGAGTTCGTGGAGCTTGTGCAGCGCGGTCTCAACGCTGCGTGCGACGACCTGGACCGAGCCTGCGATGCTCGCGGTGCGTGCCACGACGAGCGTGACCTTGTTGGGCCTGACCTTGCACTTGTCAGCAATCATCCCGACCACGGAATCGCTTGGGAGATTGGATGTTTCCAGCACGCCGACCGCGACAGGCACGCGCTCACGGAAGCCGATGTCGTCGTAGAGTTTTTCTTTCCCGTAGACCGCACGCATCGGGCCGGACCCCATCGCAAAAAACTTGTCGACACTCACCTGCCAGCCGGCGTATTGGCTGGCCATGCACGCGACGACGGGGTGGTGGACATTGACCGCGATCACCGGGCAAGGCACGTCGCCGACGGCGCCGGGGTGGACACTGGCCACGCCCAGGTCCGCCAGGCAGATGCGTGAGACGAGCAGCCCCGCCTCGATCCCGCCGATCACGTTCACACCCGCGTCGATCACACGCGCCTTGGCCACCGTATGAACCTCGACCGCCAGTTCGCCGGCCCGTCTGGCCAGTTCGTCCGCGATCAGGTTGGCCCTTTCGTTGAGCGTCAATAGAGACATTGGATCACCTCGCCGCGCGAAAGCTCGAAGCGGTCGCCCGTGAAAAGTTGAAGCTTTGTTACGGAGTCTGGGATAGTCTGCAACAGATGATTAGCCCTGCGGAGTGTCATCGAAATAGCGGGCAGCGCCGAGGGGTCGAATAGACCGGCGTCAGCCAGGTGTGCGTGAAGTTCGGGTAACTTACCCAATGCCAAGATTGTGCCGCGTCGCATGGACAAGCCGGGGTCGGACGCGATCTGTTGGCCGACCACGATTGTGCCCGCGCCCATCTGGTACCCCGGCGCGTGGCCGCAGTCCCCGCCGATCACGATCAGGCCTCGCCTCATGCGAGTGCCCGCGTGGTCGCCGGCGTTGCCGTGGATGACAATTTCCCCGCCGGTCATGCCTCGGTTTTGGGTGGGGGATGGTCCACCAACACGGTGTCGTGCGTGGCCTATGACGGCGATCAATCCGCCTTTCATCGAAGCGCCCAGGTCGTCGCCGGCGTTGCCCTCGATGACGAGCGTGCCCGACGCCATCTCCCGGCCGATCATGGGCAGGGGGGGCATGGCTTTGACATGGAGTGTGTCGCCGGGCTTGCCTGTGATGTCAAAGAGTTGGCCCAGACCCACCGTGTGCCTGCCGACTCGGACGGGGTATTGTGACAGTTGATTAGGGACAAGGCCCGTCAGGATATCCGGTCGCAGGAACGCGCCGTCACCGGGTGATGGTGAGTGTGTTGATTTCCATGTGAGGGTGTAACCATTCACGCGGTGGCGTCCCCCCCGAGGATCGTGCGGAGTTTGAAGTGGAACTTGCCGAGTTTACCGCCGTAGTTGCCCGCACTGACCGCGATGATGTCCGGACCGATTGAGGCCAGGATGCCGTCTCGCATCGCGCCGGCGATGGCATTTTCGGTTAAGCCATTGATGACGATTTCGTAGACGCAGCCCACATCCTGTTGGAGGAGCGTCGGGACAACGCGGCGCAGTGTCGGGCAATAGAAATGGTTGGTCGAGGCAAAGAGGGCTTTGTAACGCGAGCCGACCTTGGAGCCGCTGCGGACGACGCCGCCGGGGAACGGGGTGATGATGTTGGGCGTGTGGGCAATCGCTTCGACGCCGCGCCGGGCCGCGTCGAGTGTGGTCTTCTGGTCGCGGCCGCAGAGCAGGTAGTTGCCGCCGCCGATGGCTTTGACGCAGCCGACCGATTCTTCGACGACGAACTCGCCGTCCATCACGGGCACGCGCCAGTAGCGTCTTGGGCCGGTGGGGGATTCGACGCGTTTGCTTTTCTGGTAGCCGTCGCCGAAGTACCGGATTTTCTTGCCCAGGTCGAAGCGGTCGGAGTCGTCGGATTTCACCACGCCGGGCAACCCGTCATAGACGCTGGCGGTGGGGCAGGTCATGAGGCACTGCCCGACGCGGTTGGGGATGGCCTTGGCCAGGGCCTTGGCGTTGAAGGCAAAAAAGAGCAGCGACACGCCCGGTCTGCCGTCGGGGGTTTCGTCGGGGGTGAGAGTGCGTTCCAGGCCGGCCTCGGCGTCGCAACCGATCACGCTTGACCCGTAGCCGGTGGCTTCTCTGGCGGCGACCTGTGCCCAGTGCTCATCGATGGCGGTGACGATCAGTCGGCAGGCCCACATGCGGAAGGCCTCGGCGAACTGGTCGTCGATGAGGGTGTTGTGGATATGCACACGTGGGATTGTAAAGCGGGCGGTGAATTGGCCGCAAATGAACGCGAATGGACGCAAATGGATGGGATCGAGGAAGATTTCACGCGGGGGTCGCCAAGAGCGCAGGGTAGAGCGTATGGGTCACACCCGGGTTTGTGATGATTGCAGGATTGAATTGGTAAACATGGGTACGGCGTTTCAATGGACACTTGGCAAGACACGGGCCTGCACATTCGCGTTTATTTGCGTTCATTCGCGGCTCAGCAGGGCTTTGGTGTGTGTGGAGGGTATGATGCCTGAGAGAGCCTGATCAAGAAAGGAGATGTCATGTCGGATGAAAAGAGCTACAGCGAACAGGAGATTACCGAACGCCTGGCGAGCGAATTGCCCCATTGGGAGTACCGTGACGGTTGGGTCCGCAGGAAGTACAAGACGATCGGCTGGCCTTACACGTTGTTAGTCGTCAACGCGGTCGGGCACATCGCGGAGGCGGCGTGTCACCACCCGGACTTGTCTGTCTCGTACGGCGAGGTCACGGTGAAGCTGATGACGCACTCTGCCAAGGGGGTGACGGACAAGGATTTTGAGCTGGCCAAGCTCATCGAACAACACGTCACGTGGTTGCCGGGTGAGGGTAGCCCGCTGGATGGTTTTGAGAAGGGCATGAAAAAGAAGTGGACGCGGTAGAGGGATCGCCCGAACACGTGAGCGGAGTGCCTGCCCATCACAAGCCCAACCCACAGGAAGAACAAGCCCCCGGAGCGTGTGGCCTTGGTGACGGGCAAGCTGGCCGAGGGCGCGCTGCGGCGAGTGGCGGGTGAGCTTGAACAGGGGGGCACGGTCCAGCCGAGCGTCGTGGTGATGAACATCCAGGTCGCGGCGTTGATGACGGCGGATTGGCTGTCGCGCAAGCTCACCCGTGAGAGGGTGGAGGGTGTCACAAGGGTGATCCTGCCCGGGTATTGCCGGGGCGATGTGTCGGCACTGTCCGGTCGAATAGGGGTCGATGTGGAGCTCGGACCCAAAGACCTTTGCGACCTGCCGGTGACGCTGGGCGCGGGCAAGCGCGACATGTCAGGCTACGGGGCGCACGACATCGAGATCGTCGCGGAGATCAACGAGGCCTCGCGCCTTGCGATGGATGAACTCGTTGCGCTTGCGGACGGCCTTCGTGAAGACGGCGCAGACGTGATCGATGTGGGGTGCGACCCGTATGTGAAGGGTTCGCGCCGCCAAGCGTGGAAGGGTGTGGGCGATGTGGTCAAAGCGCTGCGCGACCGGGACCAAAGGGTTTCGGTCGACACGTTCCACCCCAAAGAGGCAGCCGCGGCGGTGAAGGCGGGTGCGGAGCTGGTGCTGAGTGTGAACTCGCGCAACGTGAGGCAGGCGTGCGACTGGGGCGCCGAGGTGGTCGTGGTCCCGGATGACCCAAGAAGCCGAGGCTATCTCTCGAACATCGAAAAGACAATCAACATTCTGAAAAAAAATAACGTTCCGCATCGCGTCGACCCCGTGGTCGAACCGATCGGTTTTGGTTTTGCTCCATCACTAGGCAGGTACCTGCGTGTCCGCGAAAGGCTGCCCGGCGTGGAGATGATGATGGGCCTCGGGAACCTCACCGAACTGACTGCGGCCGACTCGGCAGGGGTCAACATGCTCCTGGTCGGCTTGTGTCAGGAACTGGGTATCCGCAGCGTCCTCACCACACAGGTCATCAACTGGGCACGGTCGAGCGTCCGTGAGATCGACACCGCACGCAGGCTCGCGTACTACGCCGTCGCGCACGGTGTGTTGCCCAAGCACCTCGACGACCGCCTTGTGCAACTCCGCTCGCCCCGGCTGCGTCAGTTCGATCAGAAACAACTCGACAAGCTCGCACGCAGCCTCACGGACCGCAACGTACGCATCTTCGCGGATCATGACACACAGACCATTCACGCGATGCTCAAAGGCATCCACGCCCACGGGGCTGACCCCTATGAGGTCTTCCGCCAACTGGGCATCACCGAGGCTTCGCACGCCTTCTACTTGGGTTATGAGATGGCCAAAGCGGCGACCGCGCTGACGCTGGCAAAGAATTACACCCAGGACGAACCGCTCGACTGGGGCCTACACACGAAACAGGAAGTGAGTCACCACCCCCGGAAGAAGAAGTAGGGTCGGTCGATCTCCTGAACGGGTCTATCCCTCACGTTCACACGCCCCGGCCGCTCAGGTGATCGATGATGGCTTTCATCAATGACCGATTGCCGTCCGGGAAGGGGTAGTGCGCCAGTTCGTGGGGTCGGACCCAGCGGTGCTCCGCGACCTGGAGGTTAGCTGGCTGGCCGTGAACAAGAGAACAGACAAACGGGTGGAGGCGAACAAGGGCATGGTCGTAGGGGTATTCGGTGGTCGGCAGGGGGTGGTCGACGACGACGGTGATGTCCAGTTCTTCCTTGATCTCCCGGATGGTGCAGGCCTCGGGGGTCTCGCCGGGCTCGATCTTGCCCCCGGGAAGCTCCCACAAGCCGCCGAGGACCGTGTGATCGTGCCGACGGGCTATGAGCACCTCCCAGCCCCGCCCTTCCAGCCCCGCCCCAGAGGGCATCTCCGGGGTTGGCCTGACCACAACCCCGACCGCCACGTCAACCCGATTTAACACAGTGAAGTCCTTGTAGTCAGGGATTGAAAAATATCGCAAAAAAGTTCCGACGACCCGGATAATGATACAACTTAATCACAATGAAACACTTAGAAAAACATCCCTTACGGCAAGCCGGCGGGCTCGGAAGATAAAAACGCGCAAAATCATATTATATAATGGTTTATGAAATAATTAAAAATCATACGCGCTGCGTTGACATGCCGATCCGCTTACCGATAGGATAGTGGGTGTGGTGGTTGGCTGAGCGATCATTCACCATCACGCACGGGATTGAACATCACGTTCTTATCACGGTTTTTGCCGTGGCGCACCTCCGCAGACAGGATCGGAGCCCTGATGCGGAGGTTTTTTATTGTCGTGGACCGAGATGTCTTGATACGAGTTCAGGGGGTCAGCGATCCCACAGTGTCAATTCGACGCCGTTGCCGACGTTGACGTGCGTGCTCTTGGCACCGGGAAGCGAGCGCAGGTGCGTGACGAAGCCCGCAAGTTCCTCGGCGTGTGTGCGTGTGTTGTCGGTGACGAGCAGCGCCCGTTGGGCAAGCCTCGGTGTCAACGCATCGAGGTAGCCCATCGACTGTTCCTTGGTCGCATCGATGAATGCAAAATCGAATGGCTCTTGGGGCTGGAGGTTCTTGAGCAGCTCACGCGCGTCGCCGGTGTGGAGCGTAACCGAGTTGAGTAAGCCCGCTTCGGTCAGGTGCGCGGTGGCGTGCTCGGTCTTGCGGGGGTTGATGTCGAGTGTGTGGACGTGCCCGCCGTGCTCGCTGGCGGCCGCGGTCAGGTGGAGCGTCGAGTAGCCGTAGCTCGTGCCGATCTCGCAGAGCGATTTGAAGCGCCCGATGCGGACGAGCTGTGCGAGGAAGAGCGCCTCTTCTTTTGGCACCTGCCAGTGGTCGTTCACCTGCGTGCGAAGCGCGTCGACCTTGTCCATGACCAGTTGAATCTTGTGCTCAAACATGCTTGAAGTGTAGCGTCGCAAGTCGACGATGCAATAAGAATAGACGGGATAACAGGATTGGTTGGATCAACATGAACAGAATCATTCAATGCGAGCAATGTTAATCCGCCAAGACAGCAAGTCGCCATGAAAGCGATTTTGAAAATCTCAGACATTTCAGGCCTTGGCGTTCTTGGCGGTTCAATCCCTCACGGGAAGATACCCCGTAGTTGGTACACCCTGCCGATCTGTTCGAGGGCCGCGATGTAGGCCGCGTGGCTCAGGTCGGTGCCGTAGCGGTGGGCTGCGAGTTTGACGCGCTGGGCCGCGGCCGACATGTGGGCACGCAGGTCGTGGTCCACGCGTTCGAGGCTCCACGATTCAGCCTGGCGGTTCTGTTTCCACTCGAAATAACTCACCGTCACGCCGCCGGCGTTGCAGAGGATCGCAGGAAGAACCGTCACGCCGTGCTCGCGCAGGTGACGCTGTGCGGGCGGGGTGGTGGGCGCGTTGGCCGCCTCGACCAGGGCCTTGCAGTCGATCATCCTGGCCTTATCGAGCGTGACCATCTGTTCGAGGGCCGCGGGGATGAACAGGTCCACCTTCTCGGAATAGAACTGCTCTTCGGTGATCGCCTCGGCCATCCCGAAGCCCGCCACGCCGCCGGCTTTCTCGACGTGAAGCCCCAGCGCCACCGTGTCGATGCCGCGCTCGTTGCGGATCGCGCCGGTGTGGTCCATCACGCAGCGCAGCTTGGCGCCGCGCATAGCCAAAAGCCTGCCCGTCCACGACCCGACATTCCCGAACCCTATCAGACTGTAAGTCGTCTGCTCGAACTTGAGCCCGAGCTCGGGGATCATCTGGTCGAGCACGTAGACCAGCCCCTGACCCGTGGCCTTGTCGCGGCCGGCCGACCCGCCGAACTCCATCGGCTTGCCCGTCACCACACTCTGGGCACGGTGGCGATGCTCGATGTCGACCATGTTCATGTAGGTGTCTGCCATCCACGCCATGACCTGCGCGTTCGTCCCCACGTCCGGCGCGGGGATGTCGTGGTCCGGGCTGATGTTGCCCGCCAGTGCGCTGGTGAAACGCCGGGTCATCCTCATCAGCTCATCCCGCGACAACTTCCGGGGGTCGGCCTGAACACCGCCCTTGGCCCCGCCCATCGGCAGGCGCACCAGCGAGCACTTCATCGTCATCAGCACCGCCAGGCTCTTGACGTGGTCGAGGCTCACGTCCGGGTGGTAACGCATGCCGCCCTTGTAAGGCCCGAGGATGTTGTTGTGTTGCACCCGATAGCCCTTGAACAGTTGAAAATGCCCGTGGTCCATCCGCACGGGAAAATGGACCATGATCTCCGTCTTGGGCTGCGCGAGGATCAGTTGCAGGTGGTGGGGCAGCTCCAGCGTCTCGGCCGCGTCGAGCACCGCGTGGATCGTCTGCTGGTAAAGGTTGCTCGGATCGTAACGGAATCCCAGTTCCTTGAGGACAACGTGCTGGGTGCGTGTCATAAGCCAAACCCTGTGCGATGGTATGCGGGACCGGGGGCATGAATAAGCCGCTCCGGACAATCATCGACCGACTTGACCACGGTGTATGAGCAAAAGCGTGCAGTAAGCCCAGATCAAGCGGGATTCTTTTTGTCAGGCCCGAGCAGGGCGACTAAACTTGCTCCTATGAAAATCGCTTTTTTCGTGACCTGCCTCACCGACACCTTCTACCCGCGCACCGGCATCGCGGCGGTCAAAGTCCTCGAACACCTCGGGCACGAGGTCGAGTTCCCTGCGCTGCAGACCTGTTGCGGGCAGCCCATGTGGAACAACGGCTTTGCCGACGAGAGCCGGGAACTGGCCAAACGCATGATCCGCGTCTTCGAGCCGTTCGATTGTGTCGTCACGCCCTCGGGCTCGTGTGCCGCCATGGTCCGCGATTACTACCCCGAGATGTTCCATCACGACCACGCCTGGGAACACGACGCCCAAAAACTGGCAGGTAAAACCTACGAGTTCGTCGAGTTCCTCGTGAAAATCCTGAAGGTCGACTTCAAAGCACTCGGTGTTCGTTGGCCAGGCAAGACGACATACCACTACTCCTGCCACCTGCGAGGCATCGGCGTCACCACCGAGGCCTCCGACACGCTCAGGCAGATCGACGGCCTGGAGTACGTCCCCCTCGAGAAAGCCGACCAGTGCTGCGGCTTCGGCGGGACCTTTGCCATCAACTACCCCGAAGTCTCCGGCTCGATGGTCCGCGACAAGGTCAACTGCATCAAAGCCACCGGTGCCCCGACCGTCGTGAGCAACGACGCCGGCTGCACCATGAACCTCGCCGGCGCCTGCCGACGTGAGGGCGCCCACGTCGAGTTCAAAAGCCTCGCCGAAATCCTCGCGGAGGGATTGGGATTGATGGAGAATACCTGACATTCAGATGCCAATCAGTTTCTCGCGAAGACCGCGAAGGACGCGAAGATGAGTCCAAATGAGATTGAAGAGATTGGTGCTCAGGTTGTGGATTCGGCCTACAAAGTCCACCGTATACTTGGGCCGGGGCTATTGGAATCAGTTTACGAAGCCGCGATGGCCGTTGAACTCGGAAGGCGAAGTCTCCATGTGGAAAGGCAGAAGCCGATCAATGTCACCTACTAGGGCATTGACCTGGGATTGGGCTACCGGCTTGACTTGTTCGTCTGTGGTTGTGTGATCGTCGAATTGAAATCGGTCGAAAAGATGAACGACCTTTTCAAGAAACAAACATTAACCTACCTTCGCCTAACAGGAACACCGTTAGGCTTCTTGATCACTTTCAATACAGACCTGATAAAAAACGGTATTACACGGATCGTCAACAAACTCTCATCCTCAAAATACGATTCGGAACAATCCAACAGTATCTCTAACATTCCAGCAAACACCCTCTCCACTTCGCGCTCTTCGCGAGCTTCGCGAGACCCACTCTGACCATGCCCAAACCCACCGGCCACGACATCCTCTTCCCCTCCCTGCCTTACGACCTGCACGGGCGCGCCCAGGCCGCCACGCACGACGAGCAGCTCCAGCGGTTTGTCAATCACGCGACGCTCTCCAAGGACCAGTCGCGCAAGAAAGTCACGCTCGAGATCTACGGACGCGACCACCTCGACGACGCCCGCACTCTGGCCGGCCAGATCAAGCAGCACACCCTCGACCACCTCGACCACTACCTCGAAACCTTCGTGGACAACGCCACCCGCGCCGGGGCCAAGGTCCATTTTGCCCGCAACGGCGAACAGGCCAACGCGATCGCGGTCGCCATTGCCAAGCGCATCAACGCCCGACTCTGCGTCAAGAGCAAGAGCATGGTCACCGAGGAAACGCTGCTCCTGCCCGCGCTCGAAGCCATCGGCTGCGAGACCGTCGAGACCGACCTGGGTGAATACATCCTCCAGCTCGACCACGACGCGCCGTCGCACATCGTGACGCCCATGATCCATAAGGACCGCACCGCCGTCGCAAGGGCGTTTCAACGCGAACTGGGCGCAAAATACACCGAAGACCCCAAGGAACTGACCAAGATCGCCCGTGAAGTGCTCCGCCAGAAATACCGCAAGGCCGACCTGGGCATCAGCGGCGGCAACTTCCTCGTGGCCAGCACCGGCTCGGTCGTCATCTGCACCAACGAGGGCAACGGACGCCTCTGCACCAGCGCCCCGCGCGTCCACATCGCCTTCGTCGGCATCGAAAAACTCGTCCCCTCGCTCGAACACCTCACCGTCCTGCTCAAGATGCTCGCACGCAGCTCGACCGGGCAACCGCTGACCGTCTATACGCACACGATGACCGGCCCCAGGAAAGCTTCCGGGGGAGAACACGACGGCCCGGAGGAGATGCACATCGTCCTCGTCGACAACGGACGCACCGAGGTGCTGCGCGAAGAGACGCGCGAGATGCTGCGCTGCATCCGCTGCGGCGCGTGCCTCAACGCCTGCCCCGTCTACCGCAAGATCGGCGGACATTCGTATGGAACCGTCTACTCCGGCCCGATCGGTGCGATCCTCTCGCCCATGTTCAAGGGCCTGGCTAACTACCCCGACCTGCCCAACGCCAGCTCCCTCTGCGGTGCGTGCTACGAGGCCTGCCCGGTCAAGATCAACATCCCCAAGTACCTCATCCACCTGCGCGGCGAGATGGTCAGCCGAAAGATTACCAAGTGGTCAGACCGACTGCTCTACCGCCTGTGGGCCAAGTCCCTGACCAATGTCCTGACCTACCGACTTGGCGGCTGGGCACAGAAGGTCATGTTCCGCAGGCGTGCAAAGATGTTCGACAACACCCTGCCCGAGGGCGGCAACCCCTACACCAACCGCGGCTGGGTCGGCCATTTACCGGGCAAAGTCGGCGGCTGGACCAGCGAACGCGACATGCCCACGCCACCGGAAAAAAGCTTCCGCCAGTGGTGGGCGAAGCACTCAAGCGGTAAGCCGTAATTGTTTTGGATGCCATGGTCGAATGGCCAATGAACACATCCCAATGACCAACGTTGGGTTCACCCCATTGGGCATTTAATCATGGTCATTGGTCATTTTCTCTTGGATCCGTGAACGAAGCCCAGCATGGTCTCGGTTTTCCCATCTTTGTTCACCGTGTAGGTGAGAAGGTAGTGTCCGAAGTTGGCCTTGCGGGTCTCGCGTTTCACAGCTTGTGTGAGTACCCGATCGACGGGATAACGCTCCAACCATTCGCTCAGGCTGTCCACCAACATGAATAATTAGCCGTACCAGCGATCGATGGTTTGCTGGGATACACCCTCACTACGAAGAAAGGCGAGGTGGTCGTCCAGGTTGGTGGTGAACTCATCGGTGAACAGGACGCGATAGCTCATCCGGGTGGCACCAGACTGTGCTTTTTCGCCAACTCATTCATCGCTTCATGAGCGTCACGCACCTTACCGGCTTTAGCATCCGCCAAGCCTCGCTGGGTGCGCACGAGTAGTTCTGCGTGGACGTCGGGGTCGTCTTCGAGATCGAGCTGGTCGCTGACCACCTGCGCGACATAGGCTGCCACGTCGCCGTCCACGTGCTTACGCACACGGGCATCCAGATCATCGGGGACTTCCCATTTCGCCATGGATGATGCACTCAAAAGCTGCCCGTCGTATTATATCCATCGCCAGAAATGGGTGAAATACTCAAGTGGCAAACCGACATTTTTATCTGGAAGCTGTAGGCGAATGACCAATGAACAAATCCTAATGACCCATGACAGACTTTCTCCATGGGTCATTTCTTTTCCGCTTCGAACTCATCCCACGTTCAGGTTGCCCAGAAACTTCGACAGTTCCTCGCGTTTGGCGTTGAGGTCGTTCTGTAAATCCTCGACCTGTTTTTCGAGGCGTTCGATGTCGTCCTCTTCGCTGCTGAGTTTGGCGAGGTAGCGTTTACCCAATGGCGAATCATTGCCCACGGTCTTGAGGTTTTCACGCAGGCGTTGCTGGCCGTTCTTGATGTCGTTGAGCTGTTTGGTGGCCTGGTTGAGCGACTGCTCGGTGTCGGCGATAGCCTGACGGCGTGCGGCGACATCCTCCAGGGCCTTGCGCACTTCGCCGGGGATCTCACCGTTGCGCTGGTAATAAAGCAACTGACCCAGGTCGTAGTTGAGCAGGGCATAACCCTGGCTGGTCACCTGTTCTTCCTTCACGGGCAGGTCGACCGTCTTGCCCGCGGGTACGTCCACGGAAAAACGATAGAGGTCGGGGGTCTTCTCTTCATACTTGGCCGGCTCAAGGAGCTTGCGCGAGGCATCGAACGGGTGTTCGACGATGACCTTGCGGTCGGCATCCGCCTTGTTCTTGATCGAGTAAGTCTGGTCGTAAACATTGCGACGCGAAACGTAGAGCACCCCTTTGTTCACCCTGGCCGAGGTGATGTTCGATGACGATTTCACGGACGGGTCCACGATCACCGCCAGGTCCACCGCATACGAGAGCAGCCGTTTGTCGCCCGGTGCCAGGTGGTCGATCTGCGCGTCGCCTGCGTAGCTCGAACCATCGAAGACCGTGACCGGCCCGCCCAGGAGTTTGAGGTTGGTTGAGTTGGTCAGCCAAACGCCGTTGAGCGGGTGCGTGGTGTGGACGGATGGGTTGTAGATGCTGACCTTTGTGGCTTCCACCCCGTCGTTGACGATGGGGATCATCGCGCTGCGGCGGCGCGGCAGGTCGATGGGCTGCTGCATGGTGTATTGGAAAAGCTCGCCGACGCTGCCCGCGCTGGCGGCGGACTGCACGGAGCCGGCGATGTCCAAAGATGGGGCGGGGGCATCCGACACCATACCGCCGAAGAGCGCGGCACCGTTCCTGCCGCCTCCCGAGTAACCCCTCATCCGTCTGCTACCGGGCACGGTTAATGATTCATCCAATTCGGCCTTTGCCTCCGCGGCTTGCATACGACCGTCTTCCATTGCGATCCCTTCGCCATACACACGTGGCATGAGCGACGCCATCAGCGGCGGTTTCACCACCGGTCTTGTCGCGTAGAGCGGCGTGTAGAGGTCCATCACGAACGAGATCGGTCGGCCACTCACGAGCGAGAGCGTGATGCCCTTCCAGTCTGTGTCGCTGGTGTTCTCGACGATGGCCCAGCCCTGGAGCACGGGCTTTTGCTTGTCCGCGATGGGGGAGAGGTCCAGCCGGTAGGCCGTCTTCCACACGGGGGACTCGACGAGGTAGCCCACGCGGACGTTTCGTTCGCCCTTGCCTCGCAGGTCGAGTTCGACGGGCTTGCGCTCGGTGTCCCGCGCCGTGGCAAGCAGCGTCAGGGCTTTGTTCAGCTCGTCTGTGAGCTTGGCGTCGTCGAACTCGATGTTCTCGATGCTCTTGAGCGGCAGGGTCTTGATGCCGGTGTTGGTGACGAGCACCAGGTCGTATTCGGTCGTCTCGACGGAGGGGTTGCCCACCGCGACGGTGCGCTCCTGCACGGTGAGGATGCTGCCGTCGATCTTGTCCGGCGCGAGCACCGTGACCCTGGCCCCGCGCAGTTGACCCAGCAACGTGGGCATGTCGGGGTTGTCGGAGAGGTCGATGCCGAAACTGCGCAGGGCGCGTTCGAGCGGATCGTTGGACGGGTAGCTCACCGTGGTCACCGTGCCCCCGCCGGCGTCGGCAAAGACCAGCGACTTGAGCACGTCGTTGATCTGTTCGGTCTTGAATCCGATGGACAGCCGGGCATCGCCATCGACCTTGCCCGCGTGCTCGAAATAACCCACGCCAGAGGAAAAAAGCACCGCCCGCTTAACGGGCAGGTCGGTGACGGGCGGAGCAGCCTGTTTGGCGTCCTGGGCAAACACCGACGAACACAGACCGATCCCGATAATCGACAGCGCAATAACACGCATGGCAAAACTCCGGGGTGTAAAGGTGTCAGGTCAGACGCACGAACCGTCGATATGTTCCGCTTGACCGGGGATCAACGCAAATGAACGCGAGCAACGGTATGACGGGATCGCAGGATCAGCAGATTCACCTGGATGATTTTGTCCGTGACAGAGACCCTGACCGCGTTGAACAGGATCAGACACCCGCACCTGACCCTGGAATGCCAGCCCCGATCGGTGGGTGCGCCCGCGAGGTGGGGCACTCACACCGCAATGCCCCGACGGGGCACGGAAGCTTGATGACCACAAAACCCGGTGACGCTCAGCCCGCGCATGTGCCGCATCGACCCGCTGCCATGAACCGGCAATGACAGCGCCGGTCGGGGTGCTTGCACAACTCACGATCATCCTCACCGGTTCGATGGGTTATCCAGAGCAACCACAGATTTCACAGATGACGCAGATTCAGAGCGGGACATGTGAAGAGGTATCCGCAGATTACGCAGATTTCACAGACTCAGAGCGGGGGGCGGAGAAAGATCAATCCGCAGATGACACAGATGCCGAGTCGGATGGGGCATGATCCAACCCATTCTGGTCCAACGCGAAGTAACCGAGCATAAAGCCGGCGATGTCATTGCCGGTCTACATATGCCTACGACATACGTCTGTCACTCGCGCATTTCACCCACTGGCAAACAAGCCGTCAGTGGCACCCGTCCGAGGGTGGAGCACTTCATCACTCCAAATCCAGTTAACTCACAACCTGTGCATGTACTGCAACGGCCCGCTGTCGGGGACCCACGATGCCATCGCCGGCTTTATGACGATCGGCATCTATTCGCGTTTATTGGCGTTCATTCGCGGCTCTTCCTGAGGCTTGGACTACTCACTCGTCCGATTCGGCGGGGATGGCTTCGTCGTCGCCCCCGCTCCCGCCCCCGGAAGATTTCAAGCTTGAGACGCCCTTGGTGTCGAGGACTTTCGTGCGGACCTCGGCGAAGAGTTCGGGGTTGTCCTTGAGGAAGGTCTTGGCGTTCTCCCGGCCCTGGCCGAGGCGCACGTCGCCGTAGCTGAACCACGCGCCGGACTTGTCGACGATCTTTTCGTTGACCGCAAGGTCGAGCAGGTCGCCCGTGGCGCTGATGCCCGAGTCGAACATGATGTCGAACTCGGCGTCGCGGAAGGGGGGGGCGACCTTGTTCTTGACCACCCGGGCACGGACGCGGTTGCCCACGGCGGTGTCGCCCTCCTTGATGGAGCCTGTGCGTCGGATGTCGATGCGGACGGAGGAGTAGAACTTGAGGGCGCGGCCGCCGGGCGTGGTTTCCGGGTTGCCGAACATGACGCCGATTTTTTCACGGATCTGGTTGATGAAGACGACGGAGCAGCGTGACTTGGCAATGGCGCCGGTGAGCTTGCGCAGGGCCTGGCTCATGAGGCGGGCCTGCAGGCCAACGTGGGTGTCGCCCATCTCGCCCTCGATCTCGGCACGGGGGATGAGGGCGGCCACGGAGTCGACGACGATGACATCGACCGCGTTGGACCGCACGAGCAGTTCGCAGATTTCCAGGGCTTGCTCACCGGTGTCGGGCTGGGAGACGAGGAGGTCTTCGAGGTTGACACCCAGACGCCGCGACCACGAGGGGTCGAGCGCGTGCTCGGCATCGATGAAGGCGGCCACGCCCCCGGCGGCTTGGGCGCTGGCGATCACATGCAGGGCAAGTGTGGTTTTACCCGACGATTCCGGGCCGAACACTTCGATGACGCGACCCCGTGGGATGCCCCGGCCACCCAGTGCCAGGTCGAGACTGATGGAGCCGGTCGAGATGCCGGGCACGACGGACTCGGGGTTGTCGTCGAGTCGCATGATCGAGCCTTTGCCGAAGGATCGTTCGATCTGCCCGACGGCCTGTTCGAGGGCACGCGAGCGGTTGGCATCGACCGTGGAGGTCGAAGAACCGGAGGACTTGGTGGAGGACTTGGCCATGGAGGAACCCCTCGATTTGAGCCTGGACGAGCCATTGGAAGGGGCGGCGTCCCGGGCGGCGGTTTCGGAATCGGTTTCGTTCACGGTAGCGGTTGCGGCAATTACCATACCCTTGCTCCTGTTAGAGGTCAACGTTCGGTAGTTGTCAGGGTATTGTTTGTTCGGTATTTGTCAAGGGGTGTCTTGAAAATTTGTGTAGAAAATGTGTGTACGGTGACACATAGTTGTCACCGTCTACTGCCCAATAGCGTCGCGATGGTGTTGTCGGTATTGTCCCGGGCTTAAGCCGAGGTGTTGTTTGAATTGTCGGTAGAGGTTGATGCGGTCTTTGAAGCCACAGTCCGTTGCCACGTTGTCGATGGCTTTGTCGCTGTTGACGAGCACACGCTTGGCTTTATCGAGTCGGATGCGTGTGAGGACCGCGACGGGGGATTGGCTGGTGTCTTTGTGGAAGGCGGCGTAGAGGCGGGACTGGGACATGCCGCTGGCACGGACGAGATCGGGCAGGCCGATGGGTTTGGGATAATGATCGAGCATGTAGCGGATGGCCCTGGCGACGCCGGGGGTCTGGGCGGCAATGGTGTCGGTGCTTGCGCGTGTGGCAATGCCGGTGGGGGGGATCAGGATGGGTTTGTCCGGGGGCGGGTGTGGCTGACCATCCATCATCGAGTCCAGCAGGTCGCAGGCGATGCGTGTCTGCGTGTCGAAGTCGACGGTGACGCTCGAGAGGGGGATGGTGGTGCTGTGTCTGAACAGGGGCATGTCGAGCATGCCCAGGACGCCGACGTCGTCGGGGATTTTCAATCCGATCGTCTGGCAGGCTTCGATGACCTCGACCGCGCTGGCGTCGTCCACAGCGAAGACCGCGACGGGCTTGTGCAGTTGTCGGAGCAACTCGCAGAGAAGTTGATGTCGTGTGGTCCACTCGTTGAGGTCGTCTAGGTCCGTGTGGGCATCGGGCATGCGTGTCACGGTGTGGCCGAATGTAGCGAGTTTTTCCGCATAGGCTTTGTAGCGCTGGTTGCCCGCGTGTTGATCGCTACGGCCGTACATGGCAAAGGATGTGAAGCCGCGTTCGAGAAAGTGGTCAGCCGCGAGTTGGCCTGCGATTTTGTTGTCGATGCCCACGCGTGGGATGGGGATGTGCGGGTGATTGAGGCTCAGGGAAACCGCTGGGCAGCCAGCCCGTTGAATCAGGCGCTCAAGTTCCGTCACAACACTCCCGAGGTTTGTCAGGATGCCGTCGCCGTTCCATTTTTCGGGCAGCCGACCGCTCAGGGCGGGGTCGAGATTCAGGTGCCAGCCATGAGCGGCGGCATGGCGAGCGATGCCTTGCATGAGGTCTTCGTGCCACCACGGGGCGGCAAAGAGGACGCGTTTGATGTTGTGCTCCATGTCAATTCAGATAATTTAAGGATATCAGACACAATATGGTAAATATTGTAACATATAATAAAATTAATGATATTGATTTTATTTAGCTTTTTGGTATTCTTGAGGTTAGATTTCAGGAACAAATCATAACCGGTTGTTAGGTGTGTTCTTGATGTCTCGCGGTTGTGTGTCTTGATGGTTGAATTTGCAAAGCAGGAGGATTCGATGAAATCGAGTTTAATCGGACCAGTGGTGGTTCTTGGCCTCTTCACCGGGGCCATCACGACACAGGCGGCGACAATCCTGG
This sequence comes from Phycisphaera sp., assembly GCA_016125215.1. Classification (GTDB taxonomy): domain Bacteria; phylum Planctomycetota; class Phycisphaerae; order Phycisphaerales; family Phycisphaeraceae; genus RI-382. The sequence goes on from WGMF01000021.1 coordinate 42,249, forward strand.
CGGACTACCCTTTCACAGGAAGCAGCCTTGCTTCCACCGACGCCTCAGCGAACTGGGACACAACGGCCCTCGGCTCCGGCGGGGGGGTGCCTCTTGCCTTCGACAACAGTGTTGGCAACCCCGCGCCTTCGCTGGCTCTGAGCATGGGGAACATCAACGATGGGACGTTCCTTGACGACGATTATTACGTCTTGACCATCACGCCCGATGCCGGTTGGAGCATCGATTTCACATCGTTCAGCTTCGATATCAACAAAATCTCGGGTGGAGCCAATGTGGACGCCCGCCTCTATTCGTCGATCGGCGGTTTCACGGCTGGGCAGGAGCTGGGCACCTTCAGCGCCAGCGCGACGAACTCGTGGTACTCGCCGAGCTTTGACATCAGCAGCCTGCCTTCCGTCTCTACCGCGACCGAGTTTCGGCTGTACCTCTTGACCACCGGCACCTTTGGCGCCAACCAGATCAAGCTGGACAACCTCCAGATCGAAGGCACACCGGGACAGATTCCCGAGCCGGCGTCGATGGTGATGCTGGGTTTGGGTCTGTTGGGTCTGATCACACGCAGAAGGCCCGGCTGAAATTGATCTTTTCAGACGTGCAACGGCTACATCGTTATTTCCAATCCACGAGATCAGCAAGAACGTTCAGGAGGTTCAGATGATGAAAGTTTCTTTAATCATCGTGAGTACCGTCGTGGGTATCGCCGCGGTCAGCGCAAACGCCGCGGTGCTTTTCACCGACTTCGACAACACCGGAGTGAGTGGCGGCGATATGGTCGGCGTCGTCTGGACCGAGAACGGCTTGTCCGCACCGACCACACTGGGTGCCTCGGCCAGCGTAAGGTCCGGACTCACCGGTGACGGCGATGTGGAGGGCGGATACTTCAGCCCCAACGCGAACGTCAACGGTTCGTCTGAAGGATCGCCCGCGTGGACTGCCACGTGGACCATCACCGTCGGAGCCGGCAACGTCGAACTGACCGACATCGTGCTCCGCTCAGCGGAGTCCAACAGCGGTGCCCTGCTCGGTGGCGGTAACGGGGGCAGCAATATCAAGCTGACCATCAAGGACAATACCACCACCAACGAGATCGCCAACCAGACGCAAGCACGCAGCGACCAGTCCGGTGTATCGCAGTCACTGACCTACACCCTTCCACTGACACTGACAGCGGGCAACACCTACGACGTAACCTTCGCGGTCTGGGAACTTGGCACGACTTCATCGGGTCACTACGAGTCCATGGACTCACTCGAGTTCAATGGGAGTGTGACCCCCGTCCCCGAGCCGGCGACGCTGGCACTGCTGGGCATCGGCGGGTTGATGTTGATCCCACGTAAGCGTCACGCAAAAGCCTGAGAGACCACCGGCGGTCACGAAGCGATTTTTCCAGCTCCTGCTCCACCCGTCTTCCCTCTGGGACGGGTTCTTCATCTTGTGTTGTTTCACCGCTCAGCATCAGACCTGTAAGGTCAGGTCCGTGGATCGGCTGAGCTTGTGAGTCTGGCCCTTCCAATAGAGCGTCCCCTCGGTGGCCTCGGGGAGCTTGACCTGCGTCTTCCATTGACCGCCGACCAGTTTCATCGCCAGCTCGACCTTGCCTGCCGGGTGGGGGATGACGCTGGAGATTTCGGTCAGTGACCCGGGGCTGGGCGTGATGCGGACGGACTTGAACCCCGGGCTCGCAGGTTGGATGCCGGCCAGGCTCGCGTGCATGTGGAAGAGCGGGTGGCTCGACCAGGCGTGGCAATCGCTCCTCGAAGGCTCGGGCGATTCGAGCGGGGTCTTCATGCCCATCGCGACCATCTGTTTCCAGAAGTCGAACTTCTTCAGGATCAGATCGCCCCGGCCGAATTTCGCGTAGGTCTCCAGGAGGTAGTACATGAAATAGACCGTCGTGCGGAGCAGGTCGGGCGCGGTGATGAGCGACTCGAAACACCCGGCTTCGAGGTGCGGGTAGTAGCCGCTGAGCAGCGCCAGACACTGCGCGTGCTCGCTGTATCGCGTGTGAGCGGGGTCCTCAGCGAAGAGGTTTCGCTCTTTGTTCCAGAACTTTTCCTCGACGGCCCCGGCGATGCGCGAGGCCCAGGCACGGTTGTAGTCCGCAAGGTGCTTTTCGCCCAGGTGGGTTTCGACCTCCGCCGCGGCGTTGAGCGCGTTGACGAAGAGCAGGTTCACGAGGCTCGAGACGCTCTGGTTGGGGCCGGGGTTGTTGACGAAGCTCAGGTGGTCGACCCAGTCCATGAAGCTCCACCCGGGCAGCGCGGGCAGCAACGGCGAGTGCGTGTCCGGCAGGGCCTTGAACTCCTCGAGCATGCAGCGCATCCCCTTGACACGCTGCATGAGAAACGCCGGGTTGTTCCGCCAATACAGGTAGTCGCGCAGCATGAGAACCCAGATCATCGAGAACGTGCAACTAAGTTGCTTGGGCTGGCTGGGCGTGCGTTCGTGGACGAAACCCGTCTCCTGCCTCGACCAGTCGAAGATCTCCAGCCCCCGCTGGACCAGGCGGTCTTCGCTGTTCATGACGTAGGCGGTGAGCATCTGGATGCGCGTGTCGCCGGAGTACATGAGCTGCTCGTAATAAGGGCAGTCCATGAACGTCTCGTGCGAGCACATCTGGATGCCGCGCGTCGCGAGCTTGACCACGGGCTGGAGATCGGCATCACTGCCAGTGAACGTGCTGTTGTTTTCGATGGGCATCCTGCTCTCGAAGACGCGCAGGGCCTCGAGCGTGAGCGGTTCGCCACCGGTCTGGACGGTGATGCGTGCGTAGCGTCCTGCCCGCCACCAGAAGGTGTGAAACGTGCGCTTCGGGCCGTCGGGGAGGAACGTGTCGCCATAGCCGAGGAAGGTCTTGCCCTTGACCTGGCCGCGGTGGCCTTTGTTCGCGTGGGGCTTGACCTCGATTGCGTTTTGTGTTTCGTAACACGACTCGGCCCATTCGATCTTGACCTGCGCACCCGTGCCGCCGGTCGTGGTCAGTTCGGGGTAAACGCAGTGGTATTCATCGAGGTCCCAGAGCACGACGGTGCGTGTGTTGGCAGGGACCGTCACCGGGGCGCGGCCCTCGACAAACGCCTGCCACCTCGGGTCGGGTGCAGCGTCGTCATGCGGGAAGGGCGCATCGTCTGCGATGTCGCTCACGCACCGCACGCGCCCGCCGCCGACGGGCCTGCGGAGCTGCTCGGGCAGCCTCGTCGGGTAGAGCTTCCACCCCGGCTGGATTGTGCCCGATTCGTTGTGCCTCCCCGAGTCGCGCACGACGACCGGATCAACCGCCGCGGGGGGGGTGAAGAACGCCTTGCCGTCTATTCTATAGTTAGGTCCGACCACGAAGAACCCACGCAACGCCGCCTTCTCCGGCGTCACCCCATTGAGCTTCGTCACCTTCCACGGCGCGCTGCCGGTATTCAGGTCGATCGGTGAGTTCTCGGCAAACAACACGAAGCCCGGCTCGATGCACGTCTGCGCCCACGGACGCCACATCGGGCCGACACCCGAGAAATAAACCTCCGCAAGCAGCGTGTGCCTGCCCGCTTCAAGTGAAACGCGGTAGCTGTGGAAGCTCCAGTGTTCGAGGTCGGCCCGGTCCGGGCCCATGCCCATGAACTGCCCGTCACAGAACATCTCGAACCGGCAGTCGGCGCTGACGTGCAGATCGATCGTCGCCCCGGCTTCGAGCGTAAAGCCGAGCGTGAAGTGGCAGAAGTTTGGATCAGCCGCGTTAACGTGCGGGTGGCGGACCCATTTGCCTTTGTGGATCGGGTACTGATGGCGGATGTTGTTGTCCGCCGCCAGAGGCGCAGCGGGGAGAGAGAAACGTTCAAACTTGATGTGACTCATGGCGGTGTTGATTCCACGGTTGCGGGGAGGGGGTTGGAAAGACCGCAACAGTGTAATCGCATCCGGCCCTGTGTTCACCGGGAACGAGGCTACGGGCTACAACCCCGTCCGCCGTTTGGCACGGTACGCCGACGGCGACAAACCCTCTTCACGCACGAAGGTTTCATACAACACACGCACGTTGTTGAACCCCGAGTCGCGCACGAGGGTTTTGATCGGTGTGTCGTTCTCACTCAGCCGACGCTTGAGCCTCTCGAGTCGGCAGCGTGTGATCTCCTGCATGACCGAACGGTCGAGGACCTTGCGGAACCGTCGTTCGAGCGTCCGCCGGGTGGAGGCCGCCTGGAACGCCACGTCCTTGACGCCGATGCGTTCGTGCGCATGTTCGAGGATGTACCGCATCGCGCCGGCGACGAGCGGGTCACGCACACTCGTGGCATCGGTTGAGCGGCGAGGGTGCAGGGCACGCGGTTCGATGTGCAAGATCTCCCGTGCCCTCTGGCTGGTGCGATCGTTCATCAGCCTGTGCAGCATGGCCGCGGCCTCGTAGCCCACCCGGCGATACCCCAGGTCTATGGCCGTGAGCGATGGCGTCGTGAGCATGCAGAGGTTCGGCTCGTTCTCGGCACAAACCAGCCCCACGTCGTGCGGGACCTTGTAACCCAGATCGCCCGCCACGTCCGCGGTGTAGCGACACAACCAGTCGCTGGGTACGAACAAACCGATCGGCTTGGGTTGTTGTGCAAGCCAACCACGGACCATCTCCGACCATCGCTTCCAGACGCGGACGTTGGCATCGACCACGCGCGGCGCCAGCAACTGTGAACACGCAAAGCCTTGACCATTGATCACACCGGCAAACCCATTGGACTCACCGCCGATCAACGTCCCGTCGCACATCTCAGCCTGCGAGGGCAAGCCCCGGTTGACGATATACCCGAATCGCTCAAAGCCGCGCGAGACCAGGTGCTGTGCCACCATGCGGCCGGCCGCGGCAAAGTCGGGGAAGACACAGTTGATCGGCACGGACACCAGCGAGTCACGCCAGACATCGACCACGGGCACGCCGACCTTCGTCGCCAGTTTGACCAGCTCCGGCGTCGCCTGTGCCAGGACGCCATCGAACGGCGGGGCCGACCCCGTCGCGGCCTTGAGTTCCTCGGCTGCGAAGGGCGCCAAGGCACACTCGAGCCCGGGGTGCTCCTTGCTGTACGACCGCACGCCCTGGTAAAGCTCCTGGTCCTCGGCGTGGACGTGCTGGGTGTTGATGGCAATACCGATCCGCTGCGAACCCATGACTCACAAGCCCTCACGGGAGTCGAAAACCGTTCGTATTGTATGCGACAGGCATGCCACACGAAAGCGACACCGCCCGCGCGGGCTTCTACACACAACGCGTTGTGTCGGTCTTGTTGTCGATTGGGTCACTTCGCGCCCGGCCACCGGCCCCACCACGTCTTGAAGAGTTTCCACTGCGATTCGAGGTGGGCCTTCTGGCTGGTGGAGAGTATGTCGGTCGCGTTGATCTGGTGCGCGTATTCCGGGCTGCCCTCGAGCACCATCAGGTGTTTGTAATACAGCACGAGGTCGGGGCCTTCGTCGAAAGTCGAGAGCACCGAGAGCGCCTCGGTGAGTTCTCCGGCCCACTGTCTGGCCTGCACGTCGCCTTGCTGCGCCTTTTCACACAGCGCGACGAGGCGCAACACTTGCTTAGGCAGCGCGTTGCCCACACCCGTGATCGCGCCGGCCGCGCCGCAGTTCACAAAACCGTGGTAGACCTGCGTGTCGACGCCGACCATCAGCACGAGGTCCTTGTCGCCCGACGTGATGTGCTCGGCGGCGTAGGTCAGTGACGCGGCCCCGCCGAACTCCTTGAACCCCACGAGGCTCGGGAACTTCTTGCGCAGCTCGAAGAACAATTCCGCACGGGTCTGGAACCCGTAGTAGGGGCTGTTGTAGATCACCGCCGGGATGCCGCCGCCGGCCTCGAGGATGCCGCAGAAGTGCGCGTACTGGGCCGACGGCGACGAGCCACGCGAGAGCACACGGGGGATGACCATGAGGCCCGCCGCACCGACCTTCTTCGCGTGGGCCGCGTGTGCCGCGGCGATCTTCGAGTTCTGTGCCCCGGTGCCCACCACGACCGGCACGCCGGCTTTGACGAGTTTCTCCACGCCCGTCATGCGCTCTTCGTCGGTGAGCAGCGGCCAGTCGCCCATCGACCCGCAGTAGACCATCGCCCTCATGCCCAGCGACATGAGCTCCTTGCCTTTGGCGACCAGCGCGTCAAAGAGCGGTTGGCCTTTCTTATCACAAGGTGTCATCAAAGCGGGGATACACCCCCGGAAGACGGAATCGGACGGACTCATGGTAGGCTCCATATCGTGAAAGTTGTGTGATGGTGGATGTTATTCAGCGGGCTTGCATCACTGATCTGCCCTCCCTCTTCAGAGGGAGGGGTTGGGGGAGGGTGTGGCTTGCATACTACGCATGTTGATGACTCACAGAGGTCCCCTCCCCCAGCCCCTCCCCCAGCCCCTCCCCTTGAAAGAGGAGGGGAGGAAATCAAAGTCGGATGTTCAGCCTTTGTTGGCCACCGTGTCGCGCAGGACAGCGGGCAGGCGGTGGGGGCGGACGTTGTCGTAGCACGCAAGTCGTGTGAAGCGGCGCATCGAAGCCGGCAGGCCGACGGACGTGAAGTGCGGGTGGCCTGTTGCGGGGAACGGCCCGCCGTGGTTCATGGCCGGGCTGACGGCGACGCCGGTGGGCATCTTGTCGTTGAGCAACCGCCCGACGCGCGTGCGCAGGACCTTGGCCACCGCGGGGTAGTGTTCGTCGTCACGCCCGTCCTTGGCGGAATAGATGCACCCCGTGAGGTTGCCCTCGCAGTGACGCAGGGCCTTGGCCAGTTCACCCGTGTTCTTCACGACGACCGCAAGCGTGGCATTGCCAAAAGCCTCGGTCTGCAGGGCGACGGGGTTCTTGACGAATTGTTCGCCGGTCACACGTAACAAAGTGTTAGACCACGCATACCCCGCGCGGTCGGCGGGCTTGGCGCCGGTCACGACCGATGCACCGGCTTTGACGATTGTCTGGATGCCCTCGTCCAGCCCGGTCATCGTGCCCTTGCTCAAGAGCGTCCCGCACGGCGAGGCTGCGTATTTCTCGGCCAGCGCCTTGAGGAAGCCCTCGGTTGCCTGGCCCTCGACGAGGAAGACCAGCCCCGGGTTCGTGCAGAACTGGCCCGTGCCCATCAGCGCACTGGTGGTCAGTTCCGTCACGACTTCTTCCGCCCGTTCTGCCAAAGCCCCCGGCAGGATCACCACCGGGTTGACGCTGGACATCTCGAGATAGATCGGCTTGCCCACCGCATCGGCGGCGTGTTTGAGCGACATGCCCGCGGTGCGTGACCCGGTGAAAGCCGCGGCCCCGAGGCGCGGGTCGCTGACCATGCGCGTGCCGTCCTCGCGCTTCATGCCGTAGATCAACTGCACGGTGCCGGGGGGCATCCCGGTGGCCACCGCCGCCTCGTGTGCGCAACGGGCTAACAACCTGCAAGTCGCCGGGTGGCTCGAGTGCGCCTTGGCCAGCACGGGGTTGCCCGCCGCGACCGCCGCTGCGAAGTCGCCGCCCGCGATGCCGTTGAACGCCAACGGGAAATTATTCGGCCCGAACACCGCCGTAGGCCCGATGGGTTCGAGCACGGAACAGATGTTGGTCTTGCGGTCGATCACAGGCAAACGCCACGACGGGTCGAGCGCACAGGCCGCCGCCTGACGCAACTGGTCGATGGTGCGGACGAGTTCGACTTCCTGCAACCGGGGCTTGACGGGGTAGCCGGTCTCTTCGCTGGCGGTGGTGGCAATCTCGTGGGCACGCGCATCGAGCTTGTCCGCGTAGGCCCTGAGAAACTCGGCCAGCTTCGTCCCGGGCATATCCAGCATCGCTTCAAACGCCTCGGCCGCGGCGGTCAGGGCTTCGTCGATATCCGACCAGTCGCTGACGGGGAACAGCGCGGGCAGCTTCTGGCCTGTTGCCGGATTGTCCGCCTGAAAGGTCTTGACCACCTTGGCCTGCCGCCACTGGCCGGCAATCAGCACGGGGGATGGGGTTGTGTCTGCCATCTTGGGTCACTCCTTTGAATCTACTTGGTTGCGGCATCGAAATCAGCCGCAGAGTACGCAGAGTACGCTGAGAGGAAAGTAAAGATCATCATTTTTGATTTGCTTTCTCCGCGATCTCTGCGATCTCTGCGGTAATATGTTTTCTTGGTATGTCACAGTGTATTAGTGAAACGACTCAACTCAATTGCAGTTTACTCGTCTGTGTCAGGTACACGGGGATGCGCTCCAGCGGGGCGTCGGCTTCAATGATAGCCCCGCCCTCGTGCGTGGAGCCTGTCCAGGCGTCGCGCCATGTTTGGCCCGCCGGGAGATAGACCTTCCGTGACCTTTGGCCGGCGGTCGTCACCGGGCAGGCCAGTATCTCCGGCCCGAACATGAACTGGTCCTCGACCTCCCACGCTTTCGGGTCGTTGGGGGAGTCGACAAAGACCGGTCGCATCGGACCAAGGCCAGTGCTTTGGGAAAGCTTCATCTGTTGCATGATGTAAGGCTTGAGCCGATCGCGCAAGAGGATCTGGTCGCTGAGGATCGCACAGGTTTCTTCACCGTAGGACCAGACCTCGTTGGGGACATTGGGGTGATTCGGGTCGGCCTTGCCGGGGTCGTCGCGTGGGGGGTTGATCTGTTGGCGGCGCACGCCGTGTAGCCGCATGATTGGGCAGAAGACGCCGAACTGGAACCAGCGGACGAGCAACTCGCGGAAGAGCGGGTCGTCGATGTCCCCGCCGTGGAACCCGCCGATGTCGGTCGTCCACCACGGGATGCCCGCGAGCGCGATGTTCAGCCCGCCGGTGACTTGCTTGCGAAGGGACTCGAACGTCGAGGGGATGTCCGCCGACCAGACCGCGCCGCCGAAGCGTTGGCTGCCAACCCACGCGGAGCGCCCGAGCATGAGCGGGGCTTGTTCGCCCTCGGCCTTGAGGCCCTCGTAAAACGCCTGGTAGTGGTGATGGGGGTAGAGGCCCGCGACCTCACGGCCGTTGCCGAGGAAGAATCGCGTGTTGTCGAGTTCGAGCGGGATGATCTCCGGCTCCATCGTGTCGAGCCAGAAGTAGCGGATGCCGTGTTGGACGTAGCCCTTTTTGATCTGTTCCCAGAGGTAGGCGCGGGCCTCGGGGTGCGTCGCGTCGTAGAACGATTCGAGGTTCATGCCGTTCTGCAGGGGCATGCCACGCTCGTTGCGCAGGAGCAGGCCGTGGTCCTGCATGGGCGAGAAGTTGGCAGACGCCGTGTTGACGGTGGGCCAGACGGAGATCATGCACTTCATGCCCAGCGTCTTGAGTTCCTCGACCATCGCCTTGGGGTCGGGCCAGCACTTGGGGTCAAAGGCCCAATCGCCCGAGTGCGTCCAGTGGTGGAAGTCGATGACGATAACCGAGACGGGCAGCTTGCGACGGTGGTACTCCCGCGCGACTTCGAGCAGTTCCTTCTGTGTTTTGTATCGAAGCTTGCACTGCCAGAAACCCGCAGCCCACTCGGGGAACTCGGAGGGCTTGCCCGTGACCTCGGCGTAGCGCTGCACGATGGCGGCGGGAGAGTCGTCGACAACGACGTAGTAGTCAATCTGGTGCGCGGCGTCGGCCCACCAGCGCGTGTCATTTCGGCCAAGCTCGACACGCCCGAGGCCGGGATGATTCCACAGAAATCCGTAGCCCTTATTGGAAACCATGAAGGGGATCGACACCTCGGTGTTGCGGTGCATCAGGTCGAGCACGCAGCCCTTCTGGTTGAGGTAGCCGTGCTGCCGCTGGCCGAGGCCGAAGAGTTTTTCGTGGTCGTCAGCGAAGAACCGCTGGGCAATCTTCCACGTGCCGCCTTCTGGCGTGAACGTTCGGCCGAGGTGTTCCGCGGTGGTCTTGCGTTGTTCCTTGAGGACTTCTACACCATCGTACGTGCGTGTGAAGATGAGTTGGCCGAGTCGGCTGGTGATGCTTGCGGTGATCGAACCGTTGATGAGTTTGGCGTCGTTGTCGCTCTTGATCTCGACGGTTGAGCCGGGGGGTGTGTTGGGATCGGGGAGCAGACCCTGGGGCAAGTCGCGGAAGTGGGATTCCCTGGTGACACGGACGCGCACGCCATTTTTGCCCCACGGCACGACCCAGACCTGTTCGTTTGCCCTGCTCCAGATAAAGCCATTCTCTCGCTGCGTGATAAGGGGTTTCATGGGTTTTCCAAAAATATTGAGACCGTCCGGTGGGTCGGGACCAGGGGTAAAACATACGCCATGACCTGCTCGTAGGTCAGAGTCGCGTCGGCATAGACTAGCAGGACCGCCGGCATGGGGGAACGGTGGTCGTCTTCGAGTTTCTTTTCGGTTTGGGCCATCTGCTCAAGGGCGTCCTTTGCGGAATGAACCGGGTACGAGAGCCGATTGAATTTTGCATCGTTGACATCCTCGGTCAGGATGCGCTCGTAGCGCACAAGCTCAGCGGCAACGCCGTCGGCTGACTTGGCAAGGTGCAGTTCCCACGGCTGGAGGGGGCGGGTCTCCGCTTCGCGCCACTGCTTATCGGGGACGAAGGCTCGGTAATACAGCTCACCCGCGCCGGGCGGGTTGACCCTTGCAGCGCCGAGGATGTTTTCCAGCATCGACAAGAGAACGCACGTCTTGCTCACTTCCGCAACGGGGAGCTTGGGGTCAAAACGCAGCGTGACGTAGGGTGGGGCGCTCTCTTTTTTGATCTTGAGCAGTTGCTCCATCACGGGCGTCAGTTCGGTGTTCGTGACGAGGTCTTTGCCCTTTTCGTCTTCGAGCAGGAAGCTCACCCCGGTCGGGCCTACATCCGGGCGTTGGATCAGGTGGAGCTGTTGGCCGCGGTGTTTTTCGATGTCTTTGCCGGGGGTCATCACGATGGTGATGAGTTGGCCGGCGGTCAGCACGTGTTCGGGGTTGACGACCTGCTTGCCGTAGACCTCGCCCTGGCTGACTTGCCTGGGCACGTCGAGCACGACGATCGGGTCGTTGAAGTTCGAGGCAATGGAGTGTGGCTCATAGGCGTCGGCCGCGTAGACATTGTCGCCCTTGCCGTCGGGTGGCGGCACCATGACCGAGCCGGTGAAGAGAAAACCCTCAGCGGGGAGCGCCTTGTTGGTTTCGTTGTTGATGAGGAGTTTTTCGATGGGGTAGGTTTGGCCGACCGGGTCGCGGACGGTCAGGATGACCGGATCGCCGTCGGACCAGAATCGTCCGGAGGCCGGGTCGATGGGCGAGCCGGGCTTAAGGCCGATGAACTCGAGCGCCTTGTGGACATCGCTGGGCTTGGCAAACGCCCAGAGGAGCGATTCGTACCCGTGGCCGCTGTCCTGCGCGACGAGTAGAAACTCGATGATCTCGTTGGCCTGCAAGCCCGTCGCCTCGGTGAGCAGTTCGACCGTCTTGTTTTTTTTATTGGCAACCAGACCGGGGAGCACGAGAAAATCAGTGTCGCCCTTGTGCGCAGAGAGTTGTTTTTCGTATTCCGCTTTGGCGGCGTCGGTCTGGCTCGGCTTGTCGCCGGCTTGCACGGTCGTTTCCTGCGCTTGCAGTGAGCAGGCCAGGCACATCGTGACAAGCGTGGCAATCGTCAGGTATCTGGTCATGGCAAGGCCTTCTTATTTCGAGCGATCGGTCTGGTCGTTGAGCGCGAGCGTCACCTGTTCGCCCTTGCGAAGGTCCACAGCGAACACGCCCGGTCGAATCTTAGCCATCCTATACGATCGTTCACCCTCTGTCTGAAAATCACCGTCAAAACCCGGTTGGATGATGCAAGGTTCACCCGCGAGGCTCTTGATACGCACAGATTGCGTTCGGCCCTCAACACGCTTGGCGGACACAAGAAACGCCCCCTCCGCACGGAGATCGTGAAACTCCACGTCACGCCACTCGCTCGGCAAAGCGGGGAACACACGGATCGGCCCGGGTGCGTCGCTTGCGGGGTCGGTCCAACTCTGGATGAGCATGTTCTGGAGGATGTTCATCACCGACATTGCAGCCTCGATGCAAGAGTTGCCCGCGCACGCCCACAAACCATTGGGCAACAGGTCGCCGGCCATGTCACGAAGACCGGCGAGCACGTCATCGCCCCGCCCAAGCACCGCGCCGATCGGGGCGGCGTGGGCTTGGAGCATCGCCACGTTTGGGGGTATTCCACTTCCTTCGGAGCCGGTCTTTTTACGGATCGCCTCGTAGGAACGGTTGAGCACGTCGAGCGCTCCGGGTTGATCGATATTGACCAGGGCTAACGGGTAGACCATCAACAGGTGCGAGAGGTGACGGTGGCCCAGTCGTGCGGACTGTTCGCTGCCGAGCATGAAGCCGTTCTGGTCAACCGGGAAGTCGATGAGCTTTTGAGTGACCTCTCGCCAGCGCGGGATGAGCGGGTCGTCGATGTTCAACCTCTTGCACGACCAGAGCAGGACGTGGCAGCCCCACTTGAAGAGCGCCAGGTCGAAGTTCGCGTTACGCCAGACTCCCGTCTCGGGGGAGTAGGTCGGCTCAAGCTCGATGCGGCCATCTCCGTTTTGCTCTGTCAAATGCAGGTAGAGGTTCACCGCGCGGCGAAGCAGCGGGAAGAGCGTGTCGCGCAGGATCGACTCATCCATGCTGAACCGGTACAGCCACCAGACATTGTGTAAGAGCCACGGCAGGCAGCCGACGAGCGCGTAGTAGCGCATGTCCCCGGTGCGGAAGCCGACCATGTCGCCGGCGGTGGCCAAGGCAAGGTAGGCCGAATCGGACCGCCATTCTTCGGGGTGCACAGCCTCGATCAGGCTCTGTGAGTGGCGGTGGAGGCAATCGACCAGTTCCCGGCCTTGCTCGAGATGGTTGGCCGCGTAGACACTCCAGTGCGCCGTTTGCGTGTTCCAGTCGTGCGTGGAGTAGGGCCACGGCCCGCCCTGAAACCACAGCCCGGACGTATCGATGTATGACCTGCCCGTGCGTGACGTGCAGCCCAGCCGGTAGACCGTCTGCCAGTAGAGCGCTTCAATTTTCCGGTCGGGGAGGGTGACGAAACTTTTCGGATAATAGCCGTGCCACCACGCGCGGTGGGACTCTAACCATTTGTCAGGGTTGGACGATAAGGACCTTTTTACATCGGATACAGCGGTGTCGACGGCGTTTGCGTCGGGGAAGCTGTTGGCAATGCTGACCACGAGTGTGCGTGAGTCACCGTGCCCGGACTCCGCCCAGGCCGTGGCGTATTGCCCGCCGTCGTGCAGGTCTTGTACCCACACGTACACATCATCACGTTTCTCCAGCCGCCCGTCGGGGTTGGGCGTCCACGGCTTGAGTTGCGCGACCGTGTTCTGGCCGTAGCGCTCCGCGTAATCCCTGCGAGAGCCCTCGTCCGTCGGGTAGCCCGGTCGGGTCGTCTGCGCGGGGTGCGGGTGCCAGGTCCATGTCAGTCCCGCTTCGCCGACGCTGGGCGTGAGCGTGGTGATGATAGCCATGTCCCCGGCGTGCGTGAAGTGGCGGATCGCTATGTCACCGTGATCGGTGGTGATCGTGCCGGACAGCTCGGCGTTCCACAGGCTCTTGTACCACTGACAACCTGTGAGTATGCCCGTGGTCCGCAGCTCGAAGTGCCCGATCAGGAAGCGCGGCCGACTGTAGGCCGTCCAGCCGTGTGTCTCGTCGCGGTGGTCGTGGATGTCGTTGCGGAAGACCTGCAACCACAGCGCGCCGTCGACGACATAGAGCATGGCCCCGATCTGGCCGTTGCCCGTGTGCGGCGCTTCTTGCCAGCCGGTCGGCAGTGAGTTGAAACCCATGTCGTGCCGACCGAGGAACGCCGGCCAATCGATGGGCGTGGACCCGCCCGGCTCAACAAAACCGACCGCGTCACGTTTCATCGAAGCAATCTCTCAAGCTCGTCGATCTCGTAAGGCGCATCGCCCGTCAGCCGTTCGCAGCCGTCGGCGGTGACGACGATCGTGTCTTCGACGCGGATGTACTGGTGTTCGGGTTCGCACCAGACCATCGGGTCGACCACGACAACGAAGCCCTCCTTGAGCGGTTCGGTGCGCCACGTCCCGCCGACCGGGTCGTGTACGCTCAGCCCCACCGCGTGGTTGAGGTAGCCCACGCCCCGCTTGACCATGTTCTCAAAGATCGGCTTCATGTCGTGGTAGGGGGCGTTCGGCTCGGTACAGAGCGAGGCCATGTGCTTGTCGGCGTTCGCGTAGACCTCCTTGACCATCACACCCGGGCGGACCTGCGCGATCAGGGCCTTGTGGTATTCGACGATGAAACCGTACACCCGCCGGTGCCACGGGCTGAACACGCCGTTGACAGGCCAGAGCCGCGCGATGTCGCTCGTGTAATGGCGCAAGTCCGGGCCGCAGTCGAGCAGGATGATCTCGTCGTTCTGGAGCGTGATGTTGTTGAGGTGGTAGTGCCCGTCCCACGTGCGCTTCCCGCCGGCGGCGATCACACCGTACCCCAGCCCGCAGCGCCCTAGGTCGCGGAAGACATACTCCACCATCGCCTGCAGGCTGTTTTCATTCATGCCCGGCTTGCAGATTTTCATGCACTCCACCACCGCCGCGGCGGTCAGTTTACCCGCCTGCCGCATGACTTCGACCTCGGCCTTGCTCTTAATCATCCGCATCGGGTTGACGACGGCACAGGCGTCGAGCACCTCGACACCGGGGTTGAGTTCCTTGAGCTTGCAGGTGATCCGTTCGTGACGCGGGATGTAGCTGTCCCACGGTTCCTCCGCGCGACGCTTGGCACAGCCCTTGCCCGTGAAGTGGCCGGCCCCGCCGCCCTCGACCTCTGCAAACGGCAGAAAAACTTTCTTCAATCCCGTCAGCGCCGCGGTCAGTTCGGTGCTGGGTAACACCTCATCGAACTTCATCCGGTCGCGGATCAGGTCGGCGTCTTCAAAACCGAGCTTGTTGTGCAACTCGCCTTCGAGGGTGTTTCGAGAGGGCAAAAACACCCGCGTCCGCCCCGAACCGCCCTCGATGATGAGGTAAGCGTGAACCGTCTCCATGCCGGAGAGGTAATAAAAAACCGCGTCCTGCGTGGGGAAGTCCGTCGCCACCGGCGGCGCCCCCGGGATCAAGAGCACCGCGTCATGGCCGATCGCCTGGGCGGCCCTTTGCCGACGCTGGGCGAGTTCTTCCGCGGTGAAGTCCGGCGTGAAAAACAGGTCACGCCCCGGCGTGTCGGTCTTGAAATACAACTCGGGCATGACGCTTTCTCGTTTCGGGATGTTTAATGATGTTCTACGGGCTTGGCAGGGAGGGGCACGGTCGTTTCGCGTTTGACCTTGTCGTAGGCTGTGAAAGCCTTCTTGAAGCGGGCGTAGTTGGCGCTGGTCTCGAAGACCTGGCTGTCGTCCCAGAGGATGCGCCAGTCGCCGTCGGCTTCGGGCCAGAGGAAGACCTGTCCCCAGATCAGGCGATTGTTCGCGTCGATGCCGGGGTGTTCGGGCGTGCCGTCGCCGGTGATGCGCAGCATGTGTCCGGGCGAGAGCAGGTCGGTCGTCGCGGGGATGAGGTTCTCACGCATGCGAGACGAGCGTGTGGTCATGGCGACGAACCCGCCGCTGTGATTCATGCGCTGCACCGCCCACGCGAGGCCGACCTGGCCGGGCGTGATGTTCAGGTCCGATGCGATGGACTGGATCACGGGGTCTTCGAGGTCGGAGCGGTGCTCCTTGAAGGTGTCGCGTGCCGGCCGTTTGGGCGAACCGACCGCCATGTAGCCCATGCACGCAATACCCTCTTTCTCGAATTCGCTGCGCAGGTCGGTTTGCTGGAAGAGGGGGTGGAGTTCCATCTGGTTGGCCACCGGGCGTTCGTCTTTGGATACATCGCGCAGCAGCAACTTCATCGTGGCGGCGGTGTGGTTGGACGTGCCGAGGTGAACGATCTTGCCGGCCTTCTTGAGTTTCACAAGCTCGCCCCACGTCTCCATGAAGCGCTCGTGGATGTAGGGCACCGCGTCGGGGTTGCGGTGGTCGCCGGCACAGCCGGGCGTGTGGACATTGGGCCACGGCCAGTGATTCAGATAAAGGTCGATCTGGTTCAGGCCCAGGTCCCTGAGTGTGGACTCGAGCGCGGGGGCGACATCCTTGGGCGACATGTGCCCGTTCCAGAGCTTGCCGGTGATGAACAGGTCGTCGGTGGAACGGATTAAGCCAGCCTTGATCGCATCACGAAAAGCCTGGCCGATCTCGGCTTCGTTTTCGTAGGCGCGTGCGGTATCAATATGTCGCCAGCCAAGGCGGATCGCCTCGACGGTGGCGTCCTTCATCAGGGCCTGCGCCCAGTCGGAGTGGAACGTGCCGTACGCGGCGACGGGCATCTTGCGTCCCGTAGGCAGCGTGATGGAACGGACCGCGGCCGGGTTGAGGGGTTTGACTTTCGGATCGATGGACTTGGCTTTGGATTGGGGGGTCTTCATGGCGGGGGTACGACGGGGAATCCCGTCGTCGCGGTGGGTGGGGTCAATGTGCGGCACCGGTGGAGCGGTCGGCGATGCCACCGATCTTGATGTCCAGTTCGGCCTGCGTCTTGATCTGGGTGATCTGGCCGTCGACGAGGTAGACCACGCGGTCGGAGGCGGCAAGCATCTTGTCGTCGTGCGTGGCGCTGATGACGGTCTTGCCCATCTCCTTGGTAAACTTCGAGAGCATCTTGATGATCTCTTCGCCGGTCTTGAGGTCGAGGTTGCCGGTCGGTTCGTCCGCAAGGATGAGGTCGGGGTCGTTGGCAAGCGAGCGTGCGATGGCGACGCGCTGCTGCTGGCCACCGGAGAGCTGCGCGGGGCGGTGGTCGTAGCGTTTGCCCAGGCCGACCTTCTCAAGCAGCATCCGCGCGCGTCCGCTGGCCTCGCCGTCGGTCACGCCGGCAAAAGTCATCGGCAGCATCACGTTCTGCTCAGCGGTCATCACCTCGACAAGGTTGAACGTCTGGAAGATAAACCCCACCTTGTGGCAGCGCAGGTAGGCGATCTGGCGCACGTCCATGCCGCGCACGTCCTGGCCGTCCATGAGCACCTGCCCCTCGGTCGGCCGATCCAGCCCGCCGATCATGTTGAAGAGCGTGCTCTTGCCCGAGCCGGAAGGCCCCATGATGGAGAGGTACTCGCCGCGGCGGATGTCCAGGTCGACGCCTGCCAGAGCCCAGACCTCTTCGTCGCCCATCTTGTAGCGTCGTTTGACCCCGCGAACGGAGACGATGTTGTCAGTGGCGGACATCGGTGCTGCCCTCCTTGATGTCCAGCTCGTCGCGCTTGGCAAAGCGTTCGATGACGCCGTCGGTTAGCCAGGCGATGCGGTCGGAGACCGAAAGCATCTTGTAGTCGTGTGTGGCGCTGATGACGGTGACGCCCTCGGACTCGTTGAGTTCGCGCATGAGTTCGATAATGGCGTGGCCGGTCTTGGAGTCGAGATTGCCGGTCGGTTCGTCCGCCAGAAGGATGGCTGGGTTGTTGGCCAAAGCGCGTGCGACGGCGACGCGCTGCTGCTGACCGCCGGACATCTGCACGGGCTTGTGGAAGATGCGCTCGCCCAGGCCGACCTTCTTGAGCAGTTCGACCGCGCGGTCCTGCGCATCGGTCGCGGGCACGTCGGCAAAAAGCAGCGGGAGCATCACGTTGTCCAGCGCGGTGGCCACCGGGATCAGGTTGAACGTCTGGAAGATGTAGCCGATCTTGTGGCAGCGCAGCCAGGCCAGCTCGATCGTGGAGAGGGCGGCGATGTCGACTTCGTCGATAAAGACCCGGCCGGCGTTGGGCTTGTCGAGGCCGCCGATCATGTTAAAAAGCGTGCTCTTGCCCGAGCCGGACGGCCCCATGAGCGCGATGTATTCACCGCGTCGGACGCTGAAGTTCACGCCCTTGAGGGCCTGGACCTCTTCGTCGCCCATGCGGAAAACCTTGCGGACGCCGATCGCGCGGACGATCTGGGCGCTGGTTGTGACATCATCAATCATCAGACTTCACTCCGCATCGCATCGACGGGTTCCATCTTGGCGGCGCGCCAGGCGGGGTAGAGCGCCCCGGCCACGGTGAGCACGATGCCCGTACCAAAGGTCACGACCAGCAGGACCGCCAGCTCACCGGGGGGCAGCAGGTTCCACGTATCGCCCCCGAAGCGCCCGACGCCCTCGACGTAGGCGAGGATCACGCCGATCACCATGCCCAGCACCGTGCCGACGACGCCCTGGAAGAGACTCTCGATCAGGTAGAGCTTGACGATGAACGAGTCCAGCCCGCCCAGGCACTTCATCGTGCCGATCTCCCGGAAGCGTTCGGTGACGCTGATGAGCATGGCGTTGACGATGCCGACGAAGCTGATGAGCAAAGCGATGCCGAGCATCCAGGCGGTCTGCGATTGTTTGTCGGCGCTCTTGAGTTGGTCGAGCATGCCCTCGCGTGCCAGGCGCTGCTGGAGCGCATCGGATGCGCGGTCAGCCAGGTGGGCGGTCATGCCGTTGGAGCAGAGGATGTAGGTCAGAAACGCCAGCGCCAGCGCGATGCAGCAGGTGACGAGGAACGTCTTGACCAGCCGGAAGCGCAGGCCGCGCATCGCGATGGCGATCACCTTGCGGTAGGGCAGGATGGCGATCTGTTGCATCGGGGTCATGCGTTAAAGCTTCTCCATTTCCACGACGACCAGGCCCTTGGTGATAAGCGTGCGGAGGAACTGCGTGACCGCCACCTCGGACTCGGGCTTGCTCACGTGGGTCTGCTCGGAAAACCTCTGGACGATCTTGCCGACCGACCACCGGCCGTTGCAAAGTTCGTAGACCATCCGACCATACGCATCGAGCCCGAACGACCGCTCGCACGTCAGGTCCGCGCCGAGCACACGCTGCCAGCGGGGGCGCTCGTATTCGACGGTGACGTAGAGCTTGCCCTCGCGCTCCTCTTTCCGGACAGTCGGCCTCTTGCGAGGCACGGCCTCCAGCGCGGCGTTGCGCCTCGTGTTGAGATCGAGCGTCGTCTTGGGCGTGCGTTTGAGGATCACCTTACCTGCCCTCCCTCTCGAAGCGGTTCATACTCAGGATCGCTTCTTCGCAAATGCCGCGGTCCGGTTCCTGTGTGGATAGGTGCTCGGCAATAAGCAGGCGGTTGACGGTCGGGTCGTGCGCGATCAATGCGGTGGTCCACCGCGAAGCCACACCGCCGAGCGGGAAACCCAGCCGCTTGCGTCCGAAGCGCCACAGGCCGTCGAGCCTCTCGCGTTTGGGGTAACGCCACGGCTCGGTGGTCAGCGTCGACCTCCTGAGCCTGCGGTGTTCCTTGAAGGGGTAGACCTCAAGCCACCTCTCAAACGACCTTCGCTTGAGCGCAAGCTCAGCGGGATAAACCTGCCGCAACAACAGCGACTCGCCCCGGCCCTTTCGGAATTCCATCGCGATGTCACCTGTGAACAGGTGTCGTTTGTCGAGCGTAAAGCCCGGCGGCGCGATGAAGCTCAGGTCGTACATTGCCCAGGTCGAGTCAGCGTCGATCGGCGAGGTCCGCAGCGAGGGCAGGATGTGGTCGGTGATCTGGCTGAGTTCGCGGTCGGGGAGGACGCCGTTGACCTTCACGCCGATCACCAGTTCCGCCGGCGCCGCGTAGCCGTACCAGTAGGTCGTCTGCTTGTCCTCTTCGGACTGAATACCGCGCGACCACGTGCAAGCGGAAAAATGCTCCGCCGCGGGCGGTCTGTTGTCGGGCAGGAGGCCTTGCTTCTTGAGTCGCTGGGCGATCCAACCCTGCGCGTCGAGCATCGGGCCGTTCTTCAGGCGTTCCCAGTGGATGCTGAAAAACGCGCAGAGCGAGTCGCCGATAATCATGTTGCCCTTGGCGGGCGTGCCGGAGAGCTTGAGAGGCCGCCAATCATCGGGGACCTCCATGCGCCAGCCGGCCCACGCGAGCAGCGACCGCGCATCGGCGCGGCTGGTGTTCGTCGTGTTTCGGGCTGTCGTGCTCAAATTCAAGTCCTCAACAAACAGTCGTGCAAAAAAGCATCCGCGCATGTCACAACGGCAAGACTACGTTCACGCTCTTGAGCATGAAGACCACGCCCAGCGCAAGCATCACCGCTAGCCCCGTCCCGGCCCCAAACCCAGCGGCAAAAACAATACGGTACTGCGGCCACATGTCCCCGAACCATTTGCGGCACCCGTAGCGCCCGATCATCGCGCCGATGATCGTCGGGATGATCGTGTGCGGCAGCGACTGGTCCAGGCCTCGGATCATGCCGTAGACCAGGAACACCGGCAGGTTGAAGTGCGCCAGCACCGCGTAGAGCAACAGCGCCCCGCCCAGTCCGTACCCGATGTATTTGAAGTTGAAAGCTTCGCGGAACGGGCTGACCCCCGCGTCGGGCAGCGTGGCCGTGGCGACGAGGCCCTGGTTGTAGGCGTTGAGTTCCCAGAACTCGTTGGCGTAGGGGTACATCTCGCTGGGCACCGGGCCCATCGACCAGATGAACTGCGCAAAGAGCAGCGTGCTGATAATCATCAAGGGGTAGGTGATCATCTCGGCTTTGATGAGTGCGGTGAACTTCGTGCCGGTGAGTTCCATGGTCCTGAATTCGAGGACCTGGCCGGCGTAGTTGTGCATCGGGATCGGGGCGTACCAGATGGCGGCACCCTTGTAGCCCGAGAGGATGAACGTCGACTCGCGCACAAAGGGGATGTTGAACTGCATGCCCACGATGCCCTCCATGCGTGCGGACATGTAGCTGACGAACGGCGTCCAGACGAACCCGTAAAACAGCAACAGCCACAGCGGGAAGGGGTCGCCCGCAAGATCGCCGGACATGTAATTGACCAGCACGTAGGCGATGGTGACGTAGGTCAGGGTCGAGGCGAGGTAGATCAGGATGCCGACCCACGTGGGGATGTCGCCGCGGACCTTGTTGCGTGTCCAGAGCTTGGACCAGTCGATCTTGGTCGCGCCCATTTCATCCGCACCGCGCTTCTTGGCCTTGAGCTTGGACCACATGTGCAAGAAGCCGATGATCGCAATGGCGAACATCAGACCGAGGTGGAAACTGAAGTAGAAATCGAACGTGTTGGCGCGGACGATCTCCATCGCGCCCAGGCCCGGCTCCCAACTGTTGAGCACGCCGTAGTGCTGGAGCAAGGGGTTGGCAATCAACGTGAAGACGACGCCGAACAGGCTGCCGAGCACCGCCATGAAGGGCATGACCATGCCTGTAATCATCAGGCCCAGGTCGAACGAAAACATGATGGGCATCGCGTGGATGTAGCTCTCGGTGTAGTTGGTCAGGTCCACGAAGGGGATGGGCAAGATGCGGATGGGCTTGCCGAGCACCGCGCCCGAGACACTGGGCAACCCGACGTAGATCAACCCGAAGAAGATGCCCAGGGCCGCGCCCATGGAGAAGACTTTGGTGCGCCAGGTCTCGCGGTCGTTGGAGGAGTCGGCCAGTGCGGTCATGCCTGCGGCGTTGACCGGGGCCATGGGGAAGGGCAGCTCTTCGACGTCGGCGGTGAGGCGGTACATGACGTAGCCCAGGCCGAAGTTGTCGATACGTGTGACGAGCATCATCAGCGCGCCGATGCCCATGGGCCAGAGCCACTGCCACATGAAGAAGCTTCGCTTGGCCAGCACGGTCGGGTCGGTGGGGACGAACCATGAGGGCAGGTATTGCGTGAGGCCCATCTTGCGGACCTCTTCGCTCTGCGCAAAGAACTGCCGCCAGAGCCAGTCCTGCCCGCCCGTCGCCATCGCGGCGCCGCACATGTAAAAGAGCACGAAGATCTGCGGACGTTTGAGCTTCACCAGAGCGCGGCGGGCGATCTCGACGTAGAGCAGTACCGTGACCCACTTGGCGGCGCCGCCCATCGACAGGCCGGCCACGAGGTTGATGTAGACGTTGGCCGGTGCCATGACCAGGCCCACGAACAGGCCCATCAGCACCGTGTCCCACCCGATGCCCTCCTCGAACTCCTTCGGGGCGGTCATCAGGTTTCGGAATTCCTGGAACTCTCGGTCTTCTCTCATGCCCGCACCATCCCGCTCTGGGCCACCGTCGCGCCCTGCATCCGGTCGATGTATTCCCGCACCCGTTCGGGCGTGACCTTGCGCCACCCGAGCATCTGTCTGCGGAGTTCGTAGAAGAAAGGTTTGTTCAATCGCCACCAGACCTTGGGCGTTCCCGTCTCGTGACGGATGCTTACCACGATAGCGCAAACACCATCGTCGGGCTGCTCGATGGTCAGGCGCATCGACTGCCGCACACCCATGTCAAAGGGGGCCAGCCAGACCCGTGCATCAAGCCCCGCCACGCACCCGCCCTCGCCGGGTTTGAGCAGTTGCACCGCGTCGACGTCGAAGTGCCCCAGCACGCCGTCGCGGTGGGCTTCGAGGTATTCGTGGATAAACGCGATCAGCCCCGGTGCCGCGGCGGGGTGGACGGTAAAGGGCAGCGTGTCGTGGATCACACCGTCCACCGGGTCGGGCACCTTCCAGTCCATCTCGGTACTCGGCGAGGCGATCCGGCCGGCCACGATCGCGGGCACAAACGCCGCAAAGACCACCATCACCTGCACGAGGAACATGGTCTTGATGACCGACGTGCCGGAGTAGTTGAGCGTGACACCCTGCATCCAGCCCACGTGCGTGAGCAATGTTGCCGTTGCCTGTCCCGCGACATAACCGAACACCGCGCCCATCAGGCCGTACGTCAGCGCCTCGGCGACAAAGAGCGCACCGATGTGGACCGGGGCCAGGCCCAGACTCGAATAAACATAGATTTCCTTCTTGCGTTCGCTCACCGAGTTGAGCATCGTCGTAAAGATAATCAGCGACGCGATCACCAGCGGGACCGCCAGGTTCTTCGGCGGCACCGCGACCAGAGGCGTCGAGACCACCACGTTCACGCCGCCATCCTTGTTGGCGTAGTAGACCGGGTAGACGATCGTCTGCATCAGCGATCTAGCGACGCCGGCGGCCTCATCCGTTGTGCCACACGCCATCCCGATGCTGCGGAGTGTGCCGCCCAGGTCCTTGAGCATCTCGGTCGGCAACAGCACGACCTCACGGGCGGAGAGGTAGCGGTCCATGTCCGCCGAGGAGGGTTGCATCGCGCCGGCCGATTCGGTCTCCTGCTCGATGGCGTCCTGCGAGTCGCGGTTGACCCAGTCCTGTTCCTGTCGGCTGTAGTCGTAGGGGAGGATGCGCTGGCCGTCGAGCAGGGCGACCTTGTCTTCAAGGTCCAGTGGGTCAAAGACGCCGCGCAGGACCAGTTCGTACCCGCGGATGACGACGGTGTCGCCGACCTTGACTCCGAGCTGATCGGCCGTGTACTTGGGCAGGTAGCAGCCGCCGTCTTTTGAGAACTTGTCCCAGTTGGGCAGGACCTTGTCCACGCCGGTGAGTTGGTCCTCGATCGGCGGAAGCCCCAGCGCGCCGCGGACGGCGACCTGCCCGCCGGTTGCGGGGTTGATGGCCCACAACCGCCAGTTGGCGTCACCCAGGCCGGCCCCAAGCCAGGACCGTGAGCCCGTGGCCACGGGGTGTTCCTCTAACAGGTTGTTAATTCCATCGACCGCGCTCCAGTCGATCGGACCGAAGGTGGGCCTGCGGATGAGCACGGAGGGTTTCTGGGCCTGCACGCCCTCGATGCGGAACTCCTTGTTGTCGATGTAGCTGCTGGCCGAGGAGAAGCACAACAGCGCGAACGTGACGAGCATGATCGTCGTGCCCGTCAGGGCGGTGCGGACCTTACGCTTACGCATGTTGGCAATGCCCAGGAAGACCGCGCTGCCCAGCAGCCCGCCCCGGCCCATCTGGGCGCCGCTGCCCTCGGCCAGGTTGCTCTGGAACTCACGCACCGATGCGCGGAAGCGGTTGAGCACCATGACGATCACCAGCATGCTCAGGCCCAGGATCGTGAACGACATCACGATGACCAACGGCTGGGCGCTGATGCGGAACGCCGGGTGGAAGCTCCAGAGCAGCAGCGTCATGACCGCGAAGATGCCCAGGGCCGACATGACCTGCGAGCCGATCTTCGGGAAGGCAAAGAGTAGCCGTTCCATGGCGACACAGAAGGGCACGAGCATGAGCATGAGGAAGATCGCGCCGCGGGCGATGTCCTGCCCGGTGTCCTTGACGGCGCGGTAGGCGCGGATCTCACTGGCCTGGGCACGGACGGACGCCCTCTGCAACGCCGCTCCGTCGTCGGTCGCAAGCGCAGCCCGAGCGTCTTCGAGGTACTCGGCGGTGCCTTTGCGGATCTTGTCGATCTGTTTACTGCTGATGCCCGCTGCGCGGAAGTCCGCCAATCGCCAGCCGTCCAGCTCGTAGATGTCTTTGGCAGAAAGGTAAGTGGGGATCGACACCAGACGCTGCTCGACCGGGTAGCCGCGCTGGAACGCCTGCCTGAGATTGAGTTTTTTCTTTTTGGCGTCTTCGGGGGCGTTGAGCAGCGCCATCCGCACACCCGACGCCCCGGCGCGGACCACGAGTTGCCAGCGCGTATCGTCTTTGACCAGCCCCCACATCTGGCCCTTGCTGTCGATGGTGAAGTTGGACTGCTTGGGCGCCCCGCCGCGGACCGCATCGATGAGGCTGGCCTGCGTCAAAGGTTCGAGGAAGCGGGCGTCGAAGAAAGACGGGCCGTTGAGCTCGACACACTCGAACGTCACCGCGCGGGGGAGTTGTTCGCCGGGGGGCGTGGTGAGGTTGAAACTCGTAGCCAGTCGTGTGGTGACCAGCGACTCGGCAGTGGTCAGGGCTTCGGTGATCGCACCGGTCTTGTCGAGGTTGTAGGCCGCGAGGTTGAAGTTTTTGTATGAGCCCTGGTTTCTGACGTTGCCACACAGAAGGGGGATGCGGAACGAGCCGTCTTCGCCGGTCCACGCAAACTCCTGCCGACGGATGCCATCCTCATCGACCACGCCCCCAACGAGCGTGACGAGGAAGCCCGGCCGGGGCACGCGGGGCACGGTCTCACCCGCCGAGACATCGACCACCCGCCCCATGCCGTGGCGCCACTCGGCGGTGGATTCGGCCACGGTCTTGATCTTGGGCGTGTAGTCGCTGGTAGTAAAGAGCCAGTGGAGGAATGTGCGTGTCGGCGCGAACTGGGGGACGACCCTGTTCCAGTTGATGTTTTCAAAGCGGTCCAGCGGCGAGTCGACACGCTGACGCGGGGCGTCGTCGGTGACCCACGTCATGTTGGGCAACAGGAAACTCGCGGCGGGGGAGGTGAGCAAGGCCCGATGCCCGTTGTCGCCGTTGCCGCCGACTTGTCCCTCGACGGAGCTGATGTTGACCGCCTTGCGCTCGGGAGAGTTTTCTTTCCAGAGGTCGCCGCGCTTGTATGCGCGTTTGAGTTCACGGACCAGGTCGCGGTCGGTCGGGTCGATGCCGTTGTAGCCACACATCGTGCCCGGCCCGACCACGATGCCGCAGTCGGACAGGTCGACGCCGACCACGAAGTTGACCGCCGGTCGTGCTTGACCGGTTGCTTCAAAACCGAAGAACGCTTCGATTTCGTTTCTCAGCGCGTCCATCGGCTCAAAAAACGCAATGCGCGCCTTCTGTTCTTCGAGCTGACCCTTCACACGCACGGTCATGCGGTCCCAGGCGATGCGTGCGACGGCCAGCTCCTGGGCTGTGACATCTTTGCCAATGAACGCCGCGTCGAGCACGTGGTTGCGCAGGCCCAGGGGTTTGTCGGTGATCGGCATGAGGGTCTGGGCCCAGGTGCGGGCCTCGTCCATGCCGGTCCACTGACTGGCGCCGATGTCGTCGGCGTCGACCGGCGGCATCTCTTTCAAGGCGTATGCCCGCGCCGCGGTCAGCGTTGCTTTTTCATCTCCCGTCAATTCCTGATCGACGTTGGTCAACATCCACTCCGCGGTTTTGACCAGAGCCGAGAGCATCTGTCGGCGGACCGGGAGGGTGTTCTCGTCCTTGGTCCGCAGCGACGCCAGTCGCAACTCGCCCTGCAGTTCGCGGAGCTTGAGCAGCTCGATGCCCAGCGTGTCCTTGAAGGTCCGGTGCAAAGACTCAAACTTTGAGCGGTTGTTGAGGTTTTTGAGGCCCTCCTCCACGGTCGGGAGCTGCGCGAGCTGGTCCGCCGCTTCCTGGTAATCCTTGAGGTCCTCGGCTTCGACCTTGTCGTAGGCCTTGCGTGTTCGGCCCTCGGGGATGACCGCGAACATGGCCGCCATCTGGCGAACGCCCAACTGGTTGATGTGATAGGCGTCGACAAACGCAAAGATCAACGGACGGTCCGGTGCACCGGCCTGCCTGCGCAGTTCGTTGAGCGCCACAGCGCAGTCCAGCGCCGTGTCCGCGCCGGGGGCCATGCCCATCACCCGACTCATCGAATCGTATGGAACCACCAGCGCGTAGGGCGCGGCGTCTTTGGCGTCGGCGGGTTTCACCGCGGCGTAGATGTTTCGCGCGGTGACGGTCTGCCAGTGACCCTTGCTGACGAGCGTGGCGCTGGCGATCTGGCTGCTGCGCAGCGCGTCGGCCAGAGCGCCGGCGGGCACGTAGTAGCGAGGCTTGTACAACGATTGATTCGTCGGCACGGGTTGGCCGGCTTCGGAAGATTCGAGCAGGATCACCGCCGCGGCACCGAAGTCAAAGGCCCGGCGGTAATGCTCGTAGGCGGACATCTCCATCACCGCGATGTTCCCGCGCAGCCCCTTGGCGGGGATGTGTGGGTAGGACGCATCGCCGATGTAGATGAGCTTGCCCGTGAAGCCGGCTTCGGGTGTGGTGTTCAACCGACCGACATCGGGCCAGAGCGGGTAGAGCGTCTGCCGACCGGCCAAAGGACCATCGGGCAGGTCGAGATAGGTTTCATCGTTGATCGGCACGAGCACCGGGAACTCGTGCGTCCACACGCGCACGCCGGGGACGGCACCGACCTTGGCCAGCAATTCTTGTTGAGCCTTGTCGTGTTCGGGTGTGCCGATTTGTCTTGTGCCAAAATCGCTAAGCCACTTCGTGTCCGCGATGACGCTCTGGACATAAGTCGAATCGACCTTCGGGGCGGTCGATTCCTGCCCGAGTGTCGGACGGATTGCAACGATGCACATCACCGCGGCCAGAACCATCAGGCTCATGCTTGGCAGTGTGTTCAAACGTGTTGGGGTCAGGCGTACGTCGATGGCGTGGCCCTTTTTATCAGGGGTAGGTGATAAGAGTGTAACGGGCGATGGTGGCGGGGTCGGTCCCGGTGAACAGGGCGATCAGGATCGGCACGAGCGACCAGAAGATGACGGCACAGAGTTCCCCGAGAATCATGCCCAGAAAGATCGGCCTGGCCTTGCGGTACGCCCCGCCTCCGAAGAGGTTGGTCACCGTGTTTTTGATGAACCAACCCAGAAACACACTGAACCACAGGAGGTGCCCGATGGACCACTGCACAAAGAGCAAACCCACCGGGTGGATCGGCCAGGATGGGAAGCGAGAGCAGGCCCACAGCAACAACGAGCTCATGACAAAGCCCACGCCTTGTTGCGTCCGGTCGCCGGTGAAGAACTTGAAGTCGCTGCGGTCTACGCGCGCCCAGGTGTCGATTGAAGCGGCGCTGGTCTTGCCCTGCGTGGCCACCTCGAAGCTGTGGTAGCCCATGTTCAGGTGGATCGCGCCGCAGATGACAAAGCCCACCGCCATCAATACCAGCCCGCCCACGAGCAACCTCGAGCGCTGGCGGGGCGAACCCTCACGGTCGATGCCCAGCGACAGCGTGGAGATGACCGATGCGCTCACCGCGCTGGTCCGTGTGAGTAAGGCATAGAACACCCCGGTAAACAGCAGGATCGCCGGCGACTGCCAAGAGAGCGGGACCAGCGCCGTCAGACTCGCCACGCTGATCCGGCTCATCCAGAACACCGGGATGCCCGTCTCGGCGATGATCCGTGCCATCAGAAGCGACACGATCACACAGCCCACCATCGCAAGCACACTCCACCACAGCGAGCACCCCGCCCAGTAGAGCCAGAGCATGATCCCCGCACAGCCGATGACGAACATCCAACCCGCGATGGCGTCGGATCGACCCTCCTGACGTTCGGACGAACGCCCGAGCATCGCGCGGCCGACCTTGGCCCAGTGCGCCCGACCCAGCCAGATCACCCAAAACGTGATCGACAGCAGCGTCCCGAACGCAAGGTTGTTGGCCCCGCCCTCAAACGCCGGGATGTACGCTGCGCCGAGCATCAGATACAAGCCGTACCCCACCATCCAGCCCCACACCGAGATCGCGTAGCGGTTGGGGATGAAGTACGCCACGCCGACCACCATGAACAGGATGTTCTGCCTGCGGAAGGGGTAGGGGGCATAGCGCATGATGCCTTCCTGGAACAGGTCGCCGATGTTCCAGTCCAGCGGGAAAGAGGGGACCGCCCCGGTGAAAGTATTCAGGCCCCGCATCGCGTGGATGCCGAACACCACGATGACCGCTAACCAGAAGCCCTTGCTTCTGAAAACGGGGGGGAGGATTTTACCAGCCGGGTCATCGGGATCGCCGGTGAAGGCTTGATAGACATTGAGCAGGGGAAACGGCAGACGCTCGCGGTCGCGCCATTGCGGGAAGACCACGCCCCCCAGCCCCAGCATCATCGCCCACATCGCGATGATGAGCATCCCCCACGACGCCATCGGCACGACCCACGCCGACCACGGCACCGACGCGCCCTCTTCGAGTTCGTCGATGAACTGGTCGGAGACAGGCGTGGGGTAGACCTTGACCTTGCCCTCGGCGTCTTTAGTCGGGAGCGGGTCGGGGTAGAGCGATCGCCTGAACCCCGCGTCGGCGGCAATGGAAGCGGTCAGCGGGCTGGTGTTGAAGCCCTGGTTGGTCTCGGCCACGAAGCGGGGGAACATCCGCATCAGGCCGTTGCTCGGGATGACGGCCGCAAACAAAAGCAGGCTGCCGATCAACGCCACCTGACGCCGATTGAGCATCCAGTCTTTTCCAACTAAACGCAGCAGCGGGTTGACCGCGAGCACCACCATCAACAAAAACGCCACGACGATCTCGGGCAAAAACCCGTCCGAGACATACGTGTTCTTGAAAATAAAATTGTTGTAGGGCACCGCGAACCAGATCACCACACTGCCCATCAGCGCGATGACGACCGCTGTGACCACTCGACCAAGAGACAGGGTGGGGTTGGTTAATGAAGGCTCAGCCATACACGCGGTTCGGGGTGTCTACGCGGCCTCGAAGGGTCGACCCGAGGGCTGATGTGGACACATGATTGCTTGGGGTGAATGGTTTCCTGCGGTCGCAACACGTCCCGGTCGGCTGAAACGATGTCGCACAATGGGCCTGATTCTCTCGCAAAACAGACGACGCGAAAAGACCACTAAGATACTGACTCATCTCGTGCAGGACAACCGACCACAGGCAAGGGTTATTGCACGCGATCAACGATTTGCTCTGCGCGTATCCCGCGCCCTAGCCCCTTTCCTCACCCCGACGCATAGCCGTTGCCAACTTGTCGCAGTTACGCGATATCCACAGGCTTGCACAGTTGTTACGCTGTCACCCGCACGCAAATCCCAAAATCAACCGCTAGTGCAAGGACCTATCCCATGAACAGCGAACTGCTCACACGCATCGGCAACACACCGGGCATCCCCGGTTACGAACACGAGATCCAGGACTTCATCTTCAACGAACTCATCGAGACCTGCGACGAGGTCCGACGCGACGCCATGAACAACGTCATCGGCCTGCGCAAACCCACCAAGCCCCTAAAGAGCGACAAGCCCGTCCGACTCATGTTCGCCGCCCACTGCGACGAGATCGGCATGATGGTCAAGCACATCGAGGGCTCAGGCCTGATCCGCTTCCACAAGGTCGGCGGCATCTACACGCCCGCGGCTCTCTCGCAGCGCGTCGTCATCCACGGCAGGGAAAAAGTCCGTGGCGTCATGGTCCCCAACTTCGCCGAGCCGGACAAGATGCCCAACATCACCGACATCCTCATCGACACCGGGCTGTCTAAAGACGAACTCGAAAAAATCGTCAACGTCGGCGATCCCATTACCTACGACAGCGACACCGCGGTCCTCAACGGCAAAACCTGGGTCGGTCGAAACTTCGACAACCGGCTCGGGTCCTACTGCCTCGTCCAGGCCATGCGAGAGTTCAAGAGCACAAGCTGCGAGGTTTACGCCGTCAGCACCGTTCAGGAAGAGGTCGGCCTGCGCGGCGCCCGACCGGCGGCCTTCGGTGTGGCGCCCGACATCGGCATTGCCATTGACGGCTCGATGTCTCGCGGCGCGTACGTCCCCGACCACGGCAACCTCTGCGTCCCCGGCAAGGGCACCGGCATCTACATGATTGACAACCTCACCATTGCCCAGCCCAGGTTGCTTGATTACATGTTCAACCTCTGCGAGAAACGCGGCATTGCCTACCAGCGCAACATCGGTGGGGGCACCGACGCCGCCGCCATGCAGCAGTCCCGCAGCGGTGTGATTGCCACCACCATCGGTGCCCCGACGCGCTACATGCACTCGACCGTCCAGCTTGCCCACGCCGACGACATCGACGCCACCGTCGCCCTGCTCGTGGCCATGATGGAGACCGCGCACGAGTTCCACGCACAGGTCGCCAAGAGTTTCACCCCCGTCCAAGGCAAAGCGGGTAAGGGCAGGAAGGCTCGCTGAACCTGCTTTGAATGGGTGCCACGGGCGGCTTGCCCGCCAGTGAAAAAGCCTCACATTTTATCACGGGCGGACTGGCTTTCATGGCACACTCACTCGACTCCGCACACGCACCACAATGAAAATCACGCGCGTCCAAAGCCGACCGATCCGCATCCCGCTCAAGCGGTTCTTTTACAACTCCAAAGACGCGGGCACCAAGTGCGAGTGGGACGGCAAGCTCAGCCGGGTCACCCCCAAACGGCCCTCGCCCATCCTTGAATATGTTCTTGTTGAAATCGAAACCGACGAAGGCGTCACAGGCATCGGCGAAGCCCCGGCGGACATCGGGTTCTTCGGACAATTCCTCGAAAGCATCGGCCACGCCATCGACGACTACCTCGGCCCGCTGCTCGTCGGGCGTGAGCCTTTCGATATCCCCGCACTCATGGAGCGCATCAACTTCCGAGAGAACTCCTGTGCCAAGTCCGGCATCGACATGGCGCTGCACGACCTGGTCGGCAAGGTCCACAACGTCTCGGTCTGCGAGATGCTCGGCGGACGCAAACGCGAGCGCATCCCCGTTGCCGTCGAGATTGCCGGCGGCTCGCCCGATGACATGGCTGACGAATGCCTCAAGTACATGAAGATGAACGTCCGTGCGTTCAAGCCCAAGATCGGGTCGTACCCCGACAAGGATGCGCAGAGGCTGCGGGCGATCCGTGAAGCGGTCGGGCCCGATGTCTCGATCCGCGCCGACGCCAACCGGGGTTACACCGTCGAGGAAGCCATCGAGCTCTGCCACCTGGCTGAGAAATACCACGTCAACCTCGAACTACTCGAACAGCCCGTGGACCCCTGTGACCTGCCGGGCATGGCCAGGGTCTGCCGGGAGACCAACATCCCCATCGAGGCCGATGAGAGCTGCTTCGGCCCGGGTGACGCCGCGGCGGTCGTGCGCGAGAAGGCCGCGGACGTGCTTAACATCAAGCTCGGCAAAGCCGGCGGGTTTCTCAACGCCATGCGCATTGACGCCCTCGCCCACGCCGCGGGATTGGACTGCGTGATCGGCACAGCGTTCGGCCTGGGGCTGGGTATCGCGGGCAAGCTGCACCTGGCCAGTGCGATGGAACGCTTCACCGGGGCAGTCGAGTTCACCGAACTGGGCCTGCATGGGCCTTTGCTCAAGGGGCGGTGGGACAAGGACCTCGCGCTGCCTCTGGATGAAGACGGCTGCCTGCCTGTGCCCACGGGACCGGGCCTGGGGGTCGAACTGGATCACGATCAAGTCGAACACGTCACCGTTCACGGGATAACCTGAGTTATGACAACGAAGATTGCCGGTTGTGAACTGACCGTTGAAAACCAAAACACGGGCCTCGATGTCACGCTCACCCCGCGGCCCGGCGAGCACGATGGCGTCGAGTACCTCGATGTCCACGTCAACTGCGACAAGCCCATGCGGCCCTCGCCCGTAAAGATCGTCTGGGAATACAAGACCATCGAGGTCCACCACCGCACCAACACGCAGTGGCAGACCACGGCCACGAGCATGGGTCGGCACCGCACAAAATCGAGCGCCGCGCAGCAGGCGCCCTTGTGGTGTCTCTACAACTACGCCGGCGTGAACCGGCTGACCTTTGCCGTGGCCGACGCGATCAACACCTTCGAGCTCGGCGCCCACCACGCCGAGGAAACGGCGCGGCTCACGTGCAAGATCGAGTTCTTCATCGACCCGATCCCGCCATTGACCGAGTACCGGACCACCGTTCGGTTTGACACGCGCAGGCTTCCCTACTGGGACATCTTACAAAGTGTAAGTGACTGGTGGGCGGCCATGCCCGAATACACCCCCGCGCCCGTCCCCGAGCACGCACGCTTGCCCATGTATTCCACGTGGTACAGCTACCACCTCGACATCACGCCCGAGTCGATCGAGAAGGAATGCAAACTTGCCAAGGCGCTGGGCATGCAGAGCGTCATCGTCGACGACGGCTGGCAGACCGAGGTGAAGTTCCGGGGTTACGCCTACTGCGGCGACTGGGAGCCCACACCCGCCAAGTTCCCCGACTTCCGCGCCCACGTGGACCGTGTACACGCCATCGGCATGAAGTATCTCCTCTGGTACAGCGTGCCGTTTGTGGGCGTTCACACCAAGGCGTTTGAACGCTTCCGGGGGAAGTTTCTCGACCCCGACCCCACGGGTAAAAAACAATGGTTCGTCCTCGACCCGCGCTTCCCCGATGTGCGCGAGTACCTGATCGACATCTACGAACGTGCGATCCGCGACTACGACCTCGACGGCTTCAAGCTCGACTTCGTGGACTGCTTCGGCACACACGAAGCGACCAAGGACGCCTTCGGTGACGGCCGCGATTACGAGTCCGTCCCCGAAGCCGCCGACCGTTTGCTTACCGACGTGATTACCCGGCTGCGCGCCATCAAGCCCGATGTCATGGTCGAGTTCCGACAGGCCTACATCGGGCCGGCCATGCGCAAGTACGGCAACATCTTCCGCGTGGGCGACGTGCCCAATTCCGCCGCGGGCAACCGGGTCAACTCCATGCTCCTGCGCGCCCTCTGTGGTAACACCGCTGTCCACAGCGACATGGTCATGTGGCACTACGAGGACAGCGTCGAGAGCGCCGCGATGCAACTCGTCCACGCACTCTTTACGGTACCGCAGATCTCCGTGCGCCTCGACGGGGTGCCCAAGAGTCACGTCGAGATGATCCGCCGATACTGCGCCTTCTGGCGTGAACACCGCGACGTGCTGCTCGACGGCAAAATCCGCCCGCTCCAACCGCAGCACGCCTACCCCGCGATTGTGGCCGAGACGGACACCAAGGTCGCCGGTGTTGCGTTCGCCGATGGCTTTTTGCCGTTGCCCAAGGTCGGCCAAAGAAAATTACTTTTGGCCAACGGCACGCTCTTCGATCAAGTGGTCATCGAGCTTCCCGATGAACTTGGTCAACGACGACTGCGTGTCTGGTCATGCACGGGCCGATTGATGATGGATCAACCACACCACTTCCCATCCGGCCCGCAGCGCGTCGCGGTGCCCCCGGCGGGGACGGCAGAGGTCTCGTGGGCATGATCCGTCGGGGCATGACTGGTCAGCGCCGCGTCGCGGTCATACCCTATGGCCATGCTCAACGCGCGCAGGGTTGTGGCGGCGATGACGGTCGGGGCGCTGGGCTGCCTCTTCATCTGGCTCGCCACGCCGTATAACAATTTCTACCTCAGCAATTCATTTATCTCCGATACCTACTTCCCCGTGGCCGGCGTGATCTTCATGCTGGCGTTCGTGCTCGGGGTGAACCCATTGTTGCATTTGATTAGACGGCAATGGGTGTTCAACCGTCGGCAACTGGCGCTGGTCTTTGTGATGCTGCTCGCCGCCGCCGTGATCCCCAGTCAGGGCCTGCTGCGGATGCTGCCGTGGTCGATCGCGCGGTCGAACCAGGAGATCAACCTCACCGAACCACTTGCCAACGCCATCGAGCGGTCCAGGGTGCCCAAGAGCCTGTTCCCAGATCAAGTCGGCTACCTGGCGCCCACCCCCACGAGCGACCAGTTCCTCGACGAACTCGACGAGGGGGCTTCGATCCCGTGGGGGGCTTGGCTGCGCATCCTGCCTATCTGGGGCGTGTTCCTGCTCTCGTGCTGGTTGCTCATGGTCGGCGTCGGACTCGTGCTCTTCCCCGAGTGGCGAGACAAGGAACGGCTGCCTTTTCCCCTGCTCGATGTCTACAGGAGCCTGCTGCCCGACGCACGGGCGGGCACGATTTTGCCCACAGTCTTCCGCGAGAGGTTGTTCTGGCTCGGCGCGGTCGCGGTGATCTTTCTCTACGCACTCGTCGGCTTGAACCACCACACGCACGGCCGGGTCCCCGCAATCCCGCTCGGGTGGAACCTGTCGCCGGTCTTCACCGAAGTGCCCTGGCGTTACCTGCCCGGTCCCATCAAGAATGTGGAGCACATCTACTTCGTGCTCGTCGGCATGGCGTTTTTCATGCCCAACCGCGTGAGCTTTTCCATCTGGTTCACAACCGTCGCCTACGGGGTCTACGGCATGGTGAACCGGGCCTACTTCCCCACCGGCTACTTCGGCGGCGCCGTCCACGACCACCGCAACGGCGCGATGATCGCCGTGGCCGTGATGACGCTCTACCTCAGCCGACACCATTGGCTGCGCGTCGGCCGACTGATGCTCTCGCGGGTCCGGGACGACGCCGACAGGCTGCTCAAGATGTCGGGGTGGATGTTGCTCGCCGGCATGATCGGGATGTTTGCCTGGCTCGTCTGGGCAGGGGTGCCGTATATTCTGGCCGTCGTGTTCGTGTTCATCGCGTTCATGGTGAGCCTGCTCATCGCTCGCATCGTGGCGGAAACGGGGCTGCCCTTTGTCCGCATCACGGGGTTGGAGCCGCTCTATTTCATGGCGATGATGCCCGCCGGCTGGCTCACCGGGGCGGCCATCTACATCTCGGGTTTCGTCAACATGCTCTTCCCGCTCGGTTCACGCATCAGCGCCGCGGTGCTGGCGTCACACGCGGCAGGCGTGGATGAGAAAGCCGACGCAAAGCAGCAGCTCCGCACCGGATACCTCATGATTGCGATCCTCGTGGTCGGGCTCGTCGTCTGCGGCGCAGTCCACCTGCACATGGGGTACACCCATGCGCAGAGCCTCGACGTGGGCCATCAACCGATCAACACCTGGGGCTCGCAGGTGCTCAGCGGGACACACGGCTCGCTCATCCGCTGGTCACAAGGCTCGTGGATCACGCCGTCACGCAGGCTGGGCAATCTCCTCGTCGGCATCGTGATCGCGGGGGGCCTGCAGGTCATGTGTATGCTCAGCCCGGGCTGGCCCGTCCACCCCATCGGCATGTTGCTCGTCGGGCACTACTACTCCGACACCGCCTGGGCCAGCATCTTCATCGGGTGGGCGCTCAAGATGGTGCTGGTCTACTACGGTGGCGCGGCGGCCTACAAGCGTGCCAAGCCGCTGTTTCTCGGCATTATCCTGGGTGAAATTATTTCCGCGGTGATCTGGACCCTCGTGCCCGTGGCGCTGCTGTGGTGGGGCATGGACCCCTCTCAGGTCGGACACATCCAGGTCCTGCCGACTTAGAGCAAACCTATTCCGTTTGTAGCGTGTACCCACAGTGTCGGTAGCAGTGTGCGGCGTCGTTGGAGGTCACTTGATCGAGCACGGATTGCATTGCTTCCCACAAGGCCTGTCGGGTGCGGCAGGCCAACGACCGCAG
>WGMF01000018.1 GCA_016125215.1 Phycisphaera sp.
CTGCGGTCGTTGGCCTGCCGCACCCGACAGGCCTTGTGGGAAGCAATGCAATCCGTGCTCGATCAAGTGACCTCCAACGACGCCGCACACTGCTACCGACACTGTGGGTACACGCTACAAACGGAATAGGTTTGCTCTAAGGAGAACGAACTTCGAGGCCGCTGGCATCGTGCACCGTGACGACCGTGGGCTGGTCAGGGACTTTCACGCACTGCGTCACACCTTCGCGACCATGTGCCAGCAGTCCAACATACCTCGTCGAGAGACCGCCCGCCTCGGTTGCTGGAGCGACACTAAGCTGCTCGACAAGGTGTATACTGACGAAGACATGCTCTCAAAAAACGACCACATCAACCGCCTGCCGTCGCTACTGCCCGCCGAAGCTGCGACGGCTGTGGTTGATGAGAAAAGTGGGACCGCTGTAGGGACCGCTGAGCCGGTCGCAGTGGGTCAAAATCCGTCCGATTGTGTCTCACCGAGTGCAACGGCAGTTTTGAACGCAAGGGGCTACCGAGTAACAACTTGTCACACGTTGTCAGACTCTGACGTAACCCCCCGAAGTAATGCGGCTGATAGGAGTCGAACCTACACGGGGTGTTGAGCCCCACTAGGACCTGAACCTAGCGCGTCTGCCAATTCCGCCACAGCCGCAGCGAAGCAAACAGTTTAGTGCGACACACGGTCAAAGCAAGTGTTTGCGAGTCGATCGGGCTTACTCCGTCTCGGCCGCTTCGTCTTCGACGACCTGGGCTTCGACTTCGCCTTCCTGGGCCTCGCCCTCTTCACCCTCGCCGATGGGCTTGTCGCTGACGACCCAGAGCTTGATCTCGGTCTTGAGGTCACTGGCCAGCACGACGGGGATGGTGTACGAATCGAGGCGCTTGATCTGTTCGCCGATGCGGACAGCCCGGTCCTCGACGGCAAAGCCCTCGGCCCGAAGCGCCTCGGCGATGTCGTGTTGCGAGACGCCGCCGAAGAGGATGCCCTGGTCGTTGGCGGAGCGCTGGATGGTCAGCTCGAATTCGTGGAGCTTTTCGAGCAGGTTTTCCAGGCCCTGACGCTTGAGCTTGAGCTCGGCTTCGACCTGCTTGCGTCGTTCGGCGAGGCGCTTGATGTTGCCCTCGGTCGGGTCGGTGGCGTATCCGCGCGGGAGGAGGTAGTTGCGGGCGTAGCCGGGACGGACCTTGACGACGTCGCCGACGATCCCGAGGTTGTCGATGTTTTCGGTCAGGAGCAGTTGGATGAGTTTCATGGTGTCCTTGCCTTTCTATTGGCCAGTTAGGTCCCCGTGGTGCGGCTACGTTGCCGACACGGAGGCCAGCGTGTGAGTGAGGAGAGTAATCAGGAGATCAGAACGGGATGTGATCTTCCTCGACGGGTTCGTGTGCGGGGGGTTCGTCGGGATGGGGGCGGGACGGGGGGGCAGAACGCGGGGCGCTGCGCGGGGCAGAGGCGTAACCCCCACCGCCACCGGGGTTGGCGTCGTCGCCCTGGGGCTTGGAGTCGACGAACTGGAAGTTCTCGATCACCACGCCGAGCTTCGAGCGGTTGTGGCCCTCTTTGTCCTGCCACTGGTCCAGACGCAGTCGGCCCTCGATGAAGATCGGTCGGCCCTTGCGCAGGTACTGGTTAATCATCTCGGCGGTCTTGCCGAAGGCGTCGCAGTCGACGAACGTGGTCTCTTCCTGTGTCTCGCCCTGCTGGTTGCGCCATCGGCGGTTGATGGCCAGCCCGAGCTTGCAGATTGCCAGGTTGTTGTTGGTGTAACGCATCTCCGGGTCACGGGTGAGGTTGCCCATGAGCATGACTTTGTTGAGGTTGGGCATGGTGAGGCTCCGGAGGGTTAGCCGCAGATGAACGCAGATGGACGCGGATCAGTGAAAAGGAAACCTGTAATCGGGATCAATGAATCATTCCAATTTCAATTTGACGTCGCGCCGAGCATTGCAACATGACTACAAGGATTCGATTGAACTCAATTGAACTCATCTGTTCTTATCTGCGTTCATCTGCGTTCATCTGCGTTCATCGGCGTTCATCGGCGGCTATGTCTTTACTCCGCGTCGGCTGTGGCGGTTTCGCTCGATTCCTCGCTGGGCTCTTCGGTCTGGTCCTCTTCGCCTTCCTTGCGGAGGCTGGCTTCGGCGGCGGTGTTCTTGACGCCCTCTTCAGCGAGCTTGAGTTCGACCTCGCCGATGTGGGGGGCGGCCAGGATGAGGCTGCGGACGATGTTTTCGGAGAGGTTGCAGTCTCGGTCGATGTTGGCAATCTGCGTCGGGCGGGCACGGAAGTAGGCCAGGATATACAGGCCACGCTTCTGGCCCTTGATGGGGTAGGCCAGCTTGCGCTCGTCCCACTTGGTGAGCACGAGCACCTGGGCCTCGGCGCGGTCGAGGATTTCCTTGACGAGTGCCAGGGACTGTTCGATATCCGCGCCGGCGGTGGCGGACATGAGGAAGAGGCCTTCGTAAAGGGGCAGTTGGGCGGTGGCGGTCGATGCGTCGGACATGGGAAAGACTCCTTGGTCACTCGGTAACACACGGGCGGTCGGACACCCGACCGCAAGGCACCCGCGTGCGTGGGACCCGCCCTACCGGGGGGGCCGAGCGAGGCTGGGGCGAATGGGGAAGTCTACCACAGGCCGCACAACGAGGCAAAGCGGGGAATAGCCGCAGATGGACGCAGATGGACGCAGATCAAGACAGATGGGAATCCATAATGAGGAATCCAAACGCGTCTGCATCGTGAAAGTGTATTCAGCCAAAGGCTGTTCAAATTCACCTTTGTGCGCCAGTCATCTATCTGCGTTCATCTGCGTCCATCTGCGGCTACTTCCCCGCCCCGGTTTCGATCAGGTAATAGACGAACGCATCGGTGAGGGCCTGCCAGGCGGCGTCGACGATGTTTTCACTGACGCCGATCGTGGCAAAGTGGGAGACGGGGGTCTGGGCGTCGCCGTCGCGGCCGCGGGAGAACTCGATGACGACGCGGACCTTGGCGGCGGTCTCAGCGGTGGCGTTGACGACACGGACCTTAAAGTCGCGCAGGTGGACGGTGGCCAGTTGGGGGTAGTGGTGCGTCAGGCACTTGCGCAGCGCCCCGTCGAGCGCGTTGACCGGGCCGTCGCCCTCTGCGACTTCGAGTTCCTCGACGTTGCCCACGCGGAGCTTGACGCTCGCTTCGGTGATGGGCTGTCCGTGGTTGAGCTTGGTGATGATGCAGCGGTAGTGGTCGAGTTCCCAGAAGTTCGGTCGTGTGCCTTTGACTTCGTGCAGGAGCAGCTCGAAGCTGGCCGAGGCTGATTCGAACTGGTAGCCCTGGTGTTCGAGGTCCTGCACGCGTTCGAGCACCTTGCGCTGGAGTTGTTTATCGGTGGTGATGTTGAACTTCTGACCGAGCGTCGCGGAGATGTTGCTCGCTCCGCTGAGTTCACTGACCAGGACCTTGCGTGAGTTGCCCACCACTTCCGGGGGGACGTGTTCGTAGGACCGTGCCAGCTTCTGCACCGCGTGGACGTGCATGCCGCCCTTGTGCGCAAAGGCCCCTTGCCCGACGAACGGCTGACCCGCGACGAGGTTCATATTCGCAAGCTCATACACAAATCGGCTGACTTCGGTCAGGCGTGCCAGGGAATCCTCGTGCAGACAACTCATGCCCATCTTGAGGCGCAGGTTGGCAATCACGGTGGTCAGGTCGACATTGCCGCAGCGTTCGCCGATGCCGTTGATCGTGCCCTGCACCTGCACGCAGCCGGCCTCGACCGCAGCCAAGGCATTCGCAACAGCCACGCCCGAGTCGTTGTGCGGGTGGATGCCGAGCATGGGCAAGGAGGTGTTTGATTGAGGGGATCCCGTGGCTTGGAAGCCACGGGCTTTGCAGTGGGCGCTGACATCGGTGACGACCTGAGCGACCCAACCCGGTAGTGATCCGCCGTTCGTATCGCACAGGACCAGCCTCGACGCCCCGCCCTCGAGCGCCGCTTGCAGGGTCTTGAGCGCATACTCCTTGTTGGCACGGTAGCCGTCGAAAAAATGTTCCGCGTCGTAAAAAACCTCGCCGCTGCCGTGGTCTTTGCAGTAAGCCAGCGACTCGCGGACCATGGCCAGGTTTTCTTCGAGCGAGACGCCCAGAACGTGTTCGACATGCAGGTCCCAGGTCTTGCCGACGATGGTGATGACGGGGGCTTGCGCTTCGACGAGCGCCTGCATACCGGGGTCCGCTCCCGGGGCAATGCCCTTGCGACGGGTCATGCCGAAGGCACAGATCCTGGCGTGCTGGAGGTTGAGTTTCTTGACCTCGGCAAAGTAGGCCACGTCCTTGGGGTTGGAGAGCGGGTAGCCGCCCTCGACGTAGTCCACGCCCAGCTCATCGAGTTGGCGTGTGATCTTGAGCTTGTCCACGAGCGAGAGGGAGACGCCCAGGCCCTGCGTGCCGTCGCGCAGGGTGGTGTCGTAGATTTCGACGCGGCGTTGTCCTGATTTTTCGGGCATGGCCTGAATCCTTAGCTGGTCTTGAATCCCACAAAAAAACCCCGCCGATCGGCAGGGTTGGCTTGGTCGTGTGTCGGTGCGACGGGGCCTGCCCTACCGGGTGGGTGACTCGGTCATGATGATCGCAATGATCGGGCTGGCGTGTGTCGTCGGGAGCATGACAGGAGTATATCGGCAACCGGCCGATGGGCAAGTGAGGATTAGCCGCGAATGAACGCAAATGAACGCGAATGGGAGTGGGATTGATGTCGGGGTTAAGCACGTGGGTGTGAAAAATATCCCTGTCCATGTTGGGGGCAGTTTTCATGGAGCATCACTGCGGTCGCTGGCGACCTTATTAAATAAGGTATCGATTGACACCCCACTTGCGTTCATTTGCGTTCATTTACGGCTAAACTCCTGCCGCGTTGCCCCCTGACCCCGTGACCCGCTAGAATGCCCAGCCTATCCCCTACCCGAGGCTTTTGACGCATGCCCGTACCTACGCAGACGTTCTACAACATCAAAAAGCTCAACGTCATTTTTGCCCTCAGCGCGGTAGCGCTGTTGCTCTGTTCGTTCTGGCTCATCATGGCGGACTACAACCGCCCCTGGCGCGGGTATCAGCAGCAGGCCAAGGCCTGGAACGTGGCCATGACCGAGGACGCACTCCGCCGAACACGGACGATCGCTTTTGAAAAAGAACTCGACGCGGTGAACCAGGACATCGTCCGGATCGAGCAGGGTCTGGACCAGAAGAAGATCGCTGAGCTTGAAGCGCAGGTCCAGGAAAAGCAGATGCAGAACAAGGAAAATGACCTGCCCCGGGCGGCGCTCAAGGGGCAGATCGGACCGCTCACGCAGCAGATCGAACGTGCCAGCCTCGAATTCGGCGATGACTCGGACGAAGTCAAAAAGCTCCGCAACGAACTGGCCGACGTGACGACCCAGTACAACGAGAAAGACAGGCAATACACCGACAACGCCCTGGCCATCGCCGACCTCGGCTCGCGGCTCAACGCCCTCCGTGCCAAGCTCGCCGACGCCCAGAAGGAGAAGACCAGCCTCACCCGTAAACGCGACGCGCTCGTCGAACAACTCAATAAGCTCAACCCCGACAGCGCCCTGACCAGGCTGGCCGGCGTCCTCCGCGACGCGCCGATGCTCAACTGGTTCAACCCCGCTGAGGGCGTCAAACAGGTTGTTGTACCCGACGTGCGGATGGACCTGAACTTCCTCACCATCGAGACGACCGACCGCTGCCAGACCTGCCACGTCAACATCGACGACCCCGCGTTCGACCGTGACAACATCATTGACTTCCTCGAACGCCAGATCGCTCGTGAAGAAGAGCAGGACGTCGACTCGATCGACCACCCCGTGGCAGGCATCGATTTCTGGACCAACGCGGTCAACGCCGCTGTCGCGTCGGGGAGCCTCAAAGAGTCAGCCGTCCAGACCATCCGCAACAACACGGCCGACGCGCTGACCCGTCTCCACGAAGCCGCCGGCGACAAGAAGCAGATCACCGCGGACGGTCTCGACGGCGAGCTTTACGCGATCCTCACCCGGGGCGACACCGGCGACAAGGTCACCCGCGCGCAGTGGTACGCCGTGCTCAACAACTACCTCGACGACCTGTCGAACCTGGTCAGGCAAGACCTCGGCGAGGAGTCCTACAAACAGTTCCGTGAGCTTTACCGTGTGGCCCTGACCGAGCGTTACAACACACACCGCCTTGAGTCGGGCGACAAGCCGCTGACCATCAGCCCGATCCAACTGGCCCACCCGGACCTGGCACGTTACGTCCACCCCGACTCGACCCACCCGATGAAGACGATGGGCTGCACCGTCTGCCACGAGGGCTCGGGGCAGGAAACCGAATTCGAGCACACCGCGCACGAGCCGCGCGAAATCTGGGTCGATGCGCAGACCGGCTCGCCCATCCCCGAAACACTCATCCGGGAAGTCGGCAAGCGTGGCGATATCGAACGCACGCTGCGCTCAAGTGGCACCGTTGCCAAGGCTCAGCCGGTCAACCCCGATGCCGCCTCGATCATTCTGGCCAAGCTCGAAACACCGGCTCAAGCGGATGAAGCCCACGAAGAGCACAACGGTCGCCAAGCGTCCTCTGCTTCGCACAACGCCATCGGTTACACGCAGGACGACATCAACCTCAACTCCCCTGGCGAGCCTGCGCCCTTTGCCCCCGAGCACCCCCCGCACGGCGACAGTGCCCTCTACTTCAACCCCGCCACCGGCAAGTTGCAACTCGCTGTCCGACAGGAAAAACGCTGGGAAAAAGAGTTCGGCTGGTCCCCGGTCCACTTCATGCACTGGGAAAAGCCCATGCACCGGCTGCCCTATGTCGAGTCGAGCTGCAACAAGTGTCACACCGAGGTCTTCGACATCCGTGACGAGGCCCCCACGCTCTTCGAGGGTCGGCGGCTATTTGCCCAACTCGGCTGCGTCAACTGCCACTCGGTCGACGACCTGACCAACGACGCCGACATCAAGAAGGTCGGCCCGAGCCTCGTGCATGTGAAAGACAAACTCTCGCCGCAGATGGTCGCCAACTGGGTCTGGGCGCCCAAGGCCTTCCGCCCGACGACGAAGATGCCCCATTACTTCATGCTCGAGAACAACTCCTCGCCGGTCGACATCCTCCGCACGCGCACCGAAGTCACCGCGATGGCGTACTACCTCGAACACTCGACGCCCGCCGAGGGCACCCCGGCGTTCGAGCCCGAAACCCCGCCCGAAACACTGGGCGACCCCGCGCGTGGGCGCGCCTTGTTTACACAGGTCGGCTGCCAGGCCTGCCACGTCAACCTCGAAGAGTCCGGCCAGAAGTGGATCACCGACGACCTCGTCGAACGCACCGGGGTGACGACAGCCGAAGCGCTGGATGAATACAAGAAGATGTCCTACAACCAGCGCGGCATGTACGCCAAGCAGTATCTTGAAGACAAACTCGAGATGACCGGCCCTGAACTCTCGGGCGTCGGCACCAAGCTCCTGGCGCACCGCACACCCGAGCAGGCCCGCACGTGGCTCTACTCCTGGCTGCGCCACCCGCGCCACTACTCCTCCTACACCATCATGCCCAGCTTCCGCCTCGACGAGCGCGACGCGTCGGACATGGCGGCTTACCTGCTCTCCATGCAACGCCCCACCGGCGAGGGCGATTACACCGTCGAGCCCTTCGGCTTTGACGACGAGGGCAACCCCGCGCTCGACGAAGCCTCCAACGTCATGCTCGACAAGCTCCTGGTCATCCTCAAGGCCCCGCAATCCTCCGAGGACATGGCCACTGAAGAAGTCAAGGGCATGCAGACCGATGAGAAGCTCGACTTCCTCGGCAGGAAGATGATTGCCAACTACGGATGCAACGGCTGCCACCTCATCAATGGTTTCGAGAACGCCTCGAGCGCCTGCACCAACCTCGACGACTGGGGCCTGAAGGACCCGCACAAGCTCGACTTCGGTTACTTCGACCACGCCTTCGACACCGAGCGTGAAAAGCCCTACACCGTGTGGAAGGTCGCGCACGAGGGCCTCGACGCCGACGCCACCAAAGTCACCGCCGCCCCCGGAAAGGTCGCGCCCGAGATCGCCCAGCGCGAGGTCGAATGGGAGCACATGGACCTCGAACGCAGGCCGTGGCTCTACAACAAGCTGCACAACACCCGCGTCTACGACCGGGGCAAGACCAGCATCGAAGGCAAGATGACCGACAGCCTCCAGACCATGGACCCCGGTCGGCCCTACGACAAGCTCAAGATGCCCAAGTTCTTCCTCACGGACGAACAGGTCCGCGCTCTGGTGACCTTTGTCACCAGCATCCGCAAGCCGCTCGTTTCGCCGACCATGCAGGCCGACACGGTCAGCCA
The DNA here is from genome assembly GCA_016125215.1 of Phycisphaera sp. GTDB lineage: Bacteria > Planctomycetota > Phycisphaerae > Phycisphaerales > Phycisphaeraceae > RI-382. The sequence continues at coordinate 8,363 of WGMF01000018.1, forward strand.
AACCAAGATGAAGCTCATCCGCGGCAGGCAGATGGCCACGATGTACAACTGCTACGGCTGCCACAACATCGAGGGCAACAACCCGCGCATCTGGCAGTATTCCGATGTCTTCAACGCCGACGGGTCGTTCAACTTCGACGTGCTCAACAACGAGCCGCCGCGCCTTGTCGGCCAGGGCGCCAAGACCCAGCCCGACTGGCTGACCTACTTCTTCCAGAACGTCCACCCCATCCGACCCTGGCTCAAGGTCCGCATGCCCAGCTTCTTTGAGAATGACGAAGAGGCGGTCAAGCACACCACCGCGCTGGCGGATTATTTTGCCTCCTGGTCCCAGCTCCACGCCAAGCCCATGAACAAGTGGGTCGGCAAGGTCGAGGATTACCGCAAGTCCGTCCCGCCCGACGCGGCGTGGTGGGCCGCGCCAAACATCGCCACCGAGATCGGGCACCTGCACGATTTTGCCGTCAGGTTCGCGCTGGCCAAGGCCTCCGAACTCGACCCGCGCCAGACGCCCAGCATCGAAGAGCAGCGCACCAAGTGGGAACGTGTGCTCAAGGACGTGAGCTTCCTGGCCAAGGATTACGACATCCAATACCCCTTCGCGGGCAACCCCCGGCCCGACCCGTCGCCCGAACGCTTTGCCCGTGGTGAAGCCCTCTTCAACGAGCTGCGCTGCTACCAGTGCCACGCCTTCGGCGACGAAGAGGTCCTCAAGAAACTCTGGCTACTCGACAACCCCCCCGGAAACCCCGCCCCCGGAAGTGAGCCGGGACAAACGGCCCCTTCGGATGATTACGGTTACGACGACGCCGGCGCTACCCCCGCACCGGCAACTCCCGCACAGGCCCCGGCAGCCTCGGCGGATGACTACGGCTACGGCGACGAACCCGCCAAGCCCGCCGCCGCGTCGAGCGATGACTCGGGCTACGGCGACGATTCGGGTTACGGAGACCAAACCCCCACCGAGACGAAGCCCACCGCCCCGATGGTCGAGCTCGACCCGCAGATCAACCACCCCGCGCTGCGCAATTACTCCGCGCCTAACTTGTTGTTAGCCTCCCAACGCCTGCAGTGGAACTGGGTCAACGACTGGCTGCAGGAGCCCAACACCATGCAGCCGGGCACGAAGATGCCGCAGTGGTTTGCCGACGGCAACTCGGCGTTCCAGAAATACCCCGAAGCCCTCAAGGACGAACGCCACGCGATGTTCGGGTACACCGGCCTCGAACAGCGCAAGGTGCTGATGGACTTCATCTACGCCTCGGGCCTGCGTCACTACACGCCGGGCGAGGAACGCCTCTGGGGCCAGGAAAAGACCGCGATCGAACTCAAGCCCCTCGAAAAGCCCAAGGGTCTGGATCAACCCGGTACCGCCGGCCAGACCGGGACGGGTGAAACCGCAACCGCCGCGTCGTCTGGCGAGTCCAAACCCGCCGAGGTCAAGAAGCCCGAGCCTGTCAAGAAACACGAAGAGCCGACCGTCTCCTCGATCGAACTGCCCGAGGGCACGAGCGCCGCATACGACGGCCCCGCGCTCAACGGTCACAAGACGCGCGTCGTCGGCGTGGTGAAATGGGCCGGCCCGCCGCAGCGCCGCACGCCCATCAACATGGCTGCGGACAAGTATTGCCTGAGCCAGCACAAGACCGCCCCTCCGATGGAAGAGAAGTTTGTCAGTGGCCCGGACAACACGGTCCGCAACGTGCTGGTTCATGTTGTGGCCGGCCTGCCCGACGGCGGGTCGTACGACATCCCCGAGGCGTTGAAGAATCCTGAGATCGACCAGCAGGGCTGCGTCTACACACCGCACGTGCTGGGCATGGTGGCCGGCCAGGAGCTGGTCATCAAGAACGGCGACAGCACGCTTCACAACGTGAACATGAAGAGCCAGAACAACGGCGCGATGAACGAGGGCATGCCGGTGGCGGGCATGGTCATCAACCGTGTGCTTTCCAAGCCCGAGATCGGCGTGACGTTCAAGTGCGATGTCCACCCGTGGATGGGCGGGTATGTCCATGTCATGCCCAACCCGTTCTTCGCGGTCAGCGACGTGGAGGGTCGCTTTGAGATTGTCGGCCTCCCGCCGGGCAAGTACACGCTCCAAGCCCTGCAGGAGCAGGCGTCGATCAAGCCTGTGACGTTTGATGTCGAGGTCGTCGAGGGCCAGACGGTCCGTGGCGACGTGGCGTTGAAGTAGAAGAAACGGGCAATCCCATGGCGCAGTCCCTGAAAAACCTTCACCCGAAAAGGTGGGATATCCCCGTCCTGGTGGTTTTGTCCCTGGCGGCGTTGTCGGTCTCCCTTTACCTGCCGTTCATCCGCGTGGACAAGCTGATTTTCTTCAAAGACGAATACACCCTGCCACACAGCATCGCGGTGATGTGGTCGTCCAGGAATTACTTTCTGGCGATCGTGATCCTGCTCTTTTCGATCCTGTTCCCGTATGCCAAGCTCGTCACGCTGGGCGTGGTGTGGTTCTGGCGGATGGAAGAACAAGACCGCGACAAGGCGCTGCACTGGCTGGCGGTGCTGGGCAAGTGGTCGATGCTCGATGTGTTTGTCGTGGCGCTGGTGATTGTGCTCACGCAGTCCAAGGGCGGCGTGGAGGCCAGACCGCGGCCGGGCATCTACGTCTTTGCCGGTGCGATCATGGTGTCGATGGTTGTCACGATGATGATCCAGCGGATCGCGGGCTCGATCCACAAGTGTTCGTAAAGCCGCGATCAGAGTGTCACAAGACACTTTAATCGTAACTTCCCCCGTGAAAACATCACGATAGAATGTCGCATCCCGTTGGGCGGGATGGACCTTGCGACGCACGGTGTGTCACAAGGTGGACGCGAACCCGTTCTGTGATGAAAACAGGAGTACATGCGATGGCGTTTCATGGAAGTCGTTTGGCCACGGTCGGCGTGATGGGTCTGGCAATCGTGATGGGTTGGAACCTGCAAAGCCCGACCGCGCGAGCGGAAGAGGGCAAGACATTTGAAACAAACGTCGGCGGCGTCGAGGGCGCGGGCGGTTCGATCACAGGCAAGGTCACGTTCAACGGTGAACAGAAGCCCCGCCGACCGATCAACATGGCCGCGGACAAATACTGCCTCGGTGCCCACACCTCTCCGCCGCAGGAAGAAAAATACGTCTTCGGCAAGGACAACGCGCTGGTCAATGTCTTCGTCTGGGTCAGCAAGGGTGCCCCGACAGGCGGCACACCCATCCACGAAGCCGAGGTCGACCAGCAGGGCTGCGTCTATGTCCCGCACGTGGTCGGCGTGGTGACCGACCGTGAGTTCAAGATCCTCAACGGCGACTCGACGCTGCACAACGTCAACTTCAAGAGCAACGACAACGGCACGATGAACGAGGGCATGCCGGTCAAGGGCATGGAGATCACCAAGAAGTTTTCCAAGGAAGAGATCGGCGGGACCGCGACGCTCAAGTGCGACGTCCACCCGTGGATGCAGGCCTACCTGCAGGTCGTCTCGCATCCTTACTTTGCCGTGACGCAGGAAGACGGCACCTTCACCATCAAGGGCCTGCCGCCCGGTGATTACGAGGTTTCCGTGTGGCACGAGCTCAAGGTCTTCAAGCCCGACCAGAACGCGGTCAAAGTCACCGTTGAAGAGGGCAAGGCCGCCGAGGTCAACTTCGTCTTCAGCCCGCCCGGCAAGTGAAATCCAAACCGCACATCCCGGGAGGGTGGCCCGTCGCCCTCCCGATTTTTCTTCCCGTCTGAATCCCAAGGAGACCGATCTTGAAAGGTCGACGGCTTATCTCTATCCCCCCGGTTGTCTGGTCGCTGGCGTGTGCAGTGGTGCTGGGCCTCTCCACCGTGGCCTGGGCACAGGGCACGGGCGACGCGGTCGAAACATTCCCCAAGACCACGTACTGGCTGCCCCCGGCCGTGTCCGAATCCGCCAGGCAGGTCGATACGCTCTTTGACGGCGTGCTCATCCTCACGACCGTCGTGTGCGTCGGCGTCTTCGTGCTGCTGCTGCTCTTTGCTTTCCGTTACCGTTTCCAGGCCGACCGAAGGGCAACATTCATCCACGGCAACAACAAGCTCGAAACCGTCTGGACGCTCATCCCCGCGTTCATCCTCGTCGGCATCACCTCGCTGAGCCAATCGACGTGGTCGAGCATCAAGACCCCCTTCACGCCCCCCTCGACCAAGCAGGTCCAGGACGGTGAGGTCGCGGAGCTGCGCGTCGTCGGCAGGCAGTTCAAGTGGTACTTCCAATACCCCGGCAAAGACGGAAAGCTCGGCCCGATCGACCCGAACATCGTCAAGGCCAGCGGGTCGCCCGAAGAGCAGATCGGCCTGGACCGCTCCAACCCCGACGCCAAGGACGACTTTGTCAGTGTCCAGATGGTCGTGCCTGTTCATCGCATGATCTACATCCACCTCCAGAGCGTCGACGTGCTGCACAGCTTCTACCTGCCCGATTTCCGCATCAAGCAGGACGCCGTGCCGGGGTTGATCGGCAAGGTCTGGCTCAAGTCTGACAAGACCAGCGGCCAGGTCATGGGCGTCGCACCCGATAGCCCGTTGCAGTCGATCGACAACGCCACGTTCCAGTTTGTCACGATCTCCGAAGCCAAGCCCTTCGACATCGTCTGTGCCGAGCTTTGTGGGCAGGGCCACTACACGATGCGCGGCGCGATGTACGTCGTCACGGACGAGGAGTACCGCAAGTTCCTCGACATCGAAGAAAAGAACGTCACGCCCCAGACGGGCACCGACACCCAAACGGATGACGCGGGGTACTGATCCCCCGATCTCTCATAAGAAGAACATCCGCAGATGACGCAGATCAATCGCAATAAGATTAACCACCGAGACACCGAGGACACCGAGTAAGACAGGTTAAACCCAAAAAACTCTTCTCGGTGGCCCCGGTGTCTCGGTGGTTTGAATATGAATCGGCATCTGTGAAATCTGCGAAATCTGCGGTTACGGATCGTTAGCCCCGAAGATGCACACGCGCAACACTCGACCCAGGATTTACGAAATATGAGCGACCACGACCACGCAAGCCATGACCACGCTGACCACGGCGCCCACCACGGGCCAACCTCGTTCTGGACGAAGTACGTCTTCTCCACCGACCACAAGGTCATCGGTTTGCAGTTCATGTTCACCAGCCTGCTGTTCGTCCTGCTCGGCGGGCTGCTGGCACTTGGCGTGCGGTACCAGATCGCCTGGCCCAATCAGAACGTCCCCTACCACCTCATCCTCCCCGGCAAGATGACCAACCTCGCGCCAGAAGCCAACCTTGCCGCGTGGAAGGTCGGCGGTGAGGTCGTGCTCAACAGCGTACTCAAAACCGAAGATGGCCAAACCTTTCCCAAGGGTGCCGTCGCACAGATCACCGGCTTCCCCGGGGGCATCGCGGTGACGCTGCCCGTGGGCCTCGAAGTCCGCAAGGGTGACGGCGAACCGACCACGCGCCTGAGCGAACCGGTCGACGCCTTCATCGAACCCGCCGCGGTCATGGCGGATTACAACTACTCCAAGACCGAGGCCCTCACGAGCGTCGGCGCGAACGTCACCGTGCCCGACCGGGGCCAGTGGTCGATCCGCGGCCTGTCTGTCCCCGCGGTCGGCGGCGGCCTGCTCGAAAAAGCCATCACGCTCCCCATCCGCAGCGCCGCGACCAAGGTCGCCCTCAAACTCCGCAACCAGACCCTTGAAGCCGACGGGAAAAACATCGAAGTCAAGGGCGGGTCGGTCACCGCTGAGGCCGCCCCTCTGGCCACGTCGCTGACCTACTACAAGCACTCGCTCACCACCAACGCCTACCTCTCGCTCTTCACCATGCACGCGTCGATCATGATCTTCTTTGTCATCATCCCGATGCTCGTGGGCACGTTCGGGAACTTCCTCGTGCCGCTGATGATCGGGGCACGCGACATGGCCTTCCCCAAACTCAACGCGCTGTCGTTCTGGCTCAGCGTGCCGGCCGGTCTGGTCATGATCGCCAGCTTCTGGACACCCGAAGGCTCGGCCGGTGGCGGCTGGACCATGTACCCCACCCTCTCGACCTTCCAATACTCCCCGCAGCTCGGCACGACACTCTGGGTCGTCGCGGTCGGCCTCGTCGGGTTCTCCTCCGTCGTCGGCGCGCTCAACTACATCACCACCACCATCAACATGCGCGCCCCCGGCATGACCATGTTCCGCATGCCCCTGACCGTCTGGGCCATCCTCATCACCGCCACCCTCGCGCTCTTCTCGACGCCCGTGCTCACCGCCGCGATGATCCTGCTCACCTTCGACCGACTCCTGGGCACGATGTTTTTCATCCCCAAGAGCGGCGGCCAACCGATCATGTGGCAGCACCTCTTCTGGTTCTACTCCCACCCGGCGGTCTACATCATGATCCTCCCCGCCATGGGCGTGGTCAGTGATATCCTCGCCACCTTCTCCCGCAAGCCCATCTTCGGGTACAAGCCGATGGTCTTTGCTATCTGCGCGATCGCCGGCCTGGGCTTCATCGTCTGGGGACACCACATGTTCCAGTCGGGTATGAACCCCGTGCTCGGCACGACCTTCATGGCCTCCACCGTCATGATCGCCCTGCCCTCGGCCATCAAGACCTTCAACTGGCTGGGCACCATCTGGGGCGGCAACATCAAGTTCACACCGCCCATGCTCTTTGCACTCGGCTTCGTTTCCATGTTCGTCATCGGCGGCTTGTCGGGCATCTTCATGGCCTCGGCACCCATCGACATCCACATCCACGACACCTACTTCATCGTCGCCCACATCCACTACGTGCTCTTCGGCGGGTCGATCTTCGGCATCTTTGCTGGCGTCTACTACTGGTACCCCAAGATGTTCGGTCGCCAGATGAACCAGACCTGGGGCACCATCCACTTCTGGATGACGATCATCGCCTTCAACGGCACCTTCTTCCTCATGCACGTGCTGGGCATCGGCGGGCACCCGCGCCGCTACGCCTCCATCATGGAGTACCCCTCGCTCCAGCACCTCCAGCCGCTCAACGTCGTCATGACGATCTTCGCCATGATGCTCGGCATGGCGCAGCTGCCGTTCATGTACAACTTCTTCGTGAGCCTGCCCCGCAGACTCGGCCGGGCGATTATCGCGCTCTTTGCCTGCATGCTCATCGTCCCGGCTGTCATCGGGCTGCTCATGTGGGCCAGCTTCGACGGGACCGGGCCCTTCTCGCTCATCAACAGCTTTGTCACGCACGGCCAGACGGTCGGGTTCACCTCCACGGCAACGATCCTGGGCAACCTCACGCTTATCGTGGTGATGGTCGGCCTGACCATCTCGATGGCCATGGGCCTCAAAGGCGGGTCGCGCGTGGCCAGCGTCCTTGTCAACGTCCCGCTGACGATCTACTTCCTCGCAATCATGGCCAAGGGTTCATCGCTTGCGTGGCCCGAACAGACCACGGCCGACAGCCCGCTCTACATGCACACCGTCATGCTGCTCAAACAGGGCTTCTGGTCGCCCTTCACGGCCCACTTCATCGTGGCGCTGGGGCTGGGCCTGCTCGCGGCGGCGGTCATCACGGCGGCGGTCTTTGTGATCTGGGCGATCGGCGGCGCGCTGAAGTTGCCCGCGCTGCTGCAGCGCGTGCTGTGGCTGGTCTTCCTGCCGGCTTTCCTCGCGCCCATGGTGCTCAAGCACGACACTTACATCCTGCTGCACTTGCCCACGCTCTTTGAGTCCCGATGGATCATCCTTGCGGCCCTGGCCATCCCCGGGTTGCTCCACCTTGTGGTCCGTCGCCCGAAGGACCTGTTCGGTTACGCGGTGGACGCCAACCCCTGGCACGCCAACAGCCTCGAGTGGGCCACCACCTCGCCTCCGCCGTTCACCAACTTCGACGCCATCCCCGTCGTCTACCGCGGCCCCTATGAGTTCTCCTCACCGGTCGTGGAAGAAGACTACCTCCCGCAGCCGAAGGTTTTGCCCGCGGGCGTGGTCGAGCCGAGCGGGCACTGAAATCCAATGATGATTGATGATTGATAATTGATGATCTCAGAGAGTCACCTTCAATCACACACCCCATGACGGTCAAGCAAGTGTAATGTCTCAAAAATCATCAATCATCAATCATCAATCATCGATCTGTGTCTACCGCCCCCGGTTGCACGTGTTGTCGATTGCGCTGGTGGTCTGCACGTTTGTCCTCGTAGCGCTGGGCGGGAACGTGACGAGCCGGGACGCGGGGCTTTCCGTGCCCGATGGGTTCACGGTGTTCGGGCACTTCCTCTGGTCGTTCCCCGTGAGCCAGTGGGTGGGCAACATCTTTCACGAACACATCCACCGGCTCATGGGCAGCGCGGTCGGGTTGCTCACGCTGGCGGTCTGCCTCTGGGTGATGGTTGTCGAAAAGCGCAGGTGGATGCGGTGGCTGGCGATCGGGCTGTTTGCCGGCGTCGTGACCCAGGGCATCCTCGGCGGGCTGCGCGTTTCCGAAATCTCCACGACCCTTGCGATCCTCCACGGGATCACGGGGCAACTGGTCTTCACGCTCACCGTGGTCACCGCGGCGGCGCTGGGCCGGCACTGGTTCAACGCCACGACACAGGACCGACCACCGCAAGACAACTTTGCCTTCAACGGCAAGCTCTCGCTCGCTCTGCTCGCGGTTATCTTCGTGCAACTGGCCCTCGGCGCCACCGTGCGCCACACGCACTCGGCGCTGGCCATCCCCGACTTCCCTACCGCCTACGGGCAGGTGATCCCGCCTTTCAACCCCGACGTGATCCGACACAAGCTCGACAAGGTCCCCTACGAATCCTTCATCGCCTACTACCAGCCCTGGCAGGTCGCCTTGCATTTTGCACACCGCGTCTGGGCGCTGGTCGTCGTGGGCACGGCCGTGTGGCTCGTCGGACGCATCGGACCCAGCGGCGCTTCCCGCAAGCTCACCTTCCCCCTGGCGATGCTCGGCTTGATGCTCATGGCCCAGGTCGCGCTCGGGGCGATGGTCATCTGGACGCAATGCACGCCCGACATCGCCACCGCTCACCAGTCGCTCGGGGCGATCATCCTCGCCACCGCGACGCTCATCGCCATCCGGTCGCACCTGCCCCCCCTGCCCACGCCGACGGCGGTAGACATTGACAAAGCCACAGCCAAGGTACAGAACTCCACTTCGTGGAAGGCGGTGAAGGCATGACCCAGCTCACCACCACCCCGCAGTCAGCCGTCGGTGTCGAGCACGCCGCAAAACGCAACTCGCTCCTGCGTGACTATATCGAGATGAGCAAGCTGCGCATCACGACGATGGTCGTCATCACCGCGTGGATCGGTTACGCAATAGTGGACGCCGGTTCGTCTTGGTTAAGGCTGGCGGCGATGTTCATCGGGACCGCGCTGTCGTGTATCGGCGCGGGGATCGTCAACCAGGCTTACGAAAAGCAGACCGACGCGCTCATGCCGCGCACGCGCAACCGCCCGATCGCTTCGGGGCGGGTGAACAGGACGCAGGCGGCGGTGGTCGGCGTCGCGGTGGCGGCGCTGGGCGTGGCGGTGCTGTGGGTGGGTTGCAACGCACTGACGGCCTGCGTAGCTATCACGAGTTTTGCGGTCTACACGTTCATCTACACGCCGATGAAGCGGATGAGCAGTGCCTCGACGATCGTGGGCGCGGTGCCGGGGGCGCTGCCGCCGGTGATCGGCGTCGCGGCGGCGGCGGGTTCGCTGACCATCGAGGCGTGGCTGATGTTTGCGATCATGTTCCTGTGGCAGTTGCCGCACTTCCTGGCGATTGCCTACGTCTACCGTGAAGATTATGCCCGCGCGGGCATGCCCATGCTGCCCGTCAAAGACCCCACCGGATCGACGACGTTTACACAGGTGCTTTTAGGTTGCCTGGCGCTCTTGCCGTTGGGTCTGCTGCCGACGATGATGGGCGTGAGCGGGATGGTTTACTTCACGGGGGCGCTGGTGTGCGGGCTGGTGTTTCTGGCGTTCGGCGTGGTGCTGGTGCTCAGGCCGAGCGTGAAAGCGGCCAGGCGGTTGTTCTTTGCGTCCCTGGTGTACCTGCCGGTGGTGCTGATGTTGTTGCTGGTGGATCGGGTTTAGTGGATTGAAGGTTCATCCACCCGTCGCCCCCGGAAAGCGACGGGGCTCAATGTTTGAGGAAAAAATTATGTCACACGCGATTTCAACGCACGACGCCGACGGGCCTCTGATGGCACACGGGTCGGTGCTCCAGACGGGCATCACCAACGGCAAGATTGCCACGTGGCTCTTCCTCGGGTCGGAGGTGATGTTCTTCACGGGGCTGATCGGGGCTTACATCGTGCTGCGCTTCGGGCAGACGACGTGGGTCGACCCTTCCAGCCACGAGTTCCCCCTTGCGATCCCGCTCACCGCGGCCAACACCTTCCTGCTCATCTGCTCGTCGGTCACGCTCGTGTGGGGGCTGCAATCGATCCAGCAGGGCAAACGTGCCAAGGGCAACCTCGGCCTGCTGCTCACGACCCTCTTCGGGGCGTGCTTCGTCGGCGTGCAGGCGTTTGAGTATTACTCGCTGTGGAACGGCATGCACCACCCGCCCTTCCGTCCCAACTCCGACCTCTTCGGAAGCTGTTTCTACGTGATGACCGGCTTCCACGGGTTCCACGTGCTCGTGGGTGTCATCGCGCTGGCGGTGCTCACGGTCATGGGCTACCGTGGCCACTTCAACGAAAAGAAATACGCCCCCGTCGAACTCACCGGCCTCTACTGGCACTTTGTCGACCTGGTGTGGATCATCCTCTTCGCAATCGTTTACCTGATGTGAGACAACCCATGGCACACAAACACGAACACGCTGTCCCGCTTTGGACGCTTTTTCTCCTGCTGTTGGCTTTCACCGCGGCGGAGGTGGGGTTCTATGAAATCTGGGTCCACTCCAACCAGCACGCGATGGAGACCGGCGGGGTGCCGTTCATGCCCAAGGTCGCCATGGTGCTGGTGCTGCTGTTTGTGCTCACGCTGCCCAAGGCGCTGATCGTGCTGGTTTACTTCATGCACCTGAAGTTCGAAAAACTACTGATCGTGGGCCTGGCGGTGCTGCCGTTTGTGATGGTCGGGATTGCGATCCTGCCGAACCTCTCGGACACGCTCGCGCTTAAGAGTCGCGCGTACAATCACCCGACGGTGGCCATCGGCGACTACGCCCACGCCCCGACGGCCGGTGACGGCTCGGGTGAACACGGCCACTCCGATGCGCACGAAGCCACGCCCGCACAGACGCAAGAAAGCACGGATAGTTATTGATGTCCACCCCGACCACCACAGCCGATGCGGAACCCGAGCCGGCCAGTGGCACCGACGCGACGCCGGCGATCGATGTCCGTGAACTGACCCACCAATACCCATCCGCCAAGAAGCGATCACGCAACGGGGCCGGGACGGACAAGGGCGAGGCCGCATCAGCCGCACTGGCGCTGGACCATGTTTCGTTCAGTGTGGCACCGGGTGAGGTCTTCGGATTCCTCGGGCCCAACGGCAGCGGCAAGACCACGCTCTTCCGCACGCTGGCCACCATGCTCAGGCCGACCTCGGGCAAGGCGATGATCGTGGGTGATGACGTGCTGGCCACACCCGACCTCGTCAGGCGGCACCTGGGCGTGGTCTTCCAGTCACCGAGCCTCGATGGGAAACTCACCGCGCGTGAGAACATGGTCCACCAGGGCCACCTCTACGGTCTGTCCGGGGCGGACCTGAACAAGCGCATCGACCGGTTGCTGGCGGTGTTTTCGCTCGACGCGCGCAGCCACGATTTTGCAGAGCGTTTCAGCGGCGGGATGAAACGCAGGCTCGAACTGGCCAAGGCGCTCCTGCACGAGCCGCGCGTGCTGCTGCTGGACGAGCCCTCGACGGGCCTGGACGCCGGCGCTCGCGCCGACCTGTGGAAACACCTCGAAAACCTGCGCCAGGAACGCGGCATTACCATCGCGCTGACGACGCACATGATGGACGAGGCTGAGCGTTGCGACCGCCTCGCGGTCATGCACCACGGCAAGATCGCAGCCATCCAGACGCCGCACGCGCTCAAGAGCATGATCGGCAAACAGGTTGTCTGGGTCGACGCCAACGGGTCCATCACCCACTCGTCCACGCGGATCAGTGTGCACGTGCTGGCGGATCGACTCAAGAGCCGTTTCGGCCCGTGGCCGGTGGGCGGCGAACCGACGGTGATCCGTGGCCGCATCCGGTTCGAGAAGGACGATGCCCCCGCGATGGTTTCCAGGGTCTACGAAGAGATGCGCGACCAGATCGACACCCTGTCGATCGGCACGCCGACGCTGGAAGATGCCTACCTGCACCTCACCGGCCACACGCTCTACGAATAACCGAAGATGTGTTCTACCGAGCGGCCATCGCTTCGTGCCCGTGCTGGGGCGAGAGTTGGAGGATGGTTCGGCGGATGGCGTCGGGGTCGAGCGAGGCGCTGGAGATGCCCGCCTCGTCGCAGGCCTTGGGCATGCCGTAGACCACGCAGGTTTTTGCGGATTGCGTGACCACGACGCCCCCGACCGCGTGGACAGCCGACGCGCCCGCCAGCCCGTCCTGTCCGATGCCGGTCATCACAACGGCTAAAACTGCGCGGCCATACACCGTGGCACACGAGCGGAAGAGTTCATCGGCGCTTGGCCGATATCGCAGCGCGGTCGGCTCGGGGCTGATCTCGATGAGGCGCTGCGTCCGCGTGGGCGCGATGACGCGCATGTGCTGGTGACCTACGCCGACGTAAGCGACGCCGGGGTGGATGGGCATCCGATCCTCGGCATGTACGACGGCGAGCGGACTGACGGTGGCCAGGCGCTGCGCGAACAAGGGTGTGAAGGTCGGCGGGAGGTGCTGGGCAATAAGGACGGGGACGGGCAAGTCCGCGGGCAGGCCGGCCATGATCTGTTCTACCAGGCCCGGACCGCCTGTGCTCGACGCGATGGCGACAACCTGGAACCGACCGGGATCGAACTGTGGGATGGCTGAGGGCATCGTGTAGGCCCGTGAATATTCGGAACCGCCCCACGATTAATCATCGGCTTGATCGCATGTCGCCTTGGCGATTCGACGTGAAGGGATTGGCTTGGTTCAGGCGGCGTGTGCGGTTTTGATCGTGACGGACTGGATGATTTTGGCCAAACGGTTCGGCTGGATCGGCTTGGTTAAAAACCCGTCACAGCCGGCCTGGATACAGGCGTTTTCCGCTTCGGGGCCCGTGTTGGCGGTCAGGGCGTGGATCGGTGTGGTGACGCCCAATTCACGCAGCTTCGTCGCTGCGCCGTAACCGTCCAGAATGGGCATCTGCATGTCCAACAGGACCAGGTCGAAGGGCTGGCCGTCTTCCCGGGCTTTGATGAAAGCGTCGACCGCGAGTTGGCCGTTCTCGACCGCAAGGACCGATACCCCCAGGCTCTTGAGAAGAACCGAGACGAGCATCCGGTTGTCCGCGCCATCGTCGGCCAGCAGCACACGGCAGGTGTTGTCGGGTGTTTGAACCGCGGGCTTGGATGCGCTGGTGGGCACGGGTGAGCCGGTGTCGGCGTCCGCGTGTTCAGCCGGGGCCTCGGTGTCATCGGGTGTTGTGGCGGTGGGGATGTGGTGCTGGTAGTTGTCGACCTGGATCGGTTCGGAGAGAGACACGAGGGGGAGGTTGAGGATAAACGAGCTGCCGATGTCGGGTGTGCTCTGCACGGTGATGTCCCCGCCGAGCATCTGGGCCAGGCGTTTGGAGATCGACAGGCCCAGGCCGGTGCCGCCGAAGCGTCTTGTCGTCGAGCTATCTGCTTGCGTGAAGGGCTTGAAGAGTTTGGCAATCTGTTCGGGCGTCATGCCGATGCCGGTGTCCGCGACCTCGAAGCGTACGTTCACGCTCTGGCCGACGTGGGCTTCGTCAGCACGGATGACCAATCGGACACCGCCGACCGACGTGAACTTGACCGCGTTGCTCAGGAGGTTGGTGAGGACCTGCTTGAGCCTTGTGGGGTCGGTGCGGACCGTCTTGGGCACGGCGGACATGAACTCCACGCCCAGCGAGATGTCCTTTCTCGTCGCGCTGACCGACGCCAGCGCCGCGGCGTCGTCGACGACCTCGACCAGGTCGCACTCGATGGATTCAATGGTCAACTGACCCGCTTCGATCTTGGAGATGTCGAGGATGTCGTTGACCAGCGAGAGCAGGTGCTGGCTGTTGCGTTGGATCGTCCTGGCAAAATTATGCCGGTCACTCTGACCGAACCCGGGCTTGAGCAGCAGGTCGGCAAACCCCATGATGGCGGTCATGGGTGTGCGGATCTCGTGGCTCATGTTGGCCAAAAAGGCGCTCTTGAAATGGTTGGCGGACTCGGCGGCCTTGTGGGCCTCTTCGAGTTCCTTGCGCTGTCTTGCGAGTTCTTCGGTGCGGACGCGCAGGCTCTCCATTGTGGCCATGAGTTCGGACATGAGCGCAGCGGCGCGGGCGTCGGCGCGCTTCTTGGCCACCGCCTCGCCCAGGGCCGTCGCCATCGATCGCAGCGCATCGACCTCGCTGGGGCGCCACTGGCGCGGCGCGTAGTGTACGTCAAATCCCAGCACGCCCCAGAGCTTGTTCCCCACCATGATCGGTACGACAAGGTACGACAGCACCAGGCGGTCGGCCCAGATCGTCATCGGGGGGCTGTGGGTATCATCGACCGTGCCATACAATGGCCGACCCTCACGCAACCGGGCGTACCACGACGCCGTCGGCCCGGACCACGGAACCTGCGTCTCGTCCTCGCGCCCAAGACGGGCCTGGATGTCGGGCTGGCACCATTCGTTCACGAGCGTGACCACTTCCTGCCCGTTGTGGTCCGACTGTTCGCACTCCATGGTGTAAGCCCGGCAGACCCCCAACGACCGCGCCAAAATGCCCAGCGCCGTCGTGACCGAGCGCTCGAAGTCTGTGGTGTTGAGCAACGCCTGCGTCGCCTGCGCCACGCCCGTCAGCAGCGCGTCCCTGGCCTGGACCTCCGCCGCGGCGGACTTTTCCTGCGTCAGGTCGCGGATCACCACCAGATAGAGCTGGCCGTGCTCCACGGGCACGGGGTTGATGAACATCCTGCATGGCACGGCGCGTCCGGCAAAATCCGTCAGCGTGCGTTCAACAACACGCTCGCCGCGTTGGACGGCTTGATCGAGGGGTTCGGTGGCCGAGTCACTTGACGGGCCCGCCTCAAGCCGACCGACGGGCAGAACCCGTTGAGGCATGAGGTCGTTGAGGGATTTGGCGAGCAGTTGCGTCTTGTCCCCGGCTTTGAGCAGCGCCAGCGCAGCCGCGTTACAGTCCAGCACCCTCTGGCCGTCCCATGTGAGGTAGGCATCGCTCGAAGCCTCGAAGAGTTGCCGCAGGCGTTGCTCCGCGCCGCGGCGCTGCTTTTCGTTTTCATCACGGATGTCGAGCAGCGCGTTGATCCGACGGGCCATGACCGAAAGCTCATCCTGGCCCTCGACCCGCACGCGCGCCAGGCCGTCCGTGATATCGCTGATCCTGCGGATATCCCCGGTGTAACGGTGGACCCTGCGGATGATCCGTAACTCCAGGACCGCCAGCACGCAGACCAACGCCGCGACGCAGACGATCCCGCTGACCACCATGACAAAACGCCTCGCCGCATTGCCCTGCATCCAGATATCGCGCGGTGCCACCACGCGAAGCAACAACACGGGGTTGCCCTCGATATCGGGCACAAGGGTGTATCCCGCGATCGTGTCGGGCGAGAGGATGCTTTGCACTTGCGACTTTCCCCCAGCCAGTTCCTTCAACGCGGAGGCGATGTCCCGCTTGGGATCCAATTGGAGCGGGTCACGCACGTCGAGCGAGAGCTTGATGCGTGATTCAAGCGAAGCGACCTGGGCCTGATCGACCATGCGACCGAACGCCAGCATTCCCAGGGGTTCGCCCGAGCCGTCGGTGTGGTGGACGGGCCTGACCACGATGGACATGACGCCGCGCCGGGTCCGGATCAGGCCTGTGGTGACCTTGCCGCCGTCGCGGACATCGAGCATCTCCTTGCCCAGGGTATCGGGCGTGAGCGACTGTACCGGGATTTCACGGGCAATCACGCCCAGCCGCTGGACCTCGATGCCCTTCCACTGCCCCGTTCGGCCGTTGTAGAAGAGCATCGCGTCGATGCGGATATTGTTGAGCGAGTCCACCGACACATTGGACTGGATGAACTGCGGGTTGAAGTCCTGGATGAACTGGTAGCAGTCGTCCCAGTCGCCCCAGTCGGAGGACTTGACGCTCAGTTGGTTGATGTCTTCCAACAGCGCCATGCGGGCGCGGTCGATGTGCTGATCCATGTCGTGTTGTTCGAGGTCGGCAAAACTGCGGTCCAGCCGATTGGCCACAAGCATGTTCAGCGAAAACAAGACCACGAGCAGGGCCGCGGTGACGGGGACGAGGATTTTAGAACGCAGTCGCATCGTGGTGGTCTACAGGCCGCGGGTCTAATGGAGTGTTTGCGATTGTTTGCCCCGCCGGCGGAGGAAGGCGACGAGCTTCTCGGTGTTGACGGGCTTGGTGAAGTAATCGTCGCAGCCGGCGTCGAGGCAGCGTTGCCTGTCGCTGGCCATCGCGTGTGCGGTCAGCGCGGCAATGACGCCCGTGTAACCTTGTTCCCGCAGGCTGCGCGTCGCCGTGTAGCCGTCCATGATCGGCATCTGCATGTCCATCAACACCGTGCCGAAGGGTTTGCCCGAGGCCAGCGCTTCGAGCGTTTTCTCCACCGCTTCCCGGCCGTTCTCCGCGGTCTGGACCGTGAAACCCTCGGCCTTGAGCAGCATCTGCATAAGCATCCTGCTGTCGGCGACATCCTCGACAAGAAGGACACGTGAGAGTTCTTCACCCGAAGCCTGCGGGGTTGTGTGGGATGGGGTCGGCGGGTTTGCCGACTCGTGTGGAGGGGGGTTCTGGACCGCCGGCCCGGAGTGGGAGGGTTCACGGTGGGCCGGTTCACCGTGTGCTGTTGCGGCCAGGATGTCGGCTGTGCGCGACTGCACCTCGTCTTCAATTCTGGATGCGACCGACTGCTGCTGCTTGAGCCACGCCTCCCGCTCTTCGAGCATGGCTTCGAGGACCTCCATGCGCGAGCTCTCCGCGGCGCGTCGCTCGGACTCGATCTGTTGCAGACGGATGTGGTGGTAACGGTCGTTGTCTTTGAGAGCGATGCAGGCCGAGACAAGCTGCGCCAAGCCGATCAGCGAGGCCTGGGTCTGAGCCGGGGTGGCTTGCCCGGGCTCTTCACCCATCACGCCGAGGACCGCCTCGCCATCGGGCAGGTCGCAGGCAACGCCCCAGAGTTGTCGGCCGTCCCCCGTCGAGAGTGTTTCACGCTTGCACTCACGACCCAGCGACCCGGCAAGTGTCCTGGCATGAGAAGAGAGGTCCGGCAAAGGTCCATCGTTCGAGGCAACGTATTGCCGGAGGAGTTCGCCCGTCGGTGTGCTGATCCAGACCGCGGCGGGGCGCAACCACGCCACGACCTGCGACACGAGCGCCAACCACCCGTCGGGGTCGCCCACCGCCGCGTCGTGAGATTCAAGCGATCTCAACAGCGATTGGATATTGATCTCACTCATCGCCGGCCACCACCTCGAAGAGTTCGTCCTGCTTGGCCAATTCCACCACAAGGTCTTCCGCGATGACCCGAACGTCCGCCACCTCAAGACCCAGCGACCCGATCAACTCGGGGTCCAGTGTGAGCAGATTGATGCCCACGGAGGCCCTGCCCATCGCGCTGCAGAGGGTGTTGGCCAGCGCCACACACGCCACCATGCGTTGATGCGCCCCTCGGTAGGTCATGGCTCCGTGGTGGTGACGGATCACCGCGACGATGTGCTCGGGGAACTTCCAGCCCTCGGCCAGCCGGGCACCGTAGACCGCGTGGTCAAAGCCGATCACCTGTTGTTCGATTTCCAGAAGCGCCGAGCCTTCACGCAATGAGCGCATCACGTGGAGGAAGTGCTCGTGGCAATACTGGTCTTCGACGATCAGGCCCACGTCGTGCAACAGGCCCGCGAGGAAGACCTCCTCGAAATCGCTCCATCCCAGCCGCGCCGCGATGAACTTGCCCGCAACCGCGACGCTGACCATGTGTCGCCAGAGCCCGATGCGACGGTAGGGTCCGACCTGAATGTCTTTCTTGAAGACCTCGGCCACGGTGGAGGTGATGGCCAGGTTGCGCACCGCGTTGAAACCCAGGTACGCCACGGCGCGTTGCACGCTGGTGATCTTGGTACGCAGGCCGTAGGCCGCGGAGTTCACCCGGCGGAGCAGCCGCGTGCCCAGCGCCGGGTCGTTCTCGACGATGCGCGTCAGTCGGGAGAGGTTCACCGCCGGGTCGTCGGCCGCCTGGATCAACTGCAGCGCCACCGTCGGGATCGTCGAGACCTCGCGCACCCTGCCCAGCGCCCGGTCCAGCGTCATCGGCTGCAGCGGGTCTTTGATGATGACATAATCACTCACAGCGTTCTCCCCTCAGTTCAAGTCAGTAACCGATCACCTCCGTGTTGCGTCCCGCGGCCTTGGCCTCGTACAAACGGCGGTCGGCCGTGTTCAGGCACTTTTCCCACTGCGCACAGAGCGTCTGCGACTCGACCAGCAGACCTCCGATGCTGACCCCCACCGACTGCTCACCCAATCGGACGCGGAGCGTGTTGGCCAGGCTGGTCACCACGTCCCTGAAATACTCGAGTGAACTAGCGGCAAACACCGCGACAAACTCGTCCCCGCCGTGACGCGCACAAAGCAGCGGCGCGGGAGTGTGGGCACGCAGCGCATCGGACACAAGCTTGAGCACGCCGTCGCCTGCCGCGTGACCCCGGCTGTCGTTGATCTGTTTGAAGTGATCGATGTCCAAAACAATCAGGCCCACCATCGAGGGGGCTTCTTCCTTTAATGAGGACAATCGGTTCATCAGGCCCCGCCGATTAAGCAGGCCCGTGAGGACGTCCCGGTCCGCGCCGCGGATGGCCATCTCCTGGGCGATCTCACGGACCGCGTCGTGGTGCTGGTTCATGCTCATCGTTCGGCTCATGAGCAGGTGGTCCGTTAACAACGCGCCCACGGCCACGCCGGCGTCGCAGGTGAGCGACCGACGGGTCTCGGGTGTGATCGGCGCAGAGGCCTCAAAATCAAAAACGCTTTCGAGGACACGGATGCGCTGGGCCAGCGCTTCGAGGTCGTCCGCGAGCAAGCCCTCGGGGTTGACGCCCAGGCGGGGCAACGCATCGAACAAAAATGCCTCGGCCTCGGCGGCGTCGCCACCGGTACACATCGACGCGATGACCTCGATGCTCCGGCTGCACAATTCGCCCTGGCCCGAACCCATGTCCGATGCGATCCACTTCACAAGCGTAACCGGGCACGCCATCGCCTCGAGCGCCCAGAGGCAGACCTGGTTTCGCTGGACCCCCAGCAACGCGTTTTCCCGCGCGTTCAATCCGACGATACGGACCGGGGACCCCAAAATGCCCGCATAGAAATTGTCCAACCCCGACAGCAAAACCAGAGGACCCAGGCCGAGCATCAACCCGCCCAGCAGGTAACGCTCCTTACGGTCGTCGTCCGCGACAAGGTCGCTCCCGAGTCTCTGGCCGACCCACTCGCCGGCCGCGCCTAATGCCAGAACAAATTTACGGACATCGGGCCAACGCTTGACCGTGTTGTTTTCGAGCATCGCCGCCGAGAGCAGGACGCTCATCACCAGCATGTGCGTGTGCCGTGTGCCCAGAACGGACAGCGCCCGGGGGATTGACAAGATCGGGGCGTGCGCGTCACCTTGGATGGCGTTGGCCAGCGCGACAAGACAGGCGGAAAGAAATGCGTCACCCTGGATCACCCGTGCGATGGCGTCGAATCCCGCGTTGTCCCGGCCAAGCTCCTCCAACACGCGCATACAGACCGTCGGGCTGAGGAGTTTTTCAACCTCACCTTTGATCTGTCTGGCGGTCCAGTTGGCGTCGATGACGGGCATGTCAGCGCACTCAAGGTTGAATCCGAGGACGGTCAACATCGATCACCTGGAGCAGGTTGGCCACCGCGTCGCCGTGGTCGCCGCTCATCCAGGCCTGCATCTTCTCGACGGCGTCTGACAATTCGTCGGGCGAAAGGCCCGCATAAACCGCCGCCATGTCGGGGTCGAACTGGGTGCCCGCGTGCTTGCGGACCTCGGCCATGGCAATCTCATAAGACAGGCCCTTGCGGTACGGGCGGTCGGAGGTCATGGCGTCGTAGGTGTCCGCGATGGCCGCCACACGCGCCAGATCGCAGATATTTTCGCCCGCGATGTGGTCGGGGTAGCCCCGGCCGTCGTAACGCTCGTGGTGGTGGCGGATGATCGGCCCGACGCTGGCAAGCTGCGGGATGTTGCTGATGATCTGGTGCCCAACCGCGGCGTGGGACTTCATGACCTCGAACTCAGCGTCATCGAGCTTGCCGGGCTTGCGCAGGATCGCGTCGGGGACGGCGATCTTGCCGATGTCGTGCAGCAGACCACCCAGACGCAAACGCGAGAGCGATCGGCTGTCCAGACCGAGCTTCTCACCCAGCCGATACGCATAGGCCGTGACACGCATGACGTGTCCGCCGGTGTAGGGGTCACGCGATTCGACCGCCATGGCCATGGCGATCACGGTGTTGACGATCAGCCTGCTGACGGTCTCGAAGAGACGTGTGTTCTCACACGCGATGGCCGCCTGCTGCGCGACGGTCTCGAGGAGCCTGCGGCGCTGGGAGTCGGTGCCGATGGCGATGTCGGTGTGCTTGACCACCAACAGCCCCATGAAGTGTCCCGGCGTCACGAGGGGCAGGCCGGTGAAGATCGCGTCGGGGGCTGTGGGGTCGTAGCTGGGTAGCGTGACCGCCTCGGCGTTTCGATACTCGAGCGCTCGTGCAAAGAGGTCCACCACTTCAAGCGGGGGGTCGACATCACACAAACGCCCGTGATTCAGGCAACACGCGCGGACCAGTGCGCCGCCGCTGTCTGGTTCAACAAACCACGTCCCGTCCGCGGCCCCGACGTTCGAGGCTTCCGTCAGAAGTTGCTCGATGATCTGGGGGTAGGTCCGGTTGAGTCGCAGTGAATCACTCGCACGGTTGAGCACGGCCACCTCGCGCAGGTGGTCGATCTGCGCAAGCACGAACTGCGATTGTTCGTTTTCAAGGGCGTGGACTTCCCGCGTGAGCGCTTCGACCCGGCCCAGCGCATCAAGAGCCGACGCCTCTGCGCACACCCCGGTCGGGCCGCGTTCAGATTCGGGCAACAATGCTCCCTCCGACATGATTCAACTCCCTGGATCGCCACAGTCGCGGGTGGTCCGTGCCACCCGATAACAGGCAAAAAACACCGCGTTATCCAGTCCGGTATCGTCACGATGCAATACGGACTTGATGATTCCCTTTATGCCGACTTACACCCAAACAGGCCGGTGGGGTTAAAGCGTGGATGAGGGGTATCCGACTTATATGCAGAGAATCCGAGATAGAGAACCGCTCACTCGCGCGAGGCCAAACATGTCCGAGAACATCACGATCCTCATCGTGGACGACCAGCCGCAGATCAGGCTGCCCCTGCAGTACCTGGTTTCCTCGTTGCCCAACGTCACGGTGGTGACCGGCGACAACGGCCGCCAGGCCATCGAACTGGCCAAGACCCACCGGCCGGCATTGACGTTGCTCGACGTGATGATGCCGGAGGTCGACGGTTACACGGCTTGTAAGGAGATCCGACAGGCGCTGGGTGAATCGTCGGTCGAGGTGTGGTTCATCACGGCCAGGGGTTCGAGCGTGGACGAAGACCAGGCCAAAGAAGTCGGCGCCAAGCGCACGATCAACAAACCCTTCGACCCCGACGCGGTGATCCGTGACGTGAGGGCGTTCATCGAACAGCACCGAAAGGCCGCCTGACACGACGAAGATTTTCCCGCGACCTCCTCGGGGGAGAGAAGGTTGGCCGATGGTCTCACAGACAGGCGAGATTCCCAAGCCACCGTTAGACGCAGACGCCCAGACACCCGGCCAGGACAAACCGCTGCGCGTGCTGGTGGTCGAAGACGACGACGCGACGCGCATCGCGATGTCCTACATCCTCAACCAATCGGGCATCGAAACAACCCAGGCACGCAACGGCGTCGAGGCGGTCTCGGCGTTCAAGAGCCAGCCCTTCGAGGCGGTGCTGATGGACATCGAGATGCCGGTGATGGACGGCTTCCGCGCGATGTCGATCATCCGGCGCGAACCCCGGGCCGGCTGCACGCCTATCCTGATGCTCTCGCAGCTTTCATCGAACAACCACGTGCGACAGGCGGTCTCCCTCGGCGCGGTGGACTTCGTGGTCAAACAGAACCTCAAGCCCGAAGTCCTCGTGAACAAGCTGCGTAAACACGCCGCCGCAGCCAAGAGCAAAAGCCAGGATTCCGTCAAGGCCAGCA
Source organism: Phycisphaera sp. (assembly GCA_016125215.1). Taxonomy (GTDB): domain Bacteria; phylum Planctomycetota; class Phycisphaerae; order Phycisphaerales; family Phycisphaeraceae; genus RI-382. The sequence goes on from WGMF01000018.1 coordinate 30,801, forward strand.
ACACAGAACGATCCATCGGGTCCACCCCGAACCCCGAAGCCGAGCAAACCGTCGACCAGACCCAGTGGCGCAAGCTCGCGCAGGAACTTGGCCGAACCGACCGTGAAGCGATGCGCACCACCATGGCCGAGGTCTTGCCGCCGCTGGTGATCCCCGATGCGATCAAGCAGATCAAAGACCTGGCAACAGACAGCCGAAAGTCCGACCAACTTGGTGCGATGATCGAGCAGGTCCCCGTGGCGCTGGCCAAGATCATCGGTCACGCCAACCACTCACAGGAAACATCCAACAGCAAAGCGCTGGACATCCCCACCGCCATGAACTGGATCGGCAAAGCGGGTCTTGACGTGGCGCTGAGTGAGATCAAGCATTTCCCGACACAACTGCTCAAACCCCTCGACGACTGGGTCCTGCACTGGTGGCGGCACTCGATCGCCGTCTCGCGCGTGGCGGGTGAACTGGCCGTCGCACTGGAAGAAGACCCGAACCTGGCGCGCGTCGCCGGGGCGCTGCACGACATCGGCCGACTGCTGATGCTGGCTTCGCCGATGCCCAACAAGGTGCTCAAGTGTTACGACTCGGCCCGGAACATGATCTTCCCCACCTCCCTGGCTGAGCAGGTGCTCTTTGGCATCAACCACCGGACCATCGGCGTCGAGTTCTGTGAACGCATGGGCCTGCCCGCGATCCTCTCGAGCGTGTGTGACGTCCACGAACTCGACGACGCGCAACGCGCCAGGCTGCGACCCGAGGAGGCCCGGCTCTCCGCGGTGATCTGCGCCGCGGACCAGGCCGCCAAGTCCAGCGGCTTTGGCTCGTTACCCAATGACGACCTGCTCCCCCTGCCGGCGGACCTGGCCACCGCCATGACCGAACTCGAACTGCAGATCAACCAGGCCCTCGAAGAAGCCGACGCGCTGACCCAGTTCCAGATGGGCAAGAAGTCGCCCGCGCCCACGGCGGAGGCCGCGCAGCTCGCGGGGATCGTGGTCGGGTTCCTCTCGCCCGTGGCCGGCCCGTACAACCCCTACCAGCGCACACTCAAACTCGGCGGCGCATCGCTCACCGCGTTCACCGACGCCAAGGCCCTGATGGACAATCCCCCGCTCGTCGACGTGCTCGTGATAGACCAGATGTCAGCGACGCTCACCACCTTCCTCCCGATGCTCCGGAGGATGGCCCAGATCGACACCCTGCGTAACACGCCGACGCTATTGCTGGCCCGGCGCAGCGACGAACCCGAAACGATCATCAACCAATCCGGGCTCAGCGCCCATGTCTACGCCAGCCCCATCAGGAGGATGACCCTCCTGCAGACCGTACGCCGATTGGCCGGCACCTGAGGAGAATCGAGATGACCATGACCTCTCTCACACAACAGACCGCCGGCCCAGCCCCCATGGGGCCCCCCTCGCTCAAAAACCACTCGGAGGTCCAGTGGCACCTGCACGGCGACCTGGCCTACATGTTTGCCCGTCACGTCAGGCACGACCTGGTCAACCTCCACTGCTCGATCCAAATGATGGAGACGGTCGAAAAAATCCGCAAGGTCGCCGGCGACGCGGGCATCCCCCCCGAACTCGCGCCCGACCAGGTGGCCCTGCGCGTCAAGGATGCGCTTCGCAAAGTCGTGAGCATGTCCAACGACATGACCCTGCTCGCCCAGGCCGCCAACCCCGCGAGCTACAAAAACACCCGCACCGAATCGATCAACGACCTGCTCACCGGCGCGATCCTCAATAAAACCACCGACGAAATCCCTACGCCCGACAACCTCGTCAACCTCCCCGAACGCCTGATCGTGTGCATGGGCGACTCGCTGATCCACGCCCTGTCGAGCTTCTATTTCCAGTGGACGCCGTGGAACACCCCGCACACCCGCGCCGCCAAAGCGACCGCCAAGACCCTCGACAACGCCGTCAGAATCACCATCCCCTCGGACGACACCGAACACGTCGCGTCTTTCGCCCGCAACATCAAGGCCCTCAAGGCCGACGCAACCCGGTCGATGGTGGAAAGCCCCCTGACCGTCTCGACCACCGAGCTGGCCCTGTGGTTGGCCAGGTTCATCGTTGAACTGCACGGCGGCGAGGTGAACATCGACCCCAACGACCCCGAGCTGGCGTTCACGATCTACCTGCCCACGACGAGGTGATGGGTCTAACAAAGTGTTATAAACCCGCCAGGGCCGCGGTCTGCGTGTAGCCCCGGGTCCCCGCACTGCCGCCCAGCGCGGTCACGCAGCACGCCCCCGCCGCGGAACCGAGCCTGCCCGCGTCGCTCACGCTCAGCCCCTTGAGCATCCCTGTCAGCAGCCCCGCATAAAAACAGTCCCCTGCGCCGGTCGTGTCCACCACTTCGCCCGGCGGTTGAACCATCGGGACCTGGATAAAGTCTCCCGCCTTGGGGCTCAGCAGCACACCCTTCTTCCCGAGCTTGACCCCGAGCAGGCCCGGCCCGCCCGCCGCCCGGTACATCTCGATAATCTTTCGAGGGTCGTCGTGGCCCGTCTGGTGCATCGCCTCGGAAAGCGACGGCACGTAGACATCCACCACCGGCAAAATATGCTCCAGAGGCTCAAACCCCCCGCCCGAACCCGCCGCGTCGAGCGCCGTCTTGCAACCCCTTTCACGCACCGCCTTGAAGACCTCCGCAAGGTCCGCTTCAAGATTGGGCATCAGGCTGTAATACCCCAACAGCAGAACCTGACTGCTCGCGATCGTGTCCATCCGCTCGTGAAACATCTGGGCGTCCATCAGGCGCGGCGCGCCCGCGCTATGCAAAAAGCTGCGCTCGCACGATTCATCGATCACCACCACCGTCGTGCTTGTGGCCGCTTCGGATCGCTCCTGCAAGAGCGAAACATCCAAGCCCTCACGTTCAAACAAGTCCCGGACGATCTTGCCCCACGCGTCCTGGCCCACGCACGTCATCGCGCAGACTTTCATACCCATGCGTGCCATCGCCACGCCCGCGTTGGCCACGATCCCCCCCGCCATCACCCCGAAAGGCTCCACGTCGATGAGCGACCCGCGACCGATGGGCTTGTCCAACGGCACGGAACGCACAAGCACGTCCACCACGCACGAGCCGGCCACGATGCAGTCGATCGTTTTATCCATGACAAAGAAGATAGCAGGTCGGAGACGAAGGGTTCTCGCGAAGGCGCGAAGGGCGCGAAGTGAAGCATAAAAGAAAACGATGAAGATGTACTCGACCGGGCTGCGGCCAGGATTCTCAACAGTTTTCCGACTTCGCGTCTTCGCGGTCTTCGCGGGAAATTGGCTGTTATTTCAGCAGCAGCTCCGCGATCTGCACCGCATTGAGCGCCGCGCCCTTGCGCAACTGGTCGCCGCACACGAACAGGCTCAGGCCCCGGCCGTCGTCCTGGCTGATGTCTTGGCGGATGCGTCCGACGTAGACATCGTCCTTGCCCGATGCATCGATCGGCGTCGGGAAGCGGTTGTGGGCACGGTCGTCGATGATCGATACGCCCGGGGCCTTGGCAAGAATCTCGCGGGCCTCGTCTTCGCCCAGCGCCTTACCGAGTGTGAGTGTGATGCTCTCGGCGTGGGCACGCATCACCGGCACACGCACACACGTCGCGGCGATCTTCACCGTCGCGTCGCCCCACATCTTGTGCGTCTCCTTGACCAGCTTCATCTCTTCCTCGTTGTAACCGTTCTCGAGCATCGAAGAGTTGTGGCTGAAGAGATTGAACGCATACTGCTGCTTGAAAATCTTGCAGGTCGGGGCCTGGCCGCGCAGGACCTCGTGGGACTGCTGTTCGAGTTCCATCATCGCGGCGTAACCCGCGCCGCTGGCGGCCTGGTAGGTGCTCACCACCATCCGCTTCACGCCCGCGGCGCGGTGCAACGGCGTCACCGCCACCAGCGCGATGATGGTCGAGCAGTTGGGGTTGGCCACGATGCCGCCCTTGCCCAGTTCGATGCCCTTGAGGTCGCCGGGATTCACTTCCGGCACCACGAGGGGGATTCCCGGGGTCATGCGGAAAGCCGAGCTGTTGTCCACCACCGTCGCGCCGGCCTGCGAGGCGATCGGGGCAAACTTCTTGCTGATCGACCCGCCCGCGCTGAACAGCGCCAGGTCGATCCCCTTGAAGCTCTCTTCCGTCAGCTCACGGATGGTGTGCGTCTTGCCCGCAAACTCCACGCTCTTGCCCGCGCTCCGAGCCGAGGCCAGCAAACGCACCTCGCTCATGGGGAAGTTGCGCTGAGCCAGCACGTCAAGAAACTCCTGCCCCACCGCGCCCGTCGCCCCCACCACCGCCACACGCGGCGATGAAGTCGATCGGCTGGTTGACGAAGACGCGGAAACGCTGGACTGGGCTGTGGACATCATCAGGTCTCCTGATTAACCGAGCCAAGCATTATATCCTATCCCCGCCAATCCTCCCGCCCGACTCTGAGATCATCAATCATCATTCAGCAATCAGCAATGGTTTTCTCCCCTCCCATACGCCTCCCCGGTCCATCCGACCAACCGCTTGACGCAATTTGACATCTCCCACCCGCTCGCGGAAAATAATGGGCTGCGTTTTGGTCGGTCGCTCGGAGCGGTCGGCCACGGCCCAAGGGAACGACCGGCATGGCAGAGCCTGTTGGACATTCGGGCGACGAGAGAACGGCTTGATGGAAGCGCTAAGCCCCCATCATCGCCGCGACCTCACGGACGGACGCAACGCCAAAGCCCATCGGATGGGACGAGGCTTTGCGTCAACGGAGGGAACGTCCATGGCCTAATGCACACAGGTGCATCCCGGTCGGCGAGGCTCGGCTTTTTGGCCCACGCCTCTGCCAAGGCCCCTGGGCCACGAACGCACAACGCGCCTCGTGGCCTTTGTTTTTTAACCCCGTACCCCAACAACACCCCGCGCTCGGACAACTGAATAACAACTTAATAGCAAGGACCTACCCATGAACGGCCCAGAACTCATCCGACTCATCGACTCGATCTCACGCGACCGCAACGTCGACAAGGAATCGCTCTACCGTGACATCGAGCAGGCGATGGTCTCCGCCGCGCGCAAGCACTTCAACGCCGTCGACACCGAAGAATTCACCTGTGAACTCGACCGACTCAACGGCGCAATCAAGCTCTACCGCGGCGGCGAAGAGGTCCCCCTCGAAACGCTCGGACGCATCCCCGCCCAGACCGCCAAGCAGGTCATGATCCAGCGCTTCCGTGAGGACGAACGCAGCAGCATCTACAACGAGTTCGTCGACCGCGTGGGCGAACTGGTCACCGGCATGGCACAGCGTTACGAGGGCGGCGCATTGGTCGTCTCCATCGGTCGGGCCGAGGGCTTCATGCCCCGCTCCGAGCAGATCCCCGGCGAGCAGCACCAGCCCGGCGAGCGTGTGCGCTGCCTGATCCTCGACGTGCGCGACGTGGGCAACCAGGTCAAGATCGTGCTCTCCCGTGCCTCGCCCGACTTCATCAAGCGTCTGTTTGAAGTTGAAGTCCCCGAGGTGGCTGAGCGCGTGATCGAGATCAAGGCCATGGCGCGCGAGCCGGGCCACCGCACCAAGCTGGCCGTCGCTTCGATCGACTCGAAGGTCGACGCCGTCGGCGCGTGCGTCGGTGTGCGTGGCAGCCGAATCAAGAACATTGTCGACGAACTCGGCGGCGAGAAGATCGACATCGTCCGCTGGAACGAGTCGTCGCAGATCCTGATCCAGAACGCGCTCAAGCCCGCGGAGGTCGTGGAAATTTCGCTGTGCTTCGAGCTTGGGCGTGCGACGGTCGTCGTCAATGAAGACCAGCTCTCGCTGGCCATCGGCAAGCGCGGGCAGAACGTCCGCCTTGCGGCCCGACTGACCAACTGGGACGTGGACATCCTCACGCCGCCCGAGTTCACCAAGGGCCTGGACACGCTCGAAGCCTGCCTCAAGCAGATCGAAGGCGTCACCGAAGAGCAGATCGACCGCCTGGCGGCGCTGGGCGTCATCAGTGTCTTCGACGTGGAAGAGGTCGGGGCGGACTTTCTTGAGGAGTCGCTCGAACTGGACAAGGACCTGGCGCTGAAGATGGTGCAGGTCTCCGGCGAACGCGCCAAGGTTGTGGCTGAAGAGCAGCAGCGTGAGAAGGAAGAGGCCGAGCGGCGCAAGCGTGAGGCCGAAGCCGCGGCGCTTTCGGGCGAGGCGCTGCCCGGTGACGCACAGGCCGCCGACATCCTGGGCCTTCCGATCCCCACGGGTGACGCAAGCACCCCCACCCCACCCGGGGTTTCGACTTCCGGGGGCGGGGGTTCAGCTTCCGGGGGTGATATTGTCTCGATGCTCGAATCGCGCAAGGAGGCTGACTCGGGCGAACAGGCCCAACCGATGAGTGAAGAGAGCAACGAGGAAAACAAGGAAGAGAACGCCGCGACGGGTGGCTGACCCCGGGGTGTCTGATTATCTAACACTTTGTTTGATTGCGCATTGTTTTGGTAACTTGACTCGATTGGATCGAACGACGGGGACTTGAAGCAGAGCAAAGGAGCTGACATTGGCCAAGGCAAAACGGGTATTCGAGATCGCCAAAGAGCTGAACGTGGACAGCAAGGCGATTGTGGCCAAGTGCCAGGCCGAGGGCGTGCCGGGCATCACGAACCACATGTCCGTGGTCAAGCTCGGTTTGATCGAGACGATCCGTCAGTGGTTCCATTCCGACAAGGCCCACGCGGCGACCGCCATCGAGACGGCGGAGGAAGTGGACCTGGCCAAGGTCAAGCGTCCGCGCCGGCGCAAGGCCGCCAAAGCGGTGGATGCCCATTCCGACAACGAGCAGGATGACTCATCGACCGCCACCGCCACCGCGGAAGATGAAGCCCACGAAGAACAGGCCACGGAAGACGAGCAGACCCATACCGAGGCCCAGGTCGTACAAACAGACCAGCCGCAGGCCGCCGCGCAGGAAGAGACCACCGCCACGGTTGAAAGCCCATCGCCCCCCGCCGTCGAAGCGGCACCCGCACACAAGCCCGTCAAGCCCCCTGTCGTCCCGAAGGTCATCACCCCTGTGGGTCGACCGAACGTGCCCGACCGCCCGACCGTGGTCAAACCCGCAGGTAAACAACTGGAAAAACCCAAGGAAGCGGTGCTGCGTGGCCCGAAGGTCATCCGCATCGAGAAGCCTGACGAGGTTGCCCCCCCACGCCCCCGACGCTCCGGCCCGGGCGGCGGTCAGGGTGGCCCCAACTTCGGCGGCGGTCCCGGTGGTCGCAACACCGGCGGCGACACCGGCGGTATCACTCGCTCGCGCGGCCCGGCGCGGGGGCGCGGCGTCGGCGGTCCCTCGACCGACGAGAGCGACTCGTCTCCCGCACGCAACAAGCGTCGCAGCACCAACGTCCGACGTGGCCGATCCGCCGAGGGCCTGCCCTCCGGCCCGACCCAATTCTCCGAAGCCGACCTCATCGAACTCGACGCTAGGCTCAAGGGTGCGCCGGGCTTCCTCAAGCAGCGCCGCCGTGACCTGCGCAAACGCGGGGACCTGAGTTCCCCCACCGCCGCGCCCGTGGTGACCGGCGGCAAGGTCGAGATCGCCGAACCTATTTTCATCAAGGACCTCTCCTCGGTCACAGGCATCAAAGCCGGCGACATCATCAAGTACCTCTTCAAGAAGGGGATCATGGCGACCATCAACTCCGCCATCGGCGCGGAGGCCGCGATGGAAGTCTGCATGGAATACAACATCGAGTTGGTGGTCAAGGAGCAACAGACCGCCGAGCAGAAGGTCCTTGCGGAATTCGAGCAGCGTGAGCAGATCGATGTCCGCCCGCGGCCGGCGATCGTGACGGTGCTCGGCCACGTCGACCACGGCAAGACGAGCCTGCTCGACCGCATCCGCAAGTCGGACGTCGCGGCGCATGAGGCCGGCGGCATCACCCAGCACGTCGGTGCGTACCGCATCACGATCCAGGGCCACGACAACCAGGACAAGACGGCGGTCTTCCTCGACACGCCGGGCCACGAGGCGTTTACCTCGATGCGTGCCCGCGGCGCGAAGATGACGGACCTCGTCGTGCTCGTCGTCGCGGCGGACGACGGCGTGATGCCTCAGACCATCGAATCGATCAACCACGCCAAGGCCGCCGGCGTGCCCATCGTCGTCGCGCTCAACAAGATCGACAAGCAAGAGGCCACCGAGGCGAACATCCGCAAGATCTTCGGCCAACTCGCGGAGCACGGCCTGAACCCCGTCGAGTGGGGCGGGCAAACCGAGGTCCTCAAGACCAGCGCCACGTCCGGCAAGGGCGTGACCGAGTTGCTCGAAATCCTCGACTACCAGGCGGAACTGCTCGACCTCAAGGCCGACTACGGCGGAGCGGCGCGTGGCAGCGTGATCGAATCGGAGATGCAGCCCGGGCGTGGCCCGGTCGCACGGGTGCTCGTGCAGGAAGGCCAGCTCAAGGTCGGCGACTTTATCGTGATCGGCCGCGCGTTCGGGCGTGTGCGTGACATGACGGACGACCGGGGCCAGACGGTGAAGGTGGCCGGCCCCGCGACGCCGTTGGAGCTTTCGGGCATCGACATGATCCCCGACGCCGGCGACAAGTTTTACATCACCGACACGCTCCAGAAAGCCGAGCAGGTTGCCAAGCAGTTCCGTGAGGCGGAGCGCACCGCGCAACTGGCGCAGAAGACCAAGGTCACGCTGGAGAACCTGGCTGACCAGCTCAAGGCCGGCAAGACGCAGGAACTCCGCGTCGTGCTCAAGGCCGACGTGCAAGGCTCGATCGACGTGCTCCGCAAGAGCCTCGAAGAGCTGGGCAACGAGGAGGTCGGCGTGCGTGTGCTGCACGCGGCGGTCGGCGGTATCACCGAGAGCGACGTGCTTCTGGCTGACGCTTCCGATGCGGTCATCATCGGTTTCCACGTGATCGCGGTGCCGGCGGTGCGCGAGATCGCCGAGCAGCGCGACATCGACATCCGTCTCTACCGCGTGATCTACGAATGCACCGACGAGGTCAAGAAGGCGCTCGAGGGCATGTTGACGCCCGAGAGCAAAGAGGTCGAGCTTGGCCGGGCCGAGGTCCGCGAGGTCTTCAGGATCAGCAAGCTCGGCGTCGTGGCGGGCTGTCTGGTGACCGATGGCACGATGCAGCGTTCGGGCAGGGTCCGTGTCGAGCGAGACGGCGTCATCGTGACGGCCAACCGTGAACTCGAATCGCTGCGTCGCGTCAAAGAAGACGCCAAGGAGGTCCGTGCGGGCACCGAGTGCGGCATCCGCCTCGCCGGGTTTGAAGACGTGAAGATCGGCGACAACATCGTGTGCTACAAGGTCGAGACCGTCAAGCGCACGCTTTGATCGGGGACGAGTCCATCGGGAGGCTGTGTGGGTCAAGGTTACACCGTCAAGATCGAGAACATCGACAGCCGACCGCTCGCGGTGGTGCGACGCCGGGCGGCACGTGATGAGTTGTCAAAGGTGGTCCCGCAGGCCTGCGGTCAAGTGTGGGATGTGGTGCGCTCGGACAAAATCCCCGGTGCGGGCAGGCACGTCGCGGTGTACCTCGATGAAGAGATCCGCCTCGAAGTGGGCGTGGAGTTGGAATCACCGCTCCAAGGCGAGCACGGCGAGGTGGTCGCTTCCGCCACACCGAAAGGGACCGTGGCGACGACCAGGCACCTCGGGCCTTACCCGGAGCTCCACCGTGCCCACGAGGCGGTCCGGTCGTGGTGCGACGCGAAAGGCCACACCCCGGCCGGCAAAAACTGGGAGTTCTACGGCCACTGGAAAAACGAGTGGAACAACAACCCGTCCCTGATCGAGACCGACGTGTTTTACCTGCTCAAGAACGATGCGCTGCCCGACTAAGCCACCCTCAAAAAAACACCGCGCCAGCCGTGCCTACGCCCCGCACGCAAACCAACACACCGGGCGGAACGAGTCAACCGAACCCCACGCGATTATGGTCGTCGGCATCCTCCAGTTTGAGATCGGCATCGAGTACGCCCAGTCCCTCAAGGACAAGCGTCGTGTCGTGTCCAGCCTCAAGGACCGCCTGCACCACGACCACATGGTCGCGGTGGCGGAGGTCGGCTCACTCGACGACCCCCGGAAGGCGCTCATGGGGATATCGATGGTTTCCAACGACGTGTCCCACTGCCAGAGCGTGCTCGACCGGATTGTCGACAAGCTCCGCCTGCACCGGGACTGTGTGCTCAACGATTTTGCCAAGGAGATCCTGACCGGGAGATAACTTCGGCTTTTGGCCCTGTTCCACCCCGTCTGAGTTGATGAGCCACCGCATCGAACAAATCGAGTCCCTCCTCAAGCGCGAGCTGAGCACCATCCTCGCGCACAAGCTCTCCGACCCGCGCATCGAGGGCATGGTCAGCATCACGAGGCTCAGTGTCAGCCCCGACCTGCACGACGCGTATGTCTATGTCTCCGTCATGCCCGACAAGTTCGAGAAGAAGACGCTCTACGGCCTGCGTCACGCCACGGGTCACATCCACTCGTTGCTGCGTAAGGCCGTGGCGATGCGGAGCGTCCCGCAGCTCGAGTTCCGCCTCGACCAGGCCCTCAAGAAACAGGCCAAGGTCTTCGAGGCGATCCAGCGCGGCGTCGACAAGGAACGTGCCGACCCGCCACGGAGCACCCCTGACCCGGAAGAAATCCCCTACGACCCCGACAACCCGCAACCGCCCACCCCGCACCAGGACGCCTAAACCGTGAAGAACTCAGCCGAATACACCAAGAAACTCAATAGCCTGCTGCGGACGCTCTCCAAGTCGCAGAAGCCCGCGCCCCTGCCCGATGAGGACGTGGACCCCGTGACGCGGCTGGTCATCAGCTTCCTGCAGTGGAACGCGCGTCGCCCAGACGCCATGGCGGCGCACAAGCGCATCATGAGCGTCATGGTCGACAACAACGACCTGCGCGTGAGCCACGTCAACGAGGTCGTGTCATTCCTAGGGGACAACTACCCCCGTGCCGAGGAACGTGTCGCGCGGATGCTCGAAGCGCTGCAGGAAATCTTCGTGCGAGAACACGCCGTGACACTCGACCACCTGAGCGACAAGCCCAAGAAAGACGTGCGGGCCTACCTCGAATCGCTGCCGGGCATGCCCTCGTATGTTGCGGCGAGGGTAACGCTCCTGGGCTTCGGCGGCCACGCGATCCCGGTGGACGATCGGTTGAGCGAAGCCCTCAAGGGGGCCGGTGCCGTCGATCCCGAAGCGAGCATCGAAGAGGTGCAGGGCTTCCTCGAACGCCACATCAAGGCGACCGACGGCCTGGACATGTACCTGCTGCTCGACGCCTGGTCCGACACCCGTGCCGGCTCACGACGCAGCGCCGCGGCCAAGACCGTCGAGGCCGGCAAAAAGACTACGAAGAAGAGAACCTCCAAGAAACCCGCTCGCAAGAAATAGCGCCGACGCTCCCGGCCGATGACAGGCATATCCGGCAAGATAGGTAAACCCCCGGCGGTGTTATACGGTGTCAATGCAAGTTTTTGATGAGTTTGCCTGTGTTTTCTAGACAGCACATGAACCGTTATATACGATGGTTACTAATGTAGACGAGCGTAGCCTCGCTGCATGCGTGTCACACAATTAAACAAAGGGAGAAGACTCATGCACCGTCATATCAAGTATGCCGTGGTGGTATTGTGTTTTGTGCTGGTTTACTCGGTGGGGTCTCGAAACGCCCGTGCGAACCTCTCGATGTCCAACGTGCTCATCACCGTGGACATCACCAACCCTAACGCGGTGGTTTTCTCGGCTACCGGCAATGCCCCGATCATCAACGACAGCTCGACCAACACGCTTGAGGGTGTCACACTCCTCTCGTTGTTCGAGTTCGATGCACTCATCAACACCAGCACGTTCGACAGCAGCACACTGCTCCCCAACGGGGGGGGATCGTTTTTCTATACCAACTTTGGAAGCGCCTTCGACGCTGTCGACCTGCTAATCTTTCGCAATGAGAGCGCCCCGCCGACGCAGGATTTCATGACGAACGCCCCCGCATTCACAGGCTCTGCCACAGCCGATCTCAATGGCTTTACGTTCTCGTCCATGGGGTACGGCGACATCATCGCCGGACTGGGCACCAGCGAATCGGGGCAAGTCATCGGCCAATGGCAGATCGTGACCGACTCCGTCGTCCCCGAACCGACCACCGCCCTGCTGGGATTGATGGGATTGGCCGCGTGCGGGCAGGTGATGCTCCGCCGGCGCAAAGCCTGATCTTCTATCGCGTCACGGCTTCGCGCAATCAGACGCACATCGGCAAGTCGGCTATCATGGCTCGCCCATGAACGCTCAATCCACCCACTCCCCCCTTCTCCGCATCGGCGTGCCCAAGGGCAGCCTGCAGGACTCCACCGTCGACCTCTTCACCCGCGCGGGCTTCAAGCTCGACATCCGTGAGCGGTCCTACTTCCCCCAGATCGACGACCCCGAACTCTCGGCGGTCATGTTCCGCGCACAGGAGATGTCTCGATATGTCGAGGACAATGTCATCGACATGGGCATCACCGGGCACGACTGGGTCGTCGAGAACCACTCCAACGTCCACGAAGTCTGCGAGTTGACCTACTCCAAGGCCACGTCCCACCCGGTGCGCTGGGTGCTCGCCGTGCCGGAGGAGGCGAAGGTGCAGTCGGCCAAGGACCTGGCCGGCGGGATCATTGCCACCGAACTGGTCCACACCACGAAAGCCTATTTCGAGAAGCTGGGCGTCAAGGTCCGCAAGGTCGAGTTCAGTTGGGGCGCAACCGAGGTCAAAGCCCGCCTTGTCAACGCCATCGTCGACGTGACGGAGACCGGCTCGTCGCTGCGTGCCAACAAGCTGCGCATCGTGGACACGATCCTCACGAGCACGACGCGCCTGATCTGCTCGCACGAGGCCTGGGCCGACCCCCGCAAGAGGGAAAAGATCGAGGATATCGCGCTGCTTTTGCGTGGCGCGATCGCGGCCAAGGCCAAGGTCGGGTTGAAGATGAACGTGCCCAGGGAAAAGCTCGACGCGATATTGGCCACGCTCCCCGCTGAAAAGTCGCCTACGGTGAGCCACCTTGCGGACGAAGCCTGGGTTGCGATCGAGGTCATCGTCGAGGAAAAAACCGAGCGCCAGCTTGTCCCCAGGCTCCTCCGCGCCGGGGCAACAGGCATTATCAGTTACCCGTTGAACAAGGTCGTCCCCTGAGCCTACCATTGCATTCGTCAACCCGATGCGATTGGGCGATCCAAGGTCGTGGACATGAAAAAATGGGCGTTGATCTGTGGGGTGGTCTGTGTCGCACTGATGCTGGGCGCGTGCGCGACGGGTGACAAAGGCACGACCCCGCGCAGCCGGGCCCAGGCGGACAAAAATTCGCTCACGCCGCCGGCGATCGTGGACGCCGACCGCATCGAGCCACGCACCGGCGATGCCCTGCAAAAAGCGCTTAAGCCACTGGACCTCGCGCTGGCGGACATCCCCAGACCCGACTTCCTCACATCGTCGCCCGCCCCGTCGCCATCCAGCGACACCGAGCCGCCCCTCGCGGCGCAACTGGCCTACCTCGCCGGGCGCGAAGCCTGGTTGAACCGACAGTTCCCCGAAGCCGTCCGACAGCTTGACCGGGCCCTCGCGCTGGACCCCGAGAGCGCCGACATCCTCCGGATGCTCGGCCACCTCTACGCACGCTGGGGCAACAGCGTCCGCGCTGCGCTCTATCTCAAGCGGGCTGTCTTGGCCAACCCCAACGACCTCGAAAGCGTCTACCTCCTGGCTCGCTACAGCTTTGCCCAGCAGGATTGGCCGACCACCGTCGCCATGCTCGCGCACACCCTCTCGCTCTACAGCAAGGACACCGACCCCGTCCTCTGGCCCATGGTCCACTACATGCTCGGCAGCGCACTGGAGCAGGTCGGGTACGACAGCGCCTCGGTCGAGCAGTATCGGCTGTACCTCGACTCTCCCCTTCGGACCGACCGCTCGACGACGATGCCGCGCGAACTGGGGCTGCTTCTGAGGCAGCGTGGCCCGACGTGGGAAGCGGTCGGCGATGCGGCCATGCGCCTCAACGACCCCGGACAGGCCGCGGACGCTTACCAACTCGCATCGGACAACAACCCGACCGACCCGCCTGTTGTCGCGGCCAAGCTGGCTTACGTCCTGTTACGCATGGGCAAAGGCAACCGGGCAACGGACGTGGTGATCCAAGCCATCCGGGCCGCGCCGGATGACGAACGCGCCCTGGGTTTGGCGGTCTACCTGAAGGGTCAAGGGGTCGATCCCGAGGGCCTGGTGCGTGAACTGACCGACATCTACAACAAAAACGACCACCCCGGCGCAATAGCGTTGACACTGGCCTCGCTCCTGCCCGCCGACCGTGTCCTGGCATTCCTTACAGACCACCTGCGTGAACACCCGGGCGATACCGTGACGTTTAGTGAGATACTCTCCCGTGTGCTGGAGAGGCAAGGGGACTCGGCCCTGACCGCGTCACACGTTGGCCGGGCGCTGCAGATTGCCATCCGTGCCGCCGACGCCGACCCGCCCCACGCCGAGGCCTACATCACCATCGCCCTGCGCCAGATCAACGACCCCGTGATGGTCGAGGAGGCCTGTGCCAAATTCGACTCCAAGACCGCGGCGCTGGCCGGTGCGTCTTATCTTCGGGGTGTGAATCTCATCGCGCTGCAGCGTCTGGATGAGGCCAAAGCCTCGCTTCAATCCGCCACGGATTTGGGCCTGTTGCCCGCGAGACTGGCGCTTGTGCGGTTGCTGACCATGAGTAAGGAATACGACCGGGCGGATCAGGCGCTCAAGACCATCGAAGACGACGCCTCGACGCAGGTGGTGATCGTGCGGGCTGCGCTGCTTCGGGCCGAGGGCAAGACCCACGATGCGCTCGACGCCCTGGACAACGCGCTGGCCACGCGACCGGGAGACGTGGATCTGTCGCTGGAAAAGGCGGACATCCTCACGGAACTCGGCCGGGCGCTCGAAGCCGAGCAGGTGCTCAACAACGCGCTGGACCAGTACCCCGACGCCGAGAGGGTCTATGCCGCACTTTTCAACCTGTACCGCCCACCCGGTCAGACCGCTTCGCTCATCCCCAACGCCACGCAGCTCTGGGTCAACCTCCTGCAGAAGGCGATCAAGGCCATTCCCGACAGCCGACTCACACGCAGGCTCCGCGCACAGGTCCTGGCGCAGACCGGCGAGATGCGCCGCGCGGAAGAAGCGCTGCGCGAACTGGTGAACGAAGACGACAGCGACGCCCAGACGCTCAACCTGCTGCTGGAAGTCCTGCGCATCAACGGCAAGCTCGACGAAGCGACCGCCATCATGGACAAGGCCATCGAACACTGGCCGCGTGACCCGGCGGTCCTGATGGTCGGTGAGGCGCATTACGCCCAGCGCGTCGGCGACACCCAGCGCGCCCTCGAACTCACCGAGAGGCGTTTGATGCTCGAACCCCCCTCGCCCGAGCGGGACCTTCGGCTGAGCATCGTCTACCTCTCCACAAAGCGGAACAAACTTGCGTTTGAGACGTTCCTGCGCGGCCTCGACTCCCCCGAAGCCGAACCCCGTTGGGCGGCGCTCTTTGCGCGACGCTGCCTTACCCGACTCAACGACCCCGATGCGTTCATCCCCGTGATGAACCGACTCATCAAAGAGCACCCCGACTCGGAAGACGAGGTCAGGATCGAGTGGGCGGTGCTCCTGGGTGCCACGGGCCATCGGGACAAGGCGGATGAAGTCCTGCTGGGCCTGCTCAAGAAACCCATGACCGACCCGCTGCTCGTCGCGATGGTCAACAACCAGCTCGGCTACACCTGGGCCTTTGAAGGTCGAAGGCTCGACGAAGCGCAGCGGATGATCCAGACCGCGCTGGACCTCGACCCACAGAGCGCCGCTTTTCTCGACTCGATGGGTTGGGTGCTCTACAAGAAGGGGCAATTCGGCGAGGCGGTGGGCTTCCTCGAAAAGGCTGTGGCAGCGGACGATCCGCCCCACTCGGTGATCCTCGAACACCTCGGTGATGCGTATTACCGTCTCAATCGCAAGCCCGACGCCGTCGCCAAATGGAAGCAGGCGCTAGACCATTTCGATCCTGATGACGTGGACAGCGACACCGAGCTGCGTGGCCTGGACGAGCGCGTTCGCCGGAAGATCGACGCGGTGGACAACAACACCCCCGCCCCCGTCGCCGACGTGCCGAATGCCCATTGAAATCCAAGGCGCCCCCGCTCCGAACCCCCCGGTTTTATGGCGTTTTTCAAGCCCTTGACGGGAATCTATCTACTGGTGGATCGGGCCGATTTCGGGTATGATTTCTTCTGATCCCAGGCGGCGGTTTTTCCCGTGTTTTACGCTGTTTTTCACGATCCCGAACCTACGGGAACGCCCATCGGTCAACCCCGTCCAAAAGGCCACTCTTCGCATGGACCAGCCCCCCGCAACACCCCCGTCGCAAGCGACCCCAAGCCCCTCGTCGTCGACCTATTCCGAACAGAACATCAAGGTCCTCGAGGGCCTCGAAGCCGTCCGCAAACGGCCGGGCATGTACATCGGCGACACCACCACGCGCGGGCTGCACCACCTGGTGTATGAGATCGTCGACAACTCGATCGACGAACACATGGCCGGCCGGTGCAACCACATCACCGTCAAGCTCAACGCCGACGGTTCGGCCAGCGTCATCGACGACGGCTCGGGCATCCCCGTCGGACCCTACAAGCACGACAACCCCCAGCTCAACGGCCGACCCACCGTCGAGATCGTCATGACCGTCCTCCACGCGGGCGGCAAGTTCGACCACGACTCTTACAAAGTGTCAGGTGGGTTGCACGGCGTGGGCGCTTCGGTCGTCAACGCGCTCTCCGAGTGGCTTGAAGTCGAGGTCGCCCGCAACGGCAAGCTCCACGCCATGAGCTTCGAACGAGGCAAGGTCGAAGAACCCCTGCACGCCATCGGCGAACGCGCAAAGACCGGAACGAAAGTCACCTTCAAGCCCGACCCGCTCGTCTTCCCCGACACCGAGTTCCGCTACGAGACCCTCGCCGGCCGGATGCGCGAGCTGTCCTACCTCAACCCCGGACTCACCATCCGCATGGAGGACGAACGCACCGGAAAGAGCGAGGAGTTCTTGCACCCCGAGGGCATCGTCGAGTTCATCCACGCGCTCAATGAGGGCAAGAACACCCTCCACGAACCGCCCGTCTCCATCCGTACCGAAGACCCCCAGACCGGCCTGGTCTGCGAAGTCGCCATCCAATACAACGATTCCTACAACGAAACGCTCCTGACCTTTGCCAACAACATCAACACCATCGAAGGCGGCACCCACCTCTCGGGCTTCAAGACCGCGCTGACGAGGACCCTCAACAACTACGCCCGCGCAACAGGGCTGCTCAAGAACGACACCGCGCCGACCGGTGAAGACGTGCGCGAGGGCATGGTCGCCATCGTCAGCGTCAAAGTCTCCGACCCGCAGTTCGAGGGACAGACCAAGACCAAGCTCGGCAACGCGGAGGTCGAATCCTTCGTCTCCACCACATTCGGCCAACAACTGTCCTCGTGGCTGGAGGAACACCCCACCGACGCCAAGCGTATCTGTCAAAAAGGCCTCATGGCTGCGCAGGCACGCGAGGCCGCCCGCAAGGCGCGCGAACTGACGCGGCGCAAGGGCGCGCTCGACTCCGGCGGGCTGCCCGGCAAGCTCTACGACTGCACCTCCAAGGATGTTGAACACTCCGAGGTCTACCTCGTCGAGGGTGACTCGGCCGGCGGATCAGCCAAGGGCGGACGCGACCACCGTTACCAGGCGATCCTGCCCCTGAAAGGAAAAATCCTCAACGTCGAACGCGCACGCCTCGACAAGATACTGGGCTTCGAGGAGATCCGCGCCATCATCCAGGCGCTCAACTGCGGCATCGGCGGCGACGAGTTCGACATCGCCAAGCTCCGCTACGGCAAGATCATCATCATGACCGACGCCGACGTGGACGGCTCGCACATCCGCACGCTCCTGCTCACCTTCTTCTTCCGTCAGATGCCCGAACTCATCCGCCAGGGCCGGGTGTTTATTGCCCAGCCCCCGCTCTACCAGGTCACGCGAAACAAGAAGAGCGAGTACGTGCTCAATGAAAAGCGCATGCGCAGCGTGCTCGGGCAACTGGGGATGACCGGCGCCAGGCTTGCGATCCGTGACGAAAACCACAAGACCATCCGTGAGCTCGAGGGCGAGTCGCTGGCCGCGGCGTTCGACCTGCTCGAACAACTCGAAGAACTTGTCACCATCGTCCGCAGGCGCGGGATCGTGTTCGAGGATTTGCTTGCGCTGCGCAGCAAGGACCCCGCCGGCTCGTCACGCCTGCCACGCATCCGCCTCCAACTCCCGGGGGGCAAGGACGCGTTCTTCTGGTCGGAGGAAGACGAAGACCGCTACCGCGAAACGCACGGCCTGTCCGAGGCCGACCCGGACCTCGACCGAGTCGCAAGCGATGCGCCTACCCATAGCGACGCCGATACGGCGGACGAAAGCGTAACCACCATCCGCAAGGAACTCCACGAGGTCCGGGAGCTTGAGCGCGTCTTTGGCAGACTTGCGGAGCTCGGCCTGGTGATCGACGACTACAGCCTGCGTCAGGAAGAATCGGTTACCGGTGAACTGCTGCCCACGCGATTCGTGCTGCACACCAACGACGGCAAAGGCCACCCCGTCGAGGTGCCCGTGCCCAACCTCGCAAGCATCGTGGACGCGATCCTCGACGCCGGCAGGCAGGGCATGGAGATCAAGCGCTTCAAGGGCCTGGGCGAGATGGACGCCGAGCAACTATGGGAGACGACGATGGACCCGTCTAACAGGGTGTTATTGCGTGTCACGTGGGACGCGGCCAGCGAGGCGGAGAAACTCTTCTCGATCCTGATGGGTGAAGAGGTCGAACCCCGCAGGCGATACATCGAAGAGCACGCCCTGGAAGTCAAGAACCTCGACGTGTAAGCCCGGGGCCAGCCGGCACAGACGTTACAGACCCCCGTCCCCGACAGAGGATTCACACCGCGGGTGTTTTTTGCTTGACAGAGCCCGGTCGTGAGGTATCTCCCATGTACAGCCACGATGTCACGCAGGGGTGCGGCACGCGGGCTGGGCATAAAGGGGAGAACTCGATGTCGACACTCGCACTGACCTTCGTCTCGATCGGCCTGTTTGGTTTTGTGCTCACAGCCATGATCTTGTGGCGAGACGCCCGGATCGATAAGGCCCGCCGGCGGGTGATCCGCACACACGACATGCGCTGGTTCGAGAAGCAGGCCCGTTACCTCGAATCGCAGCGTCAACGCCGCGTGGCGTGATCGCGTCAATGAAAACCGCGGGTATCCACCCGCGGTTGTAAACAAGACATATTCAATTCGAGGTCGCGTTGACCGATCAGGCCCGTGCGAGGCGATTGAGTTGTTCGCGCTGCACGGCGGAGCTGATGGTGGCCAGGCCCTTGGTGAGGTCGGCGTTTTTCTTGCCGAAGCGTCGCTCCTCGACCGCGTGCAGGCCGTAGCGGTACTGGGTTGGGCTGTAGTCCTTGACGCACTGGACCCGGGCCGGCCCTGTGTAGCTCTGGCCGTTGTAGGAGAGGGTGGCTTCGAGCATCTGACCGACCTTGAGTTTCTCGGATGAGACTACGCCGAAGCCCGTGGCACTGACGTCCAGCAGTCTTGCCGACTTGTCGTCAGCCACCACCGCGGTGAGGTTGGCCGCCGCCACGCTCACGCGGAAGGCGTTTCGGCTCTCGGCGGAGATGGGCTCGCCCACACGGTTGAACACAATGGTCAGGTTGTTGGGGTCTTCGAGCAGCGCCGTGACCGTGGCGCCCTGCTGCATGAACCTGCGATTGACCTCGGCGTGGGCCAGCACGCTCTGGCCGACTTGCAGCGCAAGCGTCTCCGTGAACTGCGCGGTGAACGACTCGTCGTTGCACTCGATCACCACACCCTGCCGGAGGATCCGCTGGGATGAGTCGCTTTCGAGCAGGATGAAAACGTTCTGGTCCTTGACGAGCATGTCTCTGCCCCTCTTAAAGTGGGATCGATTCCTCCGGTATCATCGACCGACCACGACGAGATGTTGATCGGGGCGGGTAAATCACAAGATCGCAGCAGCCCGATAACCGGTCAAAGACATGGGATTCCGTGCTCAACCCGATGCGGACATCCGCCGCAGCCGTTCGAGCTTGAGTTGCTGCTCGCGCTGGATCAGGTCGCAGACCTCAGACAGGCTGGCGTTGTTCGCGTCGGCGTCGATGGAGAGGAGTCCCGCGCGGACCCGGCCGTCCCCCTGACGGAAGCAGTACTGCACACGCCCCTGGCCGAGGTGGACCCTGCCCCCGTGGGAAAGCCGGAGCGTCGGTGTCGAACCCACGCGCAGAGGCCGGGGCGAGATGACACCGATGCCCGTGCCGCTGACATCGAAGAGCCTGCACGCATCCTGGCCGATGCGGGTGATGATCCCCGCCGCGGCGACACACACCCGCACGTTCGAGCGTGACTCGGCCTCCTGCACGCCCCCCACCGTGGCCAAGACCACCTGCGTGACCTCGCCCCCCTTCATCACGCGCACCACCTCGGCGTCCTGTCGGTGGAACGCATCCTGCTCATTGAAATACACCGTGGCGCGGTTGCTGCTGCCGGGGTGGACCTGACCGAGGAACTCGACGACGATCCGCCGATCATCACTGTCCACCACCGCGCCGCTTTGCAGGACGCGCGTGTCGCTCTCGCCGCTGAACTGGATGAGCACCGTCGGGGCGTGGAGCACCATTCATGACACCTCGGAGAGCTGTTTACGCTGCCGGTCGTTTATCGGGCAAACTCCGCTGTGGCCTGCGCGGTGTCGAGACGCAACACGCCGTCTCGGCGACATCCCGGTCCGTCTGGTTCGGTTGTGTCGTGTGTGCGACCCGTGCCCGGCCCAACACGCTGGGCCCCCGAACCGCCCAGCCGGGGTTGGGATAAAATGGGCACATGCTCCGCATCGGTAACGTCACGCTCAAGACCAACCTCCTGCTTGCCCCGATTGCGGGGTACTGCGACCTGGCGTTTCGCCTGGTCGTGCGCAGCGTGCCCGAGGCGCTGCCGGGCGTGGGGAGCGTGGGGCTGGCGTGTACCGACCTGCTCTGCCCGCAGGCGGTGCTGAGTGAAAACGAAAAATCACTCTGGCTGGCGGCCACGTGCCCGGAAGACCAGCCGATCTGCATGCAGCTCTATGGGGCGGACGCTTTGATCATGGCCGAGGCGGCGCGCTGGGCCGAGGCACACGGCGCGACGACGATCGACATCAACATGGGGTGCCCGGTCGACAAAGTGACCAAGAAGAACGGCGGGTCCAAACTCCTGTGCGACCCCAGGTTGGCCCTCGACATCGCGCAGAGCGTCGTGCGGGCTGTGAATCTTCCCGTGACAGCGAAGATCAGGCTTGGCTGGGACGACGGGAGTTTCATCACAGACACCCTTCCGGGAGCGCTGGCGGACGTGGGCATCTCCGCGGTGACGGTGCACGGTCGAACCACCGAACAAAAGTTCCGTGGCAGCGTGCGCCTCGGGGGCATCGCTCGCGTTGTGCAGTCAATGAATAGACACCACCCCGGCGTGCCAGTCATCGGCAACGGCGACGTGAAAAGCCCGATGGACGCCAAACGCATGATCGACGTGACGGGCTGCGCGGGGGTGATGATCGGTCGTGGGGCGTTGGGTCAGCCGTGGATTTTCCGAGACTGCGCAGCCTATCTTGCGACCGGCCAGCTTCCCCCGCCGCTGTCGCGTGAAGAAAAAGCCCGCTGTGTCCTGGCGCACTTCGAGAACCTCCTGCGTCTGCGTGACGAGCGGATCGCGCTCAACACGATCCGCACACGGATGAGCTGGTACTCGGCCCACCTCCAGCCCTGGTCGGGCCTGCGTCACCGTGTGCAGTCGATCAAGACCGCCGCCGAGTTCCGCGACTTCATGCACGAGGGCATCGCGGCCGAGCCTCTGGGCGTGTGACGAACGTGTTGTGTCCGTGCAAAAAAAAGACAGCCCCGCGTGAACTGGGCTGCCGGGTGGGAATATCACAGTTTGTAAGTCCCGGTGACTGCCGGAACCACCACATGGAGAGTGAGAGCGTGTGACCCACTTATTCTCCCCTCCCTCTTCAGAGGGAGGGGTCGGGGGAGGGTGTGTTTCCTTGTGTGACCAAGAAGACATCCCCTCCCCCAGCCCCTCCCCTTGAAAGGGGAGGGGAGTTGATCTCGGTCAGTCGCGTTAGATTTCCCGGACGTGGTAGCTCTTGATGTTGGTCGTCTGGAAGTCGGGGTAGGCGGCCTGGTCGTGTTCGCCCAGGTCCAGGCCCTCGATCTGCTCGGCATCGGTGACGCGTAAGCCAATCGCAATCTTGATGGCGTACCAGAAGACGAGGCTGAGCACGAAGGTGATCGCCCCCGCGACGACGATGCCCTTGAGCTGGGGCATGAGTTGCGTGGTCCCGCCGCCGAAGAACAAGCCGTCCTCAGCCACCGCGGCGGAGCAGATGTCCTTCTGGGCAAAAAGACCGACGCACAACGTGCCGAAGATGCCGTTGACGAGGTGGACCGAGAGCGCGCCGACGGGGTCGTCGAGCTTGCACTTGTCGAAAGACATGACGGCAAAGACCACAATAACACCCGCGATCGCACCGATGATGAGTGAGCTTGTTGCGCTGACGTATGCACACGGCGCGGTGATGGCCACCAGGCCCGCCAGCGTGCCGTTGACGATCATGGTGAAGTCGGGCTTGCCCTGGAGGAGCCAGGAGGTAATGGCGGCGGTGATGGTGGCCATGGCGGCGGCGAGCGTCGTGGTGACGGCGATGTGGGCAATGGCGTCGGCGTAACCGACGGCGGCCATCGTCGAACCGGGGTTGAAGCCGTACCACCCGAACCAGAGGATCAGACCGCCCGCCATGACGGAGGTCATGTTGTGGCCGGGGATCGCGTTGCTCGACCCGTCCTTGTTGTACTTACCCAAACGAGGCCCGAGCACGATGACGCCGGCCAGCGCCGCCCAACCACCGACGCTGTGCACAACCGTTGAGCCGGCAAAGTCGAACATGTGATGGTCGCCCACACCCAGGTAGCCGCCGCCCCAGATCATGTGGCCGACGATGGGGTAGATGACGCCGGTCAGCAGCAGGCTGAAAACAAGGAAGGAGTGAAACTTGATGCGCTCAGCCACAGCACCCGAGACGATCGTCGCCGCGGTGCCGCAGAAAACGAGCTGGAAGAGAAACTTGGCCCAGAGCGGCACGCCGGCCCACGAGATGGCGCCGTAGACGCCCGAGTAGGCGTCGATGGAGGGGCTGTTGTCCAGACCGCTGACAAACCAGACGCCCTTGAGCCCGATGAAGGCGTTGCCGTCACCAAACATCAGGCCCCAGCCCGCGATGTAAAAGCCCAGCGTCGAAATGGCAAAGACGATGAAGTTCTTGGTCAGGATGTTCACCGTGTTCTTGGCTCGACAGAGGCCCGACTCGACCATCCCGAAGCCGAGGTTCATGAAGAAAACCAGAAACGCGGTGAAGAGCACCCAGATGGTGTCGACCGCGACCGTCACCTTGCCCGTGAGTTCCGTGACGTCGGCCAGCGCCTTGTCCGGGGGAGTCTCAACGGCCTGAGCAGTCTCGACCACCGGCAGGGTGTTGACAGTGGAATCCACATCCGCAACCACAGCATCGGCCACGCTGCCGGTGTCCTGTGCCAGCGCATGAGAACCCGTCAGAATCAACGATCCCGACAACATGAGAGCAAGAGCGAGGAACTTGAGGTGTTGTAACATTTGAATTTTCCTGTAGACCTTGGTGTGTGAGCAAAACGCCCGGCTGACCAGCGCGGGCGTGATACCTTGACTGTGGAGAAACAAAATGTGAGCTTGTAATGGAAGCTTCAGAACAACCGGAGACTGACCCCAATCAAGCGTGCCCCCGTGACCTGCGGGGAGCGCAACGCCTTGAGCGTTGTAACGGACCAGAGTGCGACTCAGAGTGCGTCGTTGTCCTTCTCACCGGTGCGGATGCGCACGACGTTGGCCAGGGGATAGACAAACATCTTGCCATCGCCGACCTGACCGGTCCGGGCAGCCGAGGTGATGGCGTCGATCGCCTTGGTCAGGTCATCACTCTTGACCGCGACCTTGAGCAACACCTTGGGCACAAAGCCCACGTCCATCCGTGCGCCTCGGTAGCGTTCGGTGTGCCCCTTCTGTCGGCCGAAGCCCTTGCATTCCAGAGCGGTGCAGCCAAGGATCCCCATCTCGGCGAGCTTGGACTTCACGAGCCCAACCGCGTGGGGCTTGATGACACATTCGATCATGTGCATGGTTTGTGTTCCTTCGTGACCGGCGAGGATGCCTCCATCGCTCGGTCTGGGTGAGTGTGAGGGGCCCTGAATCCTGAACTCCGACAGCGCCGGCTTAGACCAGAAGACGCACGCCGCGGGTTCACGCTGACCGGTGTGGACCCTTGAATCACAGCGGAACCACTCCGCTGGGTTTGAAACAGCATCATACAAGGGCAATGCCAGACAGACGCCCGAACAACGTCTTTCCGATGCAATGTTATTGCCTATAGCGTTTTATAGATAATTCAAATACATCCGACGCTGAAAGATCAGCCAACGATCTAAGCATAACCCGAGCCGGCTGCCTATTTATTAGGCGTGCCGGGGTGCCTGTCCTGACCCCGAACAGGGATGATCGCTATTCCTTGAGCACCATGTCAATACACATCACCGCCCCGAGAATCAGCAATCGCAGGGGGTGATCCGTCGGCACGTCGTCCGCGATCTCGAGCATGTAATACCAATCCCGTAAAAAACTCGTGCGCGTTAGGCGCTTGTTAGGTTGCGCTCCCGCGTGGGGTCTGGGATAGTGGGCTCTTTTGGAAAGGAGTCCACCATCGACATCTCACTTCACAGCCCCGACGACGCGGCCGAA
>WGMF01000026.1 GCA_016125215.1 Phycisphaera sp.
CAATCCTCCAGGTTTTAAGCGTCTCGCTTTTCGAAAAAACCCCGCTTTTACAGGCGTTTTCGAGACAAAACGAAAATACCAAGACCGACCCATTCGCTAACCAGTTGTCGCTGTTCGAGTAATGTTGGGACAGTAGTGATGCGCCGCCATTTAGTAGTAAAGATGATCCAACTAATAACGTAATGATGCCGGCAGCAACCGCAACACCAAAGGGAATAGCGAACTCTCCACTCGGATCGATCCCCAAGACGGGGTTGCCGTGCGTGTAGAGGTACTTGTGCAGGCTCTGGGGGTCACTGGTGTTGCCGGCGAAGGGGTCGACGCGGTTGAAGCGGCCGGTGGTGGGGTCGTAGAAACGGGCACGGAGGTATTGCACCCCGGAAGCCTGCGTCCACACGCCGGAGTAGAGCAGTCTTGTCAACGCGGTTGCGGCGGTCTTGAGTTGGGTGAGGTTCTGCGTGGTGAGGTGGACGCCGTAGGCGTCGTAGGCGTATTGCTCGATGACCTCGACGACGTTGTTGACAATCTGTGCGAGGGCGCGGGTGGAGCCGTGGCCGTCGTGGAGGAAGTAGTACACGTTATCCGGGCTGCCCCCGGAAGTGCTCGCTTGGGCGATGACATCGTGACCCAAGGTGTAGGCCACAGAGAGCACGCCGTCGAGGTATTCTTCCAAGACCTGGGCGTAGCCGGTGGGGTTCTGCGGGTCGAAGAGGTATTCTTTCGTCACCGTCGTGGCGCTGCCGCCGACGGGTTCGGTGAGGACGACTTCCTTCACACGCAGACCCGAGTCGTTGTAGGTGTAGGTCGTCACGGCATCTTCACCGGTGGGCATGTCCTTGGTCATCGAGAGGCGGTTGCGGGGTGGTGGGCCTCAAAGACTCGGCACCGCCCTGCGGCGAAGCCCGACCTACTTGCTTGCTTTTCTTTTGTATTTGGATTCTCTCTACTAAAATAGCGGTTAGATATGACATGTATCCTAATCCACAAATGCACAATACTGCACACTCTAACAATATGTTGACACGGCAATATGACAATGTCACAAAACATAGACCAAATGATACGCATGCAATAGCACATGAGTATTTTATAGTGCTATAAATGGAATTATCATGTTTCATAAACGTGTGATTGTCTATGGCCGACCATCAAATATGTTAACACCTCACCCCCCAAGCCCACGATCCCGGCCCGCCTGGAATCAAATTTCCTATCAGTAAACTTCGGTCACATGGTTACCCTTGCCAAATGTCAGAATCCCGCCCTCTCCGTTACAAGATTCCGCAGGTCTGTGGCATGTCAAGTGTCGTGCGAACCCACCTGCCCGCCGTTATTCGCTCAATATCGCCCATATTCGCCCACGTTCGTGCCATCTACCGTGCGTGAACAGGTTGTCAGTTCAATCCGCACGCCATTCGTAGACGTTCGCAACGCCATCACGGTCGCTGGTGAAGGTCACGCCCTTCTGGTCGAACGTCATCACCGGGTGAACGTGGCAATCCTGCTCCTTCGCGGTTGAGCCGTGCTCGCAGAGAACCTTCGTTTGGCCCGTTTCCATGTTCCAGGTCCAGATGTATTGCGGCGGGTCCATGACGACGGTGGCGCCGTCGGTCCCCATGACCGCGTGGCCGGTGCGGGTGCCGTCGGTGGTGTATCTGCCGAGCAGCTTGCCTTGGAAATCGCGTTTGTCGAACCAGACTTGTTCGAACGCAATGTCGGCGATTTGGCCTTCTTTGCGGGATCGCTTTCCGCCGTGGGCGATAATGAACTTACCTGTAGGCTCGAAGTTTTCGTGCGACATCCATTCGTCAGCGGGTTGCGGGAACAGTGGCCGACCGCCAAGCTCGCTTCGCGGGACGCCGGTCGCTTCGCGCTGCCAGGCCCATGTGCGC
The DNA here is from genome assembly GCA_016125215.1 of Phycisphaera sp. Classification (GTDB taxonomy): domain Bacteria; phylum Planctomycetota; class Phycisphaerae; order Phycisphaerales; family Phycisphaeraceae; genus RI-382. Next base: position 1,893 of record WGMF01000026.1, read on the forward strand.
TGACTGACGATGCCGCCGCCTTCCTGGCAGAACACAATGCGTGACGGGTCGGCAGCCGAGAACACCACGTGGGTGACCCAGAAGGGCATCGACAGTTCATCGACGACTTTGCCACTGGCCAGGTCGATCACATGGATCAGACTCTTGAGCCCCAGTTCAACGAACGCCCGGTATGCCGCCCGCATCTGCCCGCCCTGTCCATCGGTCTTCTCAACAAAAGCCTCTGGCGCGGCTACCGGCACGCACGCCAACGCGCCGCCCTTGCTGACGTGGGTGAAGCCGCTGACCATCTTCACGCCGTCGCGGTTGGCGGGCAGATTGCACACTTGACGTGCCGGCTGCCAGTCGTCGCCGATGCACGCGGTCCACACGGCGTGGTCCTGCACCCAGACGAGCGTCCCTGAATGTGCGTCCAGTGAGGGGCTTGCCTTGCTCAACCCCGTGTCCCCGCCGTAGGGATAGACATACGCGTGCAGGAGTCCGGCTTTGTTGTCAGAGATTTGATGTAACTCACCCGTCGTCCGGTTGATCGCGAACAGGTTCGGATGACCCGTCCGTTCTGAGATGATCGTCATCCAGCGGTCGTCCACGGTGACGCTGGGCGATGTAAAATAAAGGTGCTGGTCTTTACGCGGTGAAGCGGTCCATCGGACCATCCGCGCGTGGGTACGGCTATCGCGGTATTCGGTTTTCTCGGGTGCGATGGGTTTATTCATTGACCTGCTCCTTGAACTGATCGTGGAGGCTTGCTTCTTGAATGCCTGTCGCTCTTGCAACGGCTTTTAGTGAAGCAAGTAGCCCGGGCCCCGGGTAGGGTGGGCCCAGCAAGTAGCATATGCCGGGCGATTGGGGTAGGGTGGGCCAAGTCTGCGCGGCCCACCATTGATCGTACGGCTGTCCGCTTGGTTTGCAAAACCTATCATCCTCCGGCCTAACGGTCTCCACACTCAATCATGTGTACGATCAATTCATGCCGGACTATCGTCGTAACCGTGTGGCGGGTGGAACCTATTTCTTCACGGTCAACCTGCTTAACCGTCGTGAGGGGCTGCTCGTCGAGAACATCGACGCGCTGCGGGGTGCGATGGACCGGGTGATGTCGGCCCATCCGTTTCACATTGATGCCATGGTGGTGCTGCCGGATCACCTGCATTGTGTGTTGACTTTGCCGACGGGGGATGATCGGTATGACACGCGGTGGAACCAGATCAAGGGTTTATGCTCACGGTCGCTGCCATCGGATGAGAGCCGATCACGGAGTCGGCGGAAAAAATGTGAGCGGGGCATCTGGCAAAGACGGTATTGGGAACACACGATCCGTGACGAGGGCGACTACGCGGCGCACGTGGATTACATCCATTACAACCCGGTGAAACATGGTTACGTGGCGCGGCCTGTGGATGGGCCACACTCGTCGATCCATCGTTTCATCAAGCTCGGCATACTCGATGCGCACTGGGGCACATCGGGGATTGATACGACGTTGAACTTGGAATGAACGGGGTTTGTGTCACGCCCGCGTGTGAATGGTGGGCCGCGCAGACTTGGCCCACCCTACGGAAGAAAACCCGAGCAACTCGCCTCACCCCAACATATCCTTCACCGTTGCGCGTTCTTCGACTAGTTCTTTGTTCGTCGCGGCGAGTTTGCCTTTGGCGAAGTCGTCCATGGTGTAGGACGTGATGGGTTCGTAGCCGCCGGGGGTGTCTTTGAGCGATGTCGTCTTCACCGGCATGCCGGCCCAGACGTTGGGGTCGAAGCCGTAGGCGCCGTTGCTCTTGACGGCGATGCTGTGAACACTTCCGGGGGTGACCAGACTGTGCACGTGATCGACGAGCGCATTGGCGGCGGAGGCGGCGGAGGAGAGGCCGCGGGCGGCGATGATGGCGGCGCCGCGTTTGCCGACGGTCTCGCAGAACTCGCCTTGGAGCCAGGCGTGGTGGCCGATGACTTCGGGGACGGGCTTGCCGTTGATCTTGGCGTGGGCAAAAGCGGGGAACATGGTGGGGGAGTGGTTGCCGTAGATGAAGATGTCTTTGACATCCTTGACATCGACGGCGGCTTTCTTGGCCAATTGGGCGGCGGCGCGGTTCTGGTCGAGGCGGACCATGGCGGTGAAGCGTTCCTTGGGCAGGCGTTTGGCCTGCGAGGCGGCAATCATGCAGTTGGTATTGGCGGGGTTGCCGACGACGACGACGCGGGCGTCCTGGGCGGCGACGGTGTCGATAGCTTTGCCCTGACCGACGAAGATCTTGCCGTTGTCTTTGAGCAGGTCGGCTCGCTCCATGCCCGGGCCGCGCGGCTTGGCACCGACGAGGCAGCACCACGAGGCGTCCTTGAAGCCCTTGTTGGGGTCGTCGGTGAGGACCATGCCACGCAGGAGCGGGAAGGCGCAGTCTTCGAGTTCCATGGCGACGCCTTCGAGGGCTTTCATGGCTTTTTCGTTGGGGATTTCGATCATCTGGAGGATGACCGGCGTGTCGGGGCCGAGCATTTGGCCGGAGGCGATGCGGAAGAGCAGGGCGTAACCGATCTGGCCGGCGGCGCCGGTGACTGCGATGCGAACGGGGGCTTGCATGGTGTGTTCCTTTGTGAGACGGGGGTCTGTGGGTTTTGCGGTTCGTGCGCGGCGGGTGTGCATCCTGCCGAATGTGGACGAGTATAGGGACTTTTTGGGGTTGTGTGGGGAGGTGGGTGGGGGCGTTTGGGGATCGCTGTGAAGCATTGCGGGCAGCCGTGCGCTCTGCCGGCGCGAGCGGCGGGGCTGAATCAAGACGTGCGCCGGGCGGTGTGGTGGGGGTTTGGTTATGCTGTCGCGGTTCAATCCATCCCAACTGATGAGTGTGTTATGTCATTGAATCTTGCGGTGATCGGCGGAGACGGGACGGGGCCTGAGGTGGTGGCGCAGGGGCTATTGGCTCTTGAAGCGGTGGCCAAGGCGCACGGGTTTGGCGTCAAGACGACGCAGTTGCCATACTCGGGCGAGCACTACCTCAAGACGGGTTCGGTCATCACGGACGAGGAGGTCGAGGCGCTTAAGAAGTTCGACGCGATCTATCTCGGCGCGGTGGGACACCCGAAGGTCAAGCCCGGCATCCTCGAGCGCGGGCTGCTGCTGAAGATGCGGTTTGACCTGGACCAGTACATCAACCTTCGACCGGTGAAGTTGTACCCCGGTGTCGAGACGCCGCTGCGTGACAAGACGCCTGTTGAAATTGACATGGTCGTCGTGCGTGAGAACACGGAAGACTTGTATTGCGGCAACGGGGGCATCGCGCGTAAGGGCACGCCCCACGAGATCAGCACGCAGGAGATGATCGCGACGCGCTTCGGTGTCGAGCGCTGCGTGCGTTATGCGTTTGAGATTGCCAGGACCAGGCCAAGGAAGTTGCTGACGCTCGTACACAAGACCAACGTGCTGACCTACTGTGGCGACACGTGGTACCGAACTTTCAACGAGATCGGGGAAAGCGAGTTTCCGGGGGTGAAGCGGGAGTATCACCACGTCGATGCGTGCTGCATGTATATGGCGACCAAGCCGGAGATATATGACACGATCGTGGTGCCGAATATGTTTGGCGACATCATCACGGACCTGGGCGCGGCCATTGCGGGTGGGATGGGGATCGCGGCGTCGGGGAACTTGAATCCGTCGTTTGAGCCGGGGGAGAGTTCCGGTGGACCCACGCCTGGACGGCGTGGGCTTTGCGGTGGCGGGCCTTCGATGTTCGAGCCGGTGCACGGTTCGTCGCCCGACATTGCGGGGCAGAACAAGGCCAACCCGTTGGCGGCGATCGATTCGATGGCGCTGTTGCTGACCGAGACGGGCCGACTCAAGAAAGACACTGCGATGGTCCAAGCCGGCGAGCACCTCAACGCCGCGGTGATGAAAGCCACGCCACGTTTTGCGGGCAAGAAGCTCGACCGTTCGGGGTATACCACGAGCGAGGTCGGCAAGATGGTGCTCGACCTGTTATAGTTTGTGTCCGGGCGTCATCCGACGCATTGCCACGCCCCTTCACCCCGGCGCCCCGGACACTTACGTAGAAACCACCGCAAACCACCCCGAAGATACTCCGTCCATGAGTACGCACAAGGCCCAGCCCGCGCCTGCTCCGCACAGGCACGGCTCACACAAGTCCCTCGAGGACGTCCACCGCACGGTGGCGCTGCCGATGGACGGCAAGCCGTGGTGGCGGCGGCTGTTCATGTTTGCCGGGCCGGCGTACATGGTGAGCGTCGGCTACATGGACCCGGGCAACTGGGCCACCGACATCGAGGGCGGGGCACGCTTTGGCTACACGCTCATCTGGGTGCTGCTCATGTCCAACATGATGGCGGTGCTGCTCCAGACGCTCTCCGCGCGGCTGGGCCTGGTCACGGGCAAAGACCTGGCGCAGGCGTGCCGGGAGGCCTATTCCACGCCGATCCGCTGGATACTCTTTGTCCTCTGCGAGATCGCCATCGCCGCGTGCGACCTGGCGGAGCTGCTGGGCACAGCCATCGGGCTGAACTTGCTGTTCGGCATCCCGCTTGAAGTCGCGGTGATCGTCACGGCCTTTGACGTGCTCGTGCTGCTGGCGCTGCAACGCTGGGGCATCCGCAAGATGGAGGCGTTTATCGTGGTGCTGGTCTTCACGATCGGCCTGTGCTTTATCATCGAACTGTTCCTGAGCAAGCCCTCGTTCACGGGGATCGCCTCGGGCTTCGTGCCCCGGCCGCTGTCGGGCGAGGCGCTCTACATTGCCATCGGGATGCTCGGCGCGACGGTCATGCCGCACAACCTCTACCTCCACTCGGCCCTGGTTCAGAGCCGGGACGTCCACAAGAGCAAGGCTGGCATCGCGCAGGCGTGTCGTTACAACCTCATCGACAGCGCGGTGGCGCTCAACGCGGCGTTCTTCGTCAACGCGGGGATCCTCGTGGTCTCGGCGGCGACGTTCTGGAGCAGGGGGATTGTCGTCAACGAGATCCAGCAGGCGCACTCGCTGCTCGACAACGTGCTGGGCACGACCCTGGCCCCCGTCGCCTTCGCCGTCGCCCTGATCTGCGCGGGGCAGAGCTCGACGCTCACCGGCACGCTCGCGGGCCAGATCACGATGGAGGGCTTTTTACACTTCAAGATGCGCCCGTGGCTGCGCAGGTTGATTACGCGGTCGCTGGCGATCGTGCCGGCGGTGATCGTGATCTACCTGATGGGCGACCGGGGGACTTACAAGCTGCTCATCCTCAGCCAGGTGATTCTGTCGATGCAGTTGCCCTTTGCGGTGATCCCGCTGGTGCGGTTCACGTCGAGCAAGGTGGCGATGGGGCCGTTTGCCAACACGTGGTGGGTCAAGGCGCTTGCGTGGGTGGTGACAGCGATCATCGTGGTGCTGAATATCAAGCTGGTTTACGAGCAGATCGTGGACTGGTCGCACGAGGCTGGGGACTACCGCGGGCTGGTGCTGGCGACGGTGGTGCCGATCTCGGCGGGGCTGGGGCTTTTGCTTGCGTGGATGACGTTTCGTCCCGAGCGTGTGGGCCGACCGGTGAAAGAGGCGGACGCCGAGGCGGTGGCCAGGGCCGCGATGAAGACGCCGCCCCACTTCAAGCGCATCGGCGTGGCGCTCGAGGCCGGCGGGGACGACGCGGTCATGCTCGCCGAGGCGGTGGCGCTGGCACGGGCGCACGGCGCGGAGCTTGTGCTCATGCACGTGGTCGAGGGCGTCGGCGGGCAGTGGTACGGCCAGCAGGCGGACGACGCTGAGCGCAGGCACGACGAACTGTATATGGAGCAACTCGCCGAGCGTCTGAACGACGAACGCCAGAGCGGGGGCCTGCGCGCCGTCCGTTCCGTGCTTGGGTACGGCGACGTGCCCAAGGAGGTTGCCCGCATGGCGCGTGAAGAGAAAGTAGACCTGATCGTGCTCGGCGGCCACGGCCACAGACGGCTGGAGGATTTACTCAAAGGCGAGACGATCACCGGCGTCCGCCACCACGTGGACATCCCGCTGCTTGCGGTGAGGAAGCGGTGAGCACGGCGTGTCAGCGCGTGGCCGGCGGCGTCCGTTGTTCTGTGGCACGCGAGAGGTTTTCCCTGTAATTCGGGTTGCCCGGGTCGAGTTGGACTGCCCGTGTGAAGTGCTCCACAGCTCCCCGGATGTCACCCATCTTCGCAAGCGTGATGCCCAGGAGGTTGTGGGCCTCCGGGTTGACGTTGCCCGTGGGCAGGTTGGTGCAATGAATAAAGGCGTCGCGCGCGGCGGGCAGGTCGTTTTTCTGCAACAACAACACGCCCAGCTCATACCACCCCTGCGCATCGCCGCGCCCGGTGTCGAGCGCGATACGCAGTTGTCGGATCGCCTCGTCCGTGTAACCGAGAAGCGCGATCGCACGGGCGTAGTCAGTGCGCGTCTTCACATCCCCCGGCTTGAATTTCAACGATTCTGCAAACGCATCGGCCGCCTCACGGAAGTTGCCTCCGCGCGCGAGATAGATACCGACCGAGTAGTGCCCACGCCAGTTGTTGGGCGAGACCGAGACCGCGTCTTGCCACAGCGCTAATGGATCGTGGTAAAGCGCATTTCTCTGAACAGTCGCCCAGGCCAAAGGCACAGAGACACCCACCAGCAGCACGCACGACACGCCAACACGCGCGGCGGGCACTTTGATCCTGCCAAGCAGCATCCAGACCCCCATCACCACCAACACGCACACCGGAGCCAACGGCAGGTACATCCGGTGCTCGACGCACAGGTCCGCGATGGGCATGACGCTCGAGGTCGGGGCAAGGATAAAAAAGAATGTTGCGGCGCAAAACCCCACGCGCGGCCAACGCCACTTGGTGATCCCGGTGGCGATCAACATCAACATCATGGCTCCGATCGGCCACGCGACCTCCCGCAGGTTTTTCGCCACCGGCCAGCCGTAGTCGAAGCACTGCCCGCGCGGCCAGACGCTCAATCGCAGGTAGTGCAGGATCACGCCGGGTTGAGAGATGGCGTAGTGATACGGGTCAAGCCCTTCCATCCCGAATCCCGCCGATGCGGGTGTTTCCGCTGGGTGCTCTGTCTCAAGAACGCCCACACCTGCCGGGTGTGGGACCGCGCCATCGCCCCTCAACATACCCCCCACCCCCGGCAGGTGTGAAAGTACCATCGGCAGCACAATCACCCACACCGCAAGATGCACCGCCCACCGCCGCGCCACCAACTCCCGCCATCCCCGCGCTACAAACACTCTGTCGTACATCAGCATCACGACCGGCGTCACAACCATCACTTCCTTGCTGCCCGCGCCCAGCAGCGCAGCCATCACCACACACCCGCCCCACGCCCACGCACGCCACCGTCCGGGCGAACCCCCGCTTGCGTCCCATCCCCCGGCCTGAACGTGGGCCACGCGGTTCAACCCCCACACCGCCGTCAGCATGAACAGCCCCACCATCGCTTCGCCGCGCTGGATGATGTAGGCCACCGACTCGGTCTGCAGCGGGTGAATCGACCACAGCAGCGCGACCGCAAAAGCAAACCAACCGGCGCGGGTGCGGGTCATCGCTTCACGGTCCGGCCTCCTGTCGATGAGCAGCGTGTCACGCACGAGCAGCCAGAGCACCAGCGCCGCCAGCGTGTGGACGGTGATGTTCCAGACGTGATACCCCGCCGTGCGCAGGCCGTCGCCGCCCAGCGCGCGGTCGACATGGAAGTTCAGCCAGATCGACGCCGAGACCATCGGGCGATTGCCCGTCATGCTCTCCAGAAAATTCTGGCTTTCAATTGTCTTCCGGGGGTCGACGATGTGGGCTTCGTCATCGAGGTTGAACTCCCCACCCAGCGAACTCGACCACACACCCAGACACACCACGACCAACAGGCACGCGGGCACCCAGCGTCGCCAACCCCGGCCATGAGTCCCGTGGGTGTGGTTGGGCGAAGGTTGTTTGGAGCCGTCGGTCCGTGATGGTTGGGTATCCCTCGTGTGCATGGTGTTGTGCATGGGGTCGTCGTTGCGGGCGATCTGAATCCGGGCTACAGCGGTCCGACGGACTACAAAATACCCTGAGTGGGAACCCGGTGACGTTTGACGCAAAAACACGCTGTCGCCCCGCTTGGCGTTGATATGATGATGATCGCTTCCCACACCTCCCCCGGATGCTTCACCATGAAAAAGTCCAGCCCCTTTTCCCGTTCTGGCTCGCTCTGGCTTCTGGGCATCGCGTGGTTGCTCCTTGTGGGGTTGCAGCCACAGCCGGCCGCGGCGCAGAGCCGCGACAGTCTTGCGGTCACCTACTCGCCCCACGTGGCCTTTGATTGCAACATGAATATGGGCCCCACCGGCGCGACCGTCTGGATGCGGGGCTACCAGTTCGTCGTCACCAGCATCCAGGAGCAGTCGCCGGCGTTTGAGCGACTCATGCTCGGCGACGTGGTCACCGGTGCGGCCGGCCACGTCTTCGGCCCCGACGTGGACCCACGCATGACGCTGGGCAACGCGATCGGTGAAGCCGAAGCGACGGGTCAGCCGATCGTGCTCTCGGTGCTGCGCAAAGGTTCGCCGATCGAGGTCCGTCTCACGCTTGCCCAACTCGGCGCGGAATCGCCCACCTGGCCCGCGCATTGTGAAAAATCCAGCGCCATCCTCGAACAGGCCTGCCAGTCGCTGCTCGAGACGCAGTTCCCCGACGGCAGGCAGGTCACCGACGGGTCGTTCGGCAGCTTTGCGTCGGGCCTGCTCCTGCTTGCCACGGGCGACAGCCGATTCCTCGACGCAGCCAGACGGGCAGCCCACTACGCGGCCGACGAAGACTACGAGGCGATCGATTACGCCAACTGGCCCCGGGGCTACGGCGGCATCCTTCTGGCGGAGTATTACCTCTCCACCGGTGACGACTCCGTGCTGCCCAAGCTCAAGCACATCGCCGACGTTTTGGCCAAGGGCCAGATGCTCTGCGGGTCGTGGGGTCACAAAAGCCCGGCGGGGGGTTACGGTGCGCTCAACCAGGCCGGCCTTGTCGACGCGATGACGCTTGTCTTGGCCAAGGAGTGCGGGCTTGAGGTCGATGAAGCCGCGATGAATAAATCGCTGGACTTTTTCGAGCGCTTCGCGGGCCTGGGCAGCGTGCCCTACGGCGACCATTACCCCGGGCGTTCGCTCGATGACAACGGCAAGTGCGCCATGGCGGCGGTCCTGATGCACCTGGCGGGCCGTGAAGAATCCGCACGGGTTTTTGCGGACACGGTAGCCGAAAGTTACTGGCTGCGCGAGGAGGGACACACCGGCGGGTACTTCTCCATCGTGTGGGGGCCGATCGGCGCGTCGTTCGCAGGGCCTGAAAAACTCCAGAAGTTTCTCGACTACCAGAGGTGGTATTACAACCTCGCACGCAAGTGGACCGGCGCCATCACCATCCTGCCTTACAAGGAAGCCCTCACCCGCTTCGACGATTCGGGCTACATCTACTTCGGCGGCGAGTTCACCACCGGGGGCATCGGCCTGACCTACGCATTGCCCGGGCACAAGCTGCGCATCTTCGGCGCGCCCAAGGGGGTCTTTGCCGATGTCCCGATGAGTGGCCAACTCAAAACCGTGCGCGACCTCTACCTCGCGCGAAACTGGTCGGCGTGTGACAGAGCTTTGGCGGAGTTTGATCCCTCCACGCTCAAGAGCGACGACGAGAAGCGATACCTGACGCAGCTCATCGACGCCCGCGCGCTCAACAAAGCGTCTACCGAGCGGGTGTTGGCCGAGATCGACTGCAACCTTCAGAACGGTTCGCCTTACGTGGCGCTACAGCAGTTCAAGGCCCTCAAGCGTTGCCTGGGCGACCAAGCCGACCCGCGCTTTGCCCAAATCGAAGAGCGCTTCGCCGAGTCGACCAACGCCTGGTACGTCCGTGAGGGCGAGCAGTTCTACGACCGCTGGCAGGGGATGGTCGGCTTCGGCGTCAAGAGCTGGGTGCCGCAGGGACTCGTGGCCAAACGCATGGTCGAGGGCGTGCCCTATCCCCGACCGACTTTCTGGGAACCGCTCTCGCCCGTCTCCGACCTCCAACCGCAAGCCTGGCGGACGAAGGTTTATGCCGAGGACGAACCGCTCGACGAGCAATGGAACCAGCCCGGCTTCGACGACGGCAACTGGTCTCAGGGCGAAGGCATCCAGACCACGTTGCAACCCGCGCGCAGCGGGGCAAAAGCCGGCCCGATCGCCGCAAGGCGGACCTTCACCATCGACAACACTCAGGGTAAAAAACTACGCGTCCGCCTGCGCACCGTCCGCACAGCCCTGACCCGGGTCTATCTCAACGGCTCGCTCATCGTCGATGTCGAACGCGGGCAGCGCGGCGGGTATGCGTCGATCGTCCTGGACGACCGGGCGCTGGACCTGCTCAAAAAGGGCGAGAACCTGCTGGCGGTCACCTCCACCGGCAGGGCCACAGGCAACAACCAGCTCGACGTGAGCCTCGAGATCGACCGCGCGGGCATCGACCGTCGGCACCTGCCGATCCAGCGCCTCGAAGCCGTCCCCACCGCCGACCTGCCCGCCGCCGACACCACGCTTCATGTCGATGACGCCACAAAGAAGTTCCGTGAAGCGCTCACGCAGTCCTTCATGGATAAACCTGTCGATGAACTGCTCAAAGACCTGCACACCGACATCGGTTACTACCGCGACCTGGCCGAGGACGCGCTGGTGAATAATGGCGTCAAGGGCGTCGAACCCGCACTCGCCCTGCACGATGACCCGGACTGGCACGCACGCGCCGCGGCCCTGGGGGTCATGCAGAAAGCCTTCAAGCAGTTCACGGAAGCGGGCGATACGGTCGGCCTGACCTTGCTTGAAAAACAGATTCCCGCAGTGACCGGGCGCCTTGGCGATGAACACCACTGGGTCCGTGTCGAGGCCTGCCGGGCGCTGGCCAACTTCAAGGACAAGGCGGTCGATGCGGTGCCTGCGCTCGTGATCGCCACGGGCGACCCGGTGCAGTGGGTGCGTGAGAACGCGGTCGCCGCGCTGCAGGCCATCGGCGCGGACGACAAGACCATGCTGGCGGCAATGTCCAAGGCGGTGAGCTACCAGAACTCGAGCGCCTCGATCCCCACCAGGGCTCTGGCTGTCGCGGGCAACCCCGAGGGCGACACGCACGGTCGCCTGACGATCCTCGTGGACATCCTCAAGCAACCGCCCGAGTGCGTCGGCGGCACGCTCCTGGCGGACATCATCGACCTCGGATGCCAACTCGACCCCGACGGCAAAATGATGATCCCCGTGCTCATCGACTCGGCAGCGGACAAGACCGACCTGAGCAGGCAGCGCGGCAACCCGCGCAGCAAGGCCATCGAGGCGCTGGGCGCGTATGGCCCCAAGGCCTCCGCCGCCGTCGAGACGCTCAAGGCCATCCTCGCCGATGACACGGGGCCTGCCAAACAGCAACACGAACCCGCCCAGAAAGCGCTCGACGCGATCACCGGCGGCGCGTGATACCGCATCATCATTCACAAGCCCATGATGCATGGGTTTGCCCGAATCATGCACGGATTAAGCGATCACCCGAAGCTCCCCGCTGGCCTTCTTGCGCCAGGCGCGGAGTATTCGCTGATGCCCTTCTGGTTCTGGAACGATGCGCTCGACGACCGCGAGCTCGTCCGCCAGATCGAGGGTTTCCAGCGCCACGGCGTCGAGGGCTTTGTGATCCACCCGCGTGTGGGCTTGCCTCGGTCAATCGGCTGGATGTCCGATGCGATGATCGGCTTCATGCACACCGCTATCGAAGAAGCGGCGCAGCGGGGGATGAAGGTGATCCTCTACGACGAGGGCATGTACCCCTCCGGGTCATCGAGTGGGCAGGTCGTCGCGGCCAACCCGGGCTTTGCCTGTCGCGGGTTGTGCAGGATCGACCTGCAGCCGGGGCAGACGATCTCCCTGCCCAACGATCACAACTTTGTCACGCGGGTGAGCAACGAGAGCGGTCAACAGTTTGCCATCATCGATCGCCCGATCCGCTCGACGATCCGCGGCCTGCATTACATCGACGGGGGACCGGCTGAAGATGCACCACCCATGGCAGACATCCTCAACCCCGACGCCGTGACGCTGTTTATTCAACTCGTTCACGAGAAGTATGCCCGGCACTTTGGCCAACACTTCGGCAAGACGGTCATGGGTATCTTCACCGACGAACCCAACACGCTGGGCAAGGTGGGCGAGCGCAACGTCTGGCCCGGCACGCGGAACATCCTCGATCATGTCAACCGCATCCTCGGCGAAGACTTCACGGCTAATCTGCCGGCCCTTTTCGATGACACCTTGCCCGACGCCAACCACCACCGTCAGCGTTACCGCTGGGCGATCCGACGACGGCTGGAGGAGACGTGGTACAAGCCGCTGAGTGATTGGTGCAGGTCACGCGGGCTTTGGCTCATGGGCCACCCGGACAAGGGCGATTAGATCGGTGTGCAGAAGTTTTTTGATGTGCCGGGTCAGGACTTGGTCTGGCGGTATGTTGAGCCGGATAAGCCCAGTGCGCTGCAAGGCCCCGAGTCCACGCAGGCCAAGTGTTCGAGCAGCGCGATGCTTCACCTCGGACGCAAGCGCAACAGCAATGAGTTCTGCGGCGCCTACGGGCACGGGCTGACATTTGATGAGATGAAGTGGTTGGCGGACTGGTGTTTCGTGCGCGGCGTGAACCTGCTGATCCCGCACGCATTTTATTATTCGGTGCGCGGGCTGCGCCGGGACGAACGCCCGCCCGATGTCGGGCCCCACAGCGCGTGGTGGGATAGCTTTGCTCCGTTTGCGGATCACTGTCGCACGCTCTCGTGGGTCAACACCGACAGCCGACACGTGTGTGACGTGGCGGTGCTGACCGATCCAGACGCCTGTCCGTGGGAGGCAGCCAAGGCGCTCTACGAGAGCCAGCACGATTTCAATCATGTCGATGCAAGCCTTCTCGAACCGGGGATGGTGAAGGGCGACGGCCTGCACATCGCGGGCATGCACTACCGCGCGGTCGTGGTCGAGCCGGGGTTGACGGTCCCGGCGTGTGTTCAAGGATGCGTTGCACAACTCGAGTCCGGTGGGCGTCTCGTGCGGTGGTCGGGCGATCCACGCGAGTTACTTGATCGGGTCGGGAGAGAAGTGAATGCGAGCCTGCGTGTCGACCCGCCCCAGCCCGCGTTGCGTTGCCGACATGTCGTCAAAGAGGGTTGGCACTTTTTGCTTCTCTTCAACGAGGAATCCCGGCCCATTACGTTCAGCCTCGGATGGTCGGGGCATCCGCTGAAACGTCTTGATACTTACAATCGATTAGAGTGTGCGGCGATCGGCTGTGATACGCTCAATCTGCGGGAGCACGAGATGGCTTTGCTAACCGCGCCGGACGGGATGGGGTGTACCGTTTGACAACACACCCCCGTCACTGACTTCGATCCGGACAAATGTTGACGGTTATTCCGTGGTCGGTTTGCCGGTGTGTGTGTGGTGGATCGCTGCACCCATGTGTGAGGGATCGGTCTTGAGGATCGATGCAAACTGTTCAGCGGCTTTGTCGTCCTGCCCCAGGCCGAGGTAGCCCAGCGCCATCATGTACCGGCAGTGCAGGTGGTTTCGCTGATCGAGGTCCTCCTCGAAGACCAGAAAATCCGGCAGGGAGACGGCGAAGTAGTCGATCACCACATGGTCATCCAGGTGTGTTTGGCCGAATGAGACCAGACGCTCGAAGCGATTGGTCGCTTGATCTTCGTGCCCCAGCGCGCGTTGCGCCAGGCCCTGGTAGTAGATCATGTCCGGCGGTTGGTCGTTGTAATACATCGCGGAGGTCGGCTCGGACAGACCCACCGCGGCTTTCTCAAAGCACACGCGGGCAGCCCGAGTGTCCCCCTTTGCTGAGAGTGCAAGACCCATCAGGTAATGGATGTTGTTCTCCTGGATGCCCGCCAGCTTGCCCTCGCCGAGGCTGTGCGGCCAGGTCTTTGCACGATCTAACAACGTGATAGCCCGGTCGTGTTGTCGCTCGTCGATGGCGGCCTTGGCCAGTTGCGTCAACGCCAGCACGTACTGCGCGGGCACCTTGCCCTCGCCGCCCTCCCACGGGTGGAACGACCGGGCCAGCAGCGTTTGCAACGCCTTGTCGTGCCGGCGCGTGAGGTTGAGCAGCGTCACATATTCCACGTAAAGGTCGTCGCGCATGTCGATGAGTGCGCGGTGGGCCTCTAGACGATCAAGCCGATCGTCCGGCAAGTGCCCCAGACGCCTGGCGAGCTGGTCCCATTCGTACAGGACGCGGGCATCGCTCTTGTCGCACACAAACGCCCTCTCGAAAGCCCGCCAGGCGGCGTGTGTGTCTTGACGCTGGTTGAAGCAGGCCAGGCCCAGGTTGCGCCACGCGGTGGGGAATGACGGGTCGCGTTGCGTGGCCAATTGCCAGCAATCGACGGCTTTGTCGTATTGCCGTTTGTCGTACCAGAGATTGCCCAGCAGGTAGGGGGCCTTGGCGTCGGCGGGGTTGAGCCGTGCAGCTTCCTCCAACACGCGGATCGACTCGAGACGGTGCGCAAAACACGTCGGCGCATCGATGCCCGCCGCGATGCGGAGTTGATCGTCTGCTAGCCGGGTACGACCCAGTCGACGAAGCGCCGCGGCGTGATGGTAAAGGACCATCGGCCATGCGTTGCCGCCGCCGACTCGTTGGGCATATCGCTCAAAGACCCCTGTCGCGTGGGTATCGAGTCCCGCCGCCGTGTAGTCCAGCGCCAGTTCGAGATACGAGTCGGAGTCGGCGCGGACCCTGGCGTCGAAACTGTCGAATGAACTGTTGCCCAGCGCTTCTTCGTAGAGGACGCCGAGGTTGAACGGGTCGAGAGCGAGTGATTCGTCGATGAGTTTTTCGACCTGCGCCGCGAGGTTAAGCGTCTTGAGCACCACGACCTTGAGGTGCCGGGCACGGTGGTGCGCGGCGTTGCGGGTCAGGCACCGTTCGAGCAGGTCCAGCGCTTCGTGCCATTGTTGCCGACGGCAGGCGATGCGCGCCAGAGCGAAGTAGGCGACTTCCTGCTGCGCGGCGGTCCATGTGGCCTTGTAATACGCGTCGAACGCCTCGTCGTAGCGCTCCTGCGCTTCGAGCGTCAGGCCAAGCGTGTAATACGCTTCGCTGTCGCGCGGGTTGGGGTTGTGACGGGTCAGGCGTGCGATGGCCTTGCGCAGGTGTTGCTCGGCTTGCTTGAAGCACCCCCTGCGATAGAGCAGCAGGCCCAGCGCGGTGTTGTTACGGATGTCGCCCGCGTCACGGCGCAGCGCCTCGCGGTAAAAGTCCTCCGGCTGACGGGTGGCGTGGCGGTATTGTTCGAGGTGTGTGCCCGCAAGGTAGAGCGATTCGGTGCTGTCGAGTTCTTCCGGTGGCGCGATCGCCTTGGCGGGCTGGGGGATGTCACGGGCGTCGGCTTTGCGTGGGCGGTAAGCGACGAGTTCCCTGCCGTCCGGGTCGAGCACCCGCGTGTGGAGGTCGGTCGAAACGACACCGCTTGGCAATTTGCATGTCGAGCGATGGAACGCACGGGGTGATCCATCAAACTTTTCATCGAGCAGGACGCGGTCGCCCGTGGAGACGACGAGTCTGGCGCCGGGTTGTTCAGCGGTGGTGTAGGCCTTGACCGTGACCCGGTCTTGATCGATGTCCACCCCGACGGCGGCGTCGATGGTGGCGTTGCACACCCGCCCGACGCCCTTGTAGGGCATGAAGAATTGCGTGAAGGTTTTTTCCTCGCCGGGCATGGTCCAGCTGAAGTCCGGCTGGTTGTCGGTGTAGACGCCGCACATCAGTTCGATGTAGGGCCCGTCCTCGTCGGTGAGGTGCCGATCCCAGGCGTAGCCGAAGTCGCCGTGGCCCCAGGTCCACTGCTTTTTGCCGGGGCTGACATGGTGGTTGGCCACGTGCAGGAGGCCGGCCTGTTTGCCGTGGTCGTATGAGCCGACGAAGTTGTAGTCGGAGTGATAGGCCATATAGCTCGTGGGCACGGGGATGTTCTTGTAGCGTGAGATGTCGGTGCCGGGCGAGTAGTCGACTTTGTAATACGTGCCGGTGGCAATGGGGAAGCTCGAGACATCGCGCTTGCCGTGGTCCATGACGGCGTGGACATCGGGGGGGAAGATGGACTGGTGGTTGTCGTCGACGTGGATGGCGGGGTTGGCCCACCAGAGGAAGGTCTGCGGCGTGTCGGTTCGGTTGTGAAGGCGGACCTGGATTTCGAGGTAGGCCTTGCCCGGTCGGAGCGTCAAGCCGTGCGTGCCTCGGGTGCGTGACATGCGGTCGATCTCGCTGCACCAGACGATCGCCGAGCCGTCGGGTCTGTGCTCGATGAAGTGATCGAGGGGCCCGTAGGTGTTGGGCCTGTGGTGCTGGGGCCAGTTGAACTCGATGCCGCCGCTGATCCACGGGCCGGCCAGCCCGACGAGAGCCGGCTTGATAACGCGGTTGTAGTAGACAAAGTGGTAGTCGTTGGTCTTGTCGAGCGCCATCTGCACGCGCCCGCCCAGCGCGGGGATGACCATGATCTTGAGGTATTCGTTTTCGAGGAAGACCACGTCCCACTCGGTGTCGATCTTTTCATCGTCGATGTGGTCGATGACCGGCAGGGGATAGACCTTGCCACTCGAGCCCTGGTAGACGCGCTTGTCGAGGAACATCGGGTTGCGGTCGGGCTTTCCGATGCGGTAGGTCGGGATCGTGAGTTTTTGCTGCCAGGCCTTGACGGGTACACAAGCCATCCATCGATCTCCGTGTGCATGTATCTTGCATCGGCCCCGCCCGGCCGACGTTCTGGTTACTTGAGATACTCCGCGATGCTGGTCAGTTCCCACTCGGGGGTCGGGGCGGTCTTGATTTTTTCCATCGCTTCGCGGATGAGTGTGGCCTGCGCGTTTGTGCGACCGGGTGAGGGCCCGGCGATGCCGCCCGGCTCGTAGTATTCGGCGGCTTTTTCGAGCTGCGGCAGGACGGCTTTGGCGTAGCCCCCGTAGGTGTTCACAAGCGTATCGAGCACATTCTTCGTGCTGTCGGGCCCGCCGTGGAACTTCTGGTTGGTCAGGTACCACACCGCGGTCTCCATGCCCTCGCGCGTGTGGTGCTGGGCCATCAGTTCGATGCCGCGCTCCCTGACCCCGTTGGCAAACATGATGCCGCTGGGGGCGAGGTTGCGGACGGCCTTGTAGATGTCTTTCCAGAGCAGTTTGAGTTGTTCGTCGCTGAGCTTGTTGTAGACAATCGATGTTGCGCTGCGTGCGCCGCCGTTGGTGTTTTGCAAAAGCTCGCGTACCGTCTTGACCAGCACGTCGCTGTCGATCTTGTCGATGCCCTCGGCGTTGCGTGCGATGGCGCGGAAGGGCTGTGCGTTGCCGGAGTAGAACATGGCCTGGGCGAATTCGGCCTGCAGCTTGCCGGTCGGGTCGTCGAAGTGGCCGGTGTAGGCCAGCTCCATCATGGCCGGTGCCACGCCGGCCGCGACGGCGCCCAGGCCCATCTCCGTGTTGTACGAGCTGAACGCCCGCATCGCAAAGAACTTGAACGTGTCGTCGTCGCTGGCTTTGAGCTTGGCCACCAGGGCGTCCGCCGCGGGCTGTGATGCGCGGCCGGCGTAGCGCAGAGCCTGGCACGCGCCGTAGCGTGCGTAGCGGTTGTCGCTGTCGAGCATGGCGATGAGCTGCGGCACGACGTTGTCCGGGTTGACTTCGAGCACCTTGCCCGCGCGGTCGCGCTCAGCCGGCGACCAGCTCGACAGCCTCGCCAGCAACTCGCTTGTCGGCAGGTCGATGTATTGCCTGGCGGTCAGTTCGCCCGCTGCGACGCTCTGGGCCAGTTCACTGCCCGTGATGTCGGGGATCGATCGGCCCTTGCCGGTGATGTAGAGTTTCTTCAACGGCAGGCAATAAGCCAGCAGGCGTGCGCCGGTGGTGTCCCAGCCTTTGTAGACGTTCTCGGAGTTGCGCGAGTCCGTCATGCCCGGCTTGCCCTGGTACTCGAAGTTGCCTTGCGCCCTGCGTTCGAGGTCGAAGAACCACTCGAGCTTGCGCATGAACACCGCCGCGGCTTCGTCACCGCCGCGCGCCGCGCCCAGCGGGCCCCACAGGAAGTTGAAATAGTTCCCCGTGTGACCGCCCTCGCGTTCGTTGAAAGACGCGACCGTCATCCGTGTGAAGAACGCGGCCGCCTCCTTGTCGTCGAGGATGTCGAACATCACCGCGGCGAGCGAGTTTTTGCCGTTGTCCTCGTGGCCGTCGATCCCCGGGCCGTGGTCGCCGTAGGGGATCGATCCCTTGTCGATGAAGAAGCGGAAGAACCGGTCGCCACGGAACACAGCCTGACGGATGTCGGCGTCGTCCACGCCACACTTCTGGGTCAGCGCCAGGCCCAACATGCAGATCAGGCCCGCCTGGTTGAGCGCGCCGTAGCCCGGCGCCACGCCGTACAACGTGCCGTCGGAGAACTGGTAAGGGATGCAGATGCGGTGGCCCCACGTGCCGACCTGCGATTGGCCGCGTGCGATGTGTATCGCGTAAGCCTCGATGGCCGGCTTCACGGAGTTGTCCTTCGTCGCCAGGTAATACTCGCACATCAACACGAGCGAGTAGCCGGCGGTCCACGCGTGGTCGGGCGGAAAACTCGATGCGACCTCGTGGACTTTTTCGCTCACGATCGGCATGACGTCTTCGCGCCCGGTGGAGAGCAGGCCCAACGTGTTGACCAGCCCGCCGATCCCGCCACCGACGCCTTTGGCCTTGAGGTACGCCACCGCTTCATCGACGATCTTTTGCGTCTTGGCGCTGTCGAAAGGCGCGGACTCGCTGTAGTCGCCCATCACTCGGATCGGGACCGTGACCTCGCGGGATTTGCCGTTGTTCCAGACTTCAAGGACGAGCTTGCCGCCTTGTTCGGTGGTCTCGGCCTTGGTCAGCGCCCAGCCGAACTCTTTGCGGGCGTCGGTGGCAAAGTTTTTACCGAACACACCGACGACCACGTCGCCCACGTTCAGGATGCCCTCGGCCGGTGTGCCCGGCGCGATCCGCGTGATGTAGATTTGTTTTGCGCCCTCGGTGGTTTGGTGCGGGATCGACCAGGTCCAGCCCGCGGCCCCGGTGGTGCCCAGGTTCCAACTGATCTGTTCGAGGTTCGGCTCACCGCCGTTCGTCAGGTCCGGGGGCTGGGGGCCTTTGAACTCGATGGTGATGCGCTGCGATTGACCCGCACGCCAGAGGTCCAGTACCACAGGTTTACGGTATTGGTCCGCGGCTGAGAGCGTCGTCTTGATGCGGGTGACCGAGTCGCCGCTGAGCGGTTGGCCGTTGAGGGCGGTGATGGCGTCGCCTTCACGGAAATACTCCGCGGCGGGCTTGTCTTTCTGCACGGCGATGACGTACAGCGCGTTGATGCCGTCGATGGGTTTGAGGGGCCGACCACGCAGGCCCGCCATGCCCAGGAACTGCCCGCGTGCGCCGGAGTCGGCAAAGTCGGTCTCCTTGGGCTGAAAGTCGGCGGGCAGGTTGATCGACGCCGCATCCAGCATCCTGACAAACGCGGGGGATGCGAGCGAAAGGAAAACACACACCACAAGCATGGGGCAATAAGTGTGACGCATGGCGGGGGCACTCCATATCCCGGGAAAGTGGGCCGTTGGGTTTACAGAAACACCATGATAAGCCTGAGGGGTCGAACAACAAATGAGGTCCACGTTTTTAAGTTGTTTTCATCGGGGGGACGCCGATCCGTGGGTGGGGAGGCTTGCGTGGTATAAAATAGGTGTCGGGGTGGGCAGGCTCGGCCCTCCCCGTATCGATTCACGTCACACGGCCCGCGCTAGCGCGGCTGACTCAAGAGAACCTGGATGCACCGGCAGACACCCGATCCTCAAACACGAGTCACGCCCGCGCACAGGCGAGCGATTCGGGCACGGGGATCGATGCCCAGACTCCTCGACGACACGGGCGGCCTGTCGGTGGAGAAGATTCTTCTGCTGGCGGTGATCGCGCTGCCGATCATCATCGCGCTGATCGCCTTCCGCGACAAGATCATCGGTTGGTTCAACAGCAAGGCATACAAACAGGACGGCGGGTCGTCGCGTTGACCGCGGGCGGCTGTGTATAACACTTGCATAGAGTGGCCGGCGTCTTTTTTCTCCCCTCCCTTTTCAGATGGAGGGGCCGGGGGAGGGTGTTCTCTCTTGTATTTGCAAAAAGACATCCCCTCCCCCAGCCCCGCCCCTTGAAAGGGGAGTGGGGTTCATTGAAGCCGGTTGCTCTAGTCGTCTTTCATTTTGAGCCCCGAGCGTTCCTTGCTCTTGACCGCGAAGTCGCGCAGGTTTTTGTACCAGTTGCGGATCGGTTGTCGGTCGAGTGGCTGGTACGCGCCGCTCCAGGTCCAGGCCGGCCCGACGAGGCCCGCGTGCGTCCCGACCGTCACGGGGGGCATCCAGCCGCCGCGTGCCTGTTCGACGCCCGACCCCACGTAGACGCGCACCGTTTCCGAGGGTTCGGAGGTGTAGGCCCTGTTGGGGAACGACCGGGTCGAGGGGATCGACGCCGGGGCGCCGGCGTACCCGTTGGGCACGATCAGACTGCCCCCCGAGAGCGAGGGCAGCGACCAGGAACCCGACAAACCGGTGGCCTTTTGTCGTGATTCGAGCTGGGCCTTGCTCTGCACGCGCTGCCGGGCGGTGTTGACGCGCATCGACCCCCACACGATGAAAAAAAGCGTGAGCATCACGCCCAGACAGAAGAGCAGTTCGATCTCCGCCACCCCCCGGAAGCGAGAGCGGGGCCACACCGCGTTGGGCTGATCCCGCCAACGGTCCGCGCGCCCCCGGATGAGTAATACTTGATTAGTGCAGGTTGACAATCTCAAGCTCCTGGGCGGGCGACACGCGCAGCCGGCCGCGTGAGAACGGGGTGCGCAGCGTGGCGTCGGCGCGCAGCGCGTCGTTGAGGCCGTCGGCTGAACTCAAACGGGGCTGCCACTCCCAGCCCTCGCGTGACCAGACGCGCCAGGGCGTGACCGGTGACCTGCCCATCATCATCGATTCGTTGGGGTTGAAGGTCTGGGCCTGTGCGTAGGCGACCATCGCGGGGTTGCCGCGCGCGGCTCTGCGGTCGGTGCGTGCGTCGCCGGCGGTCGGTCGCATGTAGATCGGGCCATAGAAGGGCGGTTGTTTCCCCACCGGGCTGGAGGCCACGGCGACGACGCTGAAGTGGTCTAGCCGTTGTCGGTCGGTCGGGCCGATCCTGGGGGCGCCCAACTCGTGGGCAAGGGTTGCGGTGGACAGCGCGTAGTGCTTGGACCCCGCGTTGAGGGCGGCAATGCCCAAGCCCGTAGCGCTCCCTCGTTTCCACGCCTCTGCCGCCTTGGCCAGCTTCATTTTGGAGAGTTCGGGAATCCAGCCCTGGCGGTCGCTCATCACGCGGTCGCGCAGCACGACGTAGATCGTCTGAAAGCTCCCTTTCTTGAGCGGCGGCGTCACGCCCTTGTGCCCGTCTCTGGTCGGCTGCGCGAGGCGGATGTCAAAGCCGTGGTACCGTTCGATTTTCCTGCGTTGTTGATCGATGATCTTGGGTGTCGCTTCGACGGCGGCGCGCTCGAAGGCAAACAAGTTGTTAATACGTCCCGGGTAGCTACCCAGGCTGGTGATCGCGGGCAGGGTTTCCTTAACAAACTTGGCCAAAATGACGGCTTCCCTTCCGACCTGGATGACAATGGCCAGGCCCGCCGCAAAGGTGAACGGGTTGTCCATCATGGCGGTGCCTTTTTCGAACCAGTCCATAAGGTTTCGGGTTGATTCCTCAATCGTGTAGATCGCCGCGATCGACAGGGCCTCGGCCGAGGCGGTGCGCAGGATCGCCATGTTCGCGCCGGTGACGACGTTGGTCGTGCGCGAAACGACCGTCTGGCTGGCGTGGGCCGCCGAGTCGGCCGCGGCCTGGGCACGCATCCGGTGCACCGAGACGTGCCCTGTGTTCCAGACCATGAAGATGAGCATCACCAGCACCATCAGCACGAAGAGAAACAGGATGCCGATGTTGCCGGTGTCGTCACGCATCGCGCGTGTGCCTAGCGTCCTGAATGGCTCTGTGAACTTTGGCATCACCACAGCCCCTGTAATTGCCCGATCATCCCGCGTCCGGGGGGCGAGCGCAGCGTACACGAGGCCCGCAGTCTTATGAACTTGCCACTGACGCCGGCCACGTTTTCCTGTCTTGCCCCCAGCACACTTGCCGCGTAGGGCACCGTCAGGAGGAAGCGGTATTCGAGTTGAACCGTCACGTCCGTCGGGCCCCGTTGATAGAGCGACGTGGGGCTTTGCGTGATCTTTGTCGCGGCGGGGTCGAGGGCGTAGTTGAAACGGCGGGGGAAGCCCGCTTCGATCTCGGCGCCGATGCGAGAGAGATAGCGCTGGGCTTTTTGTCCCTCGCCACCGCTGCGACCGCGTGGTGAGAGGCCCGACAGCGCCATGGCCGCGGCCCGTCGGGTGCGTTGCTGAGCGTCTTTCAGGCCGTCGGCGGACGAGGTGATCGCGCTGCGTACAGCGGTGTAGGCCGCGTGGTTGACCACGATCCGCGCCTGGCACATGAGCGCCAGTTGCACCAGCAGCGAGACGGCCATGAGAAACAACGGGAACGAGAGCATGAACGAGACCGACGCCGCGGCCGCGTCGCACCGGGTACGCCTCCACAACCGGCGCACGTCAAGGGTCATCCGGTTGGCCAGGCGGAACAAAAGCGTCACCAGCGCCGCGGCGAGCACGGCTATTGTGGCGTCCCCGCCCGAACCCTCCCCGACCACGCCACTCTTGCGCAGCACGAGCACCGCGCCGCACGCCACGCCGATCAGCGCCGCGTCGATCAACACCCTCCCCCGGAAGTTTATTCCGGAGCGTGTGGGTCTCGCGGGGGCGTCCCTGTCGGGTGACGTGTTGGTTGTGCCTTTCATCGCAGCCATGCGACAAGTTGCTCCACCGACCAGAAGGGGACGATGACCAGGCCGATGAGCAGCGGGACCGCCAGGGGCACGTGCGTCGGCGCGACCCCCGGGAGGGGCAGGCGTTTTTGCGTGAGGTAGAGGCTCATCAGACTGGTGGCCATGAAGCGCAGTGTGTTGTTCAGGCGCCCGGTCCAGACGATGTTGACGAGTGCAAAGAGCGTGGCGGCGATCAGCCCGTTGCACAGCACGCGCAGCGCGGTCTCCATGCCCAGCAGCGCCCCGACGCCTGCTAAAAGTTTCACGTCGCCGCCGCCCATGCCCGCGGCCAACATGCACAACAGGCCGACCGCCCCGCAGGCCGCGAACCCCTTGAGCGATCCGAGTGGCCCGACCCCCCCGAGCCAGTCGCCCGCCACGTGCCACCCCAAACCGTGCAACACCGGCAAGAGCAGGTTGAGAGCAAACCCGATCAGCACCGCCCAGAGCGTGAGCGTGTTGGGCACGCGCCCGGAAGCGGCGTCGAACGTGGCTGCGATCAGGCAGACGCCCGCCGTGACGAAGCCCAGGAAAAGCCCCTGCGACGGCAAGAGTATCCCCCGCCGAACGAGCACGACCTGCGCCAGCGAAGCAACGATCGCGCCGAGCGTGAGCACCCACACGATGAGCACCGACGCGCCGCGAAAGGTCAGCAGCACCGGTTTACGTGCGTCGTTTGCTTGATTGGCGTCGTCGGCCAGATCGCTGACGATGGGGTTGTCACGCCCCGGCGCGGTGATGTTTGCGGATCGCTCGCTCATCCGGACTGATCCCTCGGTCATCACGCTACAGCCTCAAAACCGGTCTCTGTCGGTGCAGGACAAGCCACGTAGACCCCAACAGACACCCCAACAGACACCCCAACAGACACAACAACAGACACCCGGTGTAGTCGGGCCTGCACGGGAACGGATGCTTGCGTGTGCGGGGATTACCGGTTGCCGACCGGGGTTTCCGCGCCGCCCTCGATTTCCTTGTCACGCGCGCCGAACCACTTGCCGATCTTGTCGCGGAAGGCGATGAGCGCGATGATGATCGGCAGGGCGATGACCGCCAGGAGGAGGATCATCTCGACCGACATCTTGCCGTGGTCGTTTTCGATGAAGGCGTTGACGGCTTTTCGTGAGCGTCGCAACATGGGAGGCTCCTTGTGTGGGGAGAGTGGGAAATGGGATTGCTCGAAAGGCCCGGGAAAACCGGTCACGGGAAAGGCAGGCCCATGATCCGTACGATGCGTAGGTTATAGGTTACCACCATTTTCATGAAAAGGGGTTCGAGCAGCGCAAGAGGCATCACGATCACCGCCAGGATAAGCATGTATTCCACGCTCAGCGCGCCGCGGTCGTCACGCAGGATTTGCACGGCTTTTTGCCACAGAGGGGACAAGCACGTATGGCCGGGTATGGAAAGCCCCGCCCCTTTGAAGGGGAGGGGTTGGGGAGGGGATGTACCGCGTGATATTCCCATAGATTCCCCATTGCGGTGCCTCGGAACACCCTCCCCCAGCCCCTCCCTCTGAAGAGGGAGGGGGGTTCTCATGCGGGCGGTAAGGGTTTTCACTTGGCCCCCTTTCCCGTGGGAGGGGCCTGTGGCGCGAAAAGTTCAGCGGTGAGTTTCACGCGGTCGGTCAGGCCCATCCACGCCAGGTCGTCGGCAAAGTGTGGCCGGCGACCGGTCCACGTCAGTAGCTGCGCATCGGTCGTGAGGTTGAACAGGTCGTGCGTGAAATAGGTGTTGCGCACGTCGTCGTAACCGACCTCGCTGACGTGGGTGATGAGCCTGCGGCCGGTGTGCATGCGGTTGGTCTGGATGACTAGGTCGATGGCGGAGGCAACCTGGCTTCGCAGGGCGTTGAGCGGCAAGCCGACGTCGGCGAGCAGCGCCATGGTTTCGAGCCTTCGGCAGGCGTCGGCGGGGGTCGAGGCGTGCAGCGTTGCCAGCGAGCCTCGGTGTCCGCTGGTCATGGCCTGGATCATGTCGAGCGCTTCGCCCCGCCGAACTTCGCCGACCACGATGCGGTCGGGCCTCATGCGCAGCGACGTGACGAACAGGTCGCGCACGGTGATCTGACCCTTGCCATACGGGTCGGCCGGCCGGGCCTCCATCTGCACGACGTGTTCCTTCTGGACCTGCAGCTCGCGGGTGTCTTCGATCACAACGACGCGCTCGTCGTCGTGGAAGGCGGACGAGAGGACGTTGAGGAGCGTGGTCTTGCCCGAACCCGTGCCGCCGCTGAC
Organism: Phycisphaera sp.; assembly: GCA_016125215.1. GTDB lineage: Bacteria > Planctomycetota > Phycisphaerae > Phycisphaerales > Phycisphaeraceae > RI-382. Next base: position 27,102 of record WGMF01000026.1, read on the forward strand.
GACGATGTTCTGGTGCGCCGCGACAGCCAGGAGCAAAAACTCCATTGCCTGCGGGGTGATGGCGCTGTTCTTGATGAGAAAGTCGGGGCTTGCGGTGGACCGGCTGAACCTTCGGATGTTGATCGACGTGCCGCAGTCGGCAATGGGCGAGAGGACGATGCAGACGCGCGAGCCGTCGGGCAGCCGACCGTCGAGCAGGGGTCGGTCCTGACCGATGGTGTTGCCCACGAACTGCGCGACGTTGTTGGCCGCGGCGAGCAGGTCGCGCTCGGAGGCAAAGCGGACGTTGGTCTTTTCGATCTTGCCCTTTCGCTCGACGAAGACCGCGTCGGGCCCGTTGACCATGACCTCGGAGACCGAGGGATCGTTCATGAGCGGCACGAGAGGCGCGAGGAAATACTCGAGGCTGACCCGGTAGGCCCGACCCCCGTCGTCCCCGCTCGCCGCGTCCGGTTGCGCGTCGCCCGGCTCGATGGTGGCGGTGCTTTCAGCCATAGGTTCGTGACGGTGAGTGGGAATGCGCTGGGATTAGTTGCTGTCTCGGATGCGCAGGTTGATGTCGGCCCGGGTGATGCCGCGGGGGTCGAGGTCGAAGGGGACCTTGTCGCCCAGGGCCGAGATTTTGCGTAAGAAATCGTCGTAATCGCCCTCGTATCGGAGGTTGAAGACGCCCATGCCGCCCTCGACGCCGGCCTCGTGTTTCATGAAGTCCATCTGCTGGATGCCGGGGACGTTCTGCTTGAGCCCGTCCATGACAGCCAGCACGTCCTTGGGCGTTCTGGCGTTGAAGACGGTCACGGTCATCACGCGCGGCGGGACCCACACGTCCCACATCTGCGAGCAGATGTGACCGGCGATGTAGTCGGCTGCGTCGTCAACGAGTTTCTGGAGCTGCTGGTCGTCGTAGACCTGCGCCGAGGCGTAGGAGATGCTGCCGAGGATCACGCCGTTGGCCAAGCTGATCGCGCGGACGGTGAACCCGAGCGTCGGTTTTTCATTGACCCCGACCGAGCCACGACCGCCCTGCGCGCCGGCCACGGCCAGGGTGCTGCCCGCGCGTGTGATATAGCTGTACCCGATGATGACGACATCGAGGCCGGCTTCCTTGGCTTCCTGCTGGAGCAGTTGTTCAAGCTCTTGTTCGTTGAACATCCCGCCGGCGTTGGCGGCCTTTTTGAGGATGCGGTTCTTCACAAACGTCGGGTCCACCGTGGTCAAACCCATCTTGAGGAAGCGCTGTGAGATCCCGTCTTCGACCAGGCGTGTGGTGAACTGCTGCTTCTTGCGTTCCTTGAGACGCTCGTCCTGTTCCTGTCGCCACTCCTTGTCCGCGTCGAGCAGGACCTTGGCCATGTTGGCCGGGTCGTTGCCGCCGCCGTTGGGTGAGCCGACGACGACGTTGACGGACGTGCCGGTGTTGGGGCCGGCGGCCGCGGGTTGACCGGGTGCGGCGTTCTGGGTCGCGGCCTGGGCCTGCGCCTGCGCGGCGCTCGAGGGGCTGGTGTGGCCACCCAGCGGGCGGTTGTCGTCGAGGTCCTTGGATTCATCCTCATCGATCCGGCGGTTGAGCACGACGCCGATCTTGGGCGAACCCTCCTTGCGGTAGACATCGAGGAACTTGCCCTGCAGGCACTTGGCCAGCGGGTCGTCACCGGAGAAGTCGACAAGATAATCCGTGAGCACGTCACGCAGTTCGTCCTTGTCGCAGTCTCCGTCAGCGGTAACGGAGGCCCCGCCCGCGCGACCGAAGCGCACCATGACCTGGCCGGCCTCGGAATCGGTGAGCGTCACCTCGCGGTCCAGGGCTTTCTTGGCCGCGTCCAGCACCGCCTCGCTCAATTCGAGCTGGCTGCCGGCGTATTTGACACGGAACTCGGCGATGGTCTCGACCCGGCCGCGGTTGTTGCTGGCGGTGGTGCCGCGCTTCACGCCACGGTCACGGACGGAGTCGACGCCACGCACGTCTTCGAGTGCGCGACGGAACGCGATGAGGTCGCGTGCCTCGGGCAGGTTCATGGCCAGGAGCGTGTAGGTCGTCACGTCGGTCGACTTGGCGGCGCCGTATTGCTCGATGAACTTTCTTGCGACCTGCTGGGCGTAGAGCTTGACGGTGGCCGCGTCGTTGCCCCGCATCCAGTCGAAGGCAAAGGTCGTGACCTTGCGCCCGCGGACCAGGTCCATGCCGTCAACCGTGACGCGGTAAAGCCCGCCGCGCGCCTTGACATCCGCCGAATCAACGAGCTGGATCGAGAGGATAAAGTCGCACCGCATCTTGTTGCGGACCAGTTCGAGGATGCGGGCCTCGTTCTGGCCCTCGAGCACTTTATCGTTGCGCAGCTCGGCGATGGCGGCGGCGCTGGGGTCGACCAGGTCGAGGTCAGCGTTCTGGAGGAGCACCTCCTGCACCGAGCGTTCCATGGCCATGGCGTCGGGGGAGTTGCCGATGTCGGTCAGAAGCGCCTTGCCCACGAAATCGCCGAACGAGAGCAGGTCGCTGTTGCGCCCGGTGACGATCATGATCGGCGGTTCCCCCGCGTTCTCGTAGGCCTTTTTGAAGGCCTCCACGTCGGGTGCGACGAAGTTGTTTTGGTTGTTGTTGGGGACCGGGTCGCTCTTGTATTGCGCCGCCACGGGGCAGGCGGTCACAGCCCAGGTCAGAGCGATCGCCAGCACGCCAGCGACACGATTGCACACCATGCGGTTGTCAGTCACGACTCACCTCGCGGGATAGGGGTATCGATCCATCTCGTCCCGGACACACCGGTACACACGTCGCCTCGGCCCACAACCGGGCCCGACCAATCACAAGCCACGCCGTCGGCCTGCGGCCGTCTGTCGCACCAACCCGCCGTGTCACTTGGCGGAACGCACTTCCAGCCGCCAGCGGGTGGACTGCGTATCGATGGCGGTGGCTTCGATGTATCGTTCGACCTTGGGCGGCAACTGGATGTAACGCCAGCCGCCGATCGCGTCGCGCGGGCTCATCGAGTCATCGAAGAACATGAATTGGTACTGGAGGTTGATCGCGTAACTCTCGACGTTGCGGACCGCCTGGACCACACGCATGGGGCGGACGCCGTCGGTCGGGGTGACCCGCGCGGTGCCGAACACCAGGCCGTGCTTGAGCGAGGAGTCCACAACGTTGATGGGGTACTCCTCAGTGGTGAGCTTGTCGGTCCTTCCCGCGGTGGGCGGCGACTTGCAACCGGTCATCGCAAACAAGCCCAAGGCCAGAGCCAGAAGGGAGAGTGTTTTGAGTCGGGTCATCATGAGCAAATACTCCGCAAAATAGGCTGCTTAATCCACCTTAAGACCGTCAGGATACCGCAATCAGACTGCCATGATACCGCGCCGGGCGGATGTCCCCAACGGTTATTGAGCGGTTGCGCTCTTGGCGGTGGGGACCGGGTGCAGGATGGCGTTGTATTGGGCCTGCAGCTCACGGACCTGCCTGCTGCTGGCTTTGTAGGGGGCGTGTTTCTGCCCGAACAGTCGGGCATAGCCGATCGTCCCGGGCAGGGGGGCAACAAGCGAGGAGCCGCCCTCGAGCACGTGCAGGGCGGGCGTGCCGTTGTCGTCGCCGACGGTCAGGCCGATCTTTTCGAGGGTGTAGAGTTCCTGGAGTTGTTCGACGGTCAAGTCCTTGAGGAAGCCCGCGCGCTGGTAACGGTCGAGGGCCTCCTGTGTGGGCGAGCAGACACAGTCCCCGCCGAGGATGTAGGGCAGGGCGACCGAGCCGGCCTTGGGGTCGTAGTCGTTGCAGTAAAGGACCCGGCCGCTCATCGCCCATTGCGGGGGCTGGGGGGTGGCCTGCTTCGGGCTGTTTGAGGTTGAGACGAGTTGGATGAACCGCAACTGCGCGGTGGGGCCTTGGGGCGGGGAGAGGTCGGTCAGGATGATCGAGGATTGCGGCGCGTCAGCCACCTGGAGCTGGAGCGTCGAGCCGGGCGCGGAAATCATGGCCGGGACGATGTAGAAGCGCTGCGGCATGAGTTCGCAGTAGCGCGTGTCGGCGTGGGCGGAGGCCTTCATCAACGCGCCGGCGAGCATCATGCCCGCGCCGATCATCGCGGCGTTGCCGCTGTTGGAGTAAGCGCCGTAGCCTGCCACGCCCGCCCCCGCCGCCATCAGCGCGGTGCCGACGTAGGACTTGGCCTTACGCATGTCCTGCAGGTTGTTCCACATGTGGTCCTGCGCCATGGCGTTGACATCGCAGATTTCGGGGTAGCTGTAGGCGTTTGAGCCGATGCTCACGACCAGCGGTGAGCCGGTGCTGGGGGTCATGGGCTGGAAGCTGGCAATGGCCTTGTCCATGCCGGTGCCGATCTTCTGTGGGCCCTGGCCGAAGCCCACGACGAGTACCGTGTTGTAGCTGCCGGTGCGGAGTTCTTCGATCAGCCCGCCGAGGTCGGGCCTCAGCGCCATGGCGTGCTGGAAGTTTTCATTGGCTTCGGTGTGGTCGCTCTCGCCGACGGCAATGTCCTGCTGCCGCGCAGCCAGGCCGGTCATGATGTAACCCAGTGCAAAGTTCGTCTCGACGTCGATCGGTTTTTCAAACGTGGCCTCGGCGATGTTTTTGTCCTGAACAACGTCCTGGGTGGAGAGGCTCTTGCCGTCGTCGGTGGTTTTGACCGCCTTGAGGTGGAAGAGCGACTGGCTGGCCACGACGCGGGCGTTGTCCCATTCGCCCTTGGTGGCCAGGTTCATGGCGACGAAGTTGATGGCCAGGGCCTGCTCGAAGGGTTCGCCTTTCCAGATCTTGGTGTCTTCGTTGAGGAGCACCGCGCCCCACTGCCTGCCCTTGTTTACGTCCTGCTGGGTGAGCAGGTCGTAGAGGTTGTTCCACGCGGCGTTGGGGTGGTCGGGTGCGTAGCCGTCGCCGAGGGTGACCATGCCCAGCCGCATCCAGTTGAGCGCGTAGTTGCGGTCGGGGTTCTGGGCTGTGGACTTGGGGTTGACCTTGAGGTCGACGTGCTTGCGCTGGTAATCCCGTCCGAGGCCCATTTCGCCTGAGTAATAGGTCCTGATGAGGTTCACGTCGGGCTTGGCGACGCAGCCCCAGGACATCAGCGACACGAGCGCGACAACACCCAACAGGCGAAGCTTTGCGGACATGGATTTTCCTTTTTTAGAAATGGTTTTGATCCCGAAAATGCCCGTAAAAATGGGCCGAAAATGTGTTGGCTCAATCGATCAACATGCCCTTGGCCTGACGCTTGAGGTCGACCGAATCGTCCCAGACCTCCTCGCGCGTCCGCAGGTCGACGATCTTGCAGCGGATGTAGTAGAGGTCCGCGCGGTCGTTGACGTAGCCCTCTTTATTGCGTGCGACACGGGTGCTGGAGAAGAACGTCGCGCTCATCGTGTGCGTCGGCATCACGGAGGCCGGCTCGTCGGGGATGTTGCCCGCCTTGCGCAGCTCCGCCTGGCGTTCGGGCGGCAGTTGGAAGCTGATGTTCCGCGTCCGCTTGAGGTCCATCACCGGGATCGAACTCTTGATGCGATACATAATCATCCACTGCTCCGCGGTGGGGATCACGTCGGAGCTGCGGTTCTCCGCCTTGTTGATGGAGATGATGATCGGGGGCGAATTGGCGTCGCGCGAGGTGAGAAAATCACTGGCCGCCAGCTTGGCGGCGAACTGGTTGATGGTGATGTCCATGTCGTCCTGCGTCAGGGCCGTGGTCTTAGGCCCGGAGGACGAACACCCCGCGGTGAGCAGTGCCAGTGCCAGCAGAACAAACGTGGATCGCCTGACCATAGTGTTCCCCGATGGTGTTGCGGACCCGATTGAGGTGGATACGGTTTATTTGAGGGACAGGTCGTAGGACTTGGCCCAGATCTCTTCGCGTGTCGTGGGGTTGACGAGCTTGAACTCGTAGAAATACGTGCGTCGGCTGCCGCGGCTGGCTTCCATGAACTCGCCGTAGAGGATCACCATGTCCTGCGGGTTGTACGTGGCCGACCCGCTGCCCGTGTTCGGGCCGGTTTCCTGAAGGATGTCCCCGTTGTCGCCGCCGCCGCCGTTGAGCCTCTGAAGGTCGTTGTCCACCCGGCTGCGACTCTCGACGAACATGAGGTTGTTCCGGATGACCGGGCTGCTGCGGAGCTTGGCCTTGAGCCGTGTCACGATCATGCGAAAGTCGTTGGACGGCGTGGAGGTCATGTTGTTGATGGTGCCCACTTCAAGCACCTTGCGTGAGTTGGCCCCCGCCAGGACATCGACGATGTCGCCGGCCAGTTGCTCGGCGGCGGTGTCGGTGGCTTCGAGCAGCGCGGGCAGGCTGATGTAGCCGGAGTTGCGGTCGGCCTGGGTCGTCTCGTAGGGGTCGATACGACCGCCGCTGTCGCCCCGGGGGGCCGAGGTGCAACCGGCGGCCAGCGCGATGGCGGACAGCGCCAAAGCCCAAGCCGTCATGCCGCCGCCGAGTCTGCGAAAGTTCCGCGTCTGTGGGGTGGGTGTTTTCATGGTGATGACCTCGTGGAAGGTTCTGTGTCTGGAAATGACCGGCTTTTCACGCCCTCGTTTTCAAAAGATTAAGTCTAATCCGTCGTGACTTTATTTGTCAACAGCTTCACGGGGAATGTGAACAATAAAAGATATTGACGCCCCCGCGCAGCGGGTTTAGACTCTGGACTTACGACGCCCGTGAGTCGTCTGTGTGACGTAGTGTGTCGTTGTGAGTCGTTTTTCAGAGTGTCGAGACGACGCGGAGCGGGGTCTTTCGTAGGCCATTCTCAGACAGGCCGGACACCTGTGAAACTTGTCGTGGCATATCCGTAGTCCGATGGCGTTTGAATATCCCAAGAGACGCAGCCGACCAATGACACGCCGGCTTTACAGAACAGCCCCGGCAGCGCGCAACCCCGTGCGTTCGGTGGCGGTTTGTCTGTGGCTTTGCATCGCTTTGTTCTTGAGCCTCACCGTGGCGGCGGCGTCGGCGGATCAGACAAGCCAGCCCGCCGCAGCCGATTCGGTCTTCTCGCTTGCCACCGCGCAGCTCATCAATGCCGCTTCGGCCGGGGATGACAAAGCGATCCAGTCCGCGCTCAAGGCCGGCGGAAACGCCAACGAGAAAGGCCGGAACGACGCCACACCCTTGATGTGGATGATCTATCAGAATGACACGAAGGGCTTCGACCGTTTGCTTGCGCTCGGGGCTGACCCGTCACTTGAAAACAACCTGGGCGATTCGGCGAGTGTGCTGGCGGCCGCGTCGAAAAACGCCGACTTCGTGCAATCGCTCATCCAACACAAAGCCGACCTCACCGCTCAGGCCACCGACGGCACAACCCCCTTGATGCGGGCCGCGGCTTTGGGTTCGATCCTGTCCGTGCGTCGGCTGATCGACGCCGGCGTGCCCGTCAACACACAGGACAAGAAAGGCCGCACAGCTCTGATGTACGCGGTGCTCCGTGGCGACCGCGCGATCACCCGTACGCTGCTCAACGAGGGGGCCGACCCTTTGATCGAGGACACGCAGGGCCTTTCTGCCATACGCTACGCCTCGATGTCTGAAGATGCCGAGCTTGTGAAGATGCTCAAGGAGCGTCAGTCGAACCCGACGCCCAAGGATGTCTTTGACGACCCGCTTGCGGCCGGCCTGGCTACGGCGGCAGCCAAGAACGACATCGCAGGCGTCGAAGCGCTACTCGAAAAAGGTGCCAAGCCCAACACGCTCGGCCGCGCCGGGCTGACGCCTTTGATCTGGGCCGGCATCGAGAAGGCGGACAAAGGTTTCTTGAGACTCCTCGACGCCGGCGGCGACCCGAACATCATCAGCAGCAACGGCACCTCGGGCACGTTCGTCGCGGCGGGGTTCATTGACACGCAGGTGCTCGCACGAGTGCTCAAAGCCGGCGGCAAACCCGACATCCAAGGCCCCGGCGGGATGACGCCGATCATGTACGCCGCGCAGCAGGGGCTGGCGTCGAACATCACGCTCCTGGTCGAAGCCGGTCACGCCAATGTCAACGCACAGGACGCCCTGGGCCTGACCGCGCTGCACTACGCCGTGCTCCACCGACACAAAGAGGCCGTGGCTGCGCTCGTGGCTCACCACGCGGACAAGACGATCAAAGACCAGCGCGGGCTGACGCCGGTGGACGTGGCCACGCTGTTGAAACTCGATGAGATGTTGAAAATCCTCAACCCCTAACCGATGACGAGGCCTGTCGGGGATGGTTCACGGGACAGCGACATTACGGGGATTTCTTGCAAGACTTGGCCGGCGTTTGACGCGGTCGGCGGCGAGTGTCCTGTTGCTGGCGGGCCTGCTCGTCGGGGTCGTGTTGGCCGCGGGGATCGTCGGCAAGGCGATGCTCGACCGGGCACGCCTGAGCGAAGCGGTCTACGAAGTCGGCAAAGCGCCGGACGGCTGGCAATTCCTCGAAGGCGGTGAGAAAGACAGCGGCTTCAAGTGGGGCGTTTACGAACGCACGCTCGACGACGGCACCAAGGAGCGCGTGCTGGCCATCGCCGGGACGGACGTGGGCTTCGGCAGCGTCGGTCAGGTGCAGGACACGCTCCGTGACGGCTGGACCGATGCCACTCAAGCTCTCAAAGGGCCCGACGGTCTTCCTCCCACGCAATACACCGAAGCGCTCATGGAGACGCTCCGACAGATTCAATACGCCAACCGCGACGGCGTGCCCCTCACGCTCACCGGCCACTCGCTCGGCGGCGGCCTTTCACAATACGCCAGCCTGATGACCGGCGTCCCTGCCACCGTCTTCAACTCCGCGCCGCTCGGGCCCTCCACACGCGCCCAGCTCCCGCGCGACGCCGATGTCAGCAAGATCACCAACGTCCGCATCGACGGCGACCCCGTCTCCGAATGGGCACAGCACGTCCGCGGTGGCACGCAATACGGCCAAGAAGTCGTGATCCACCCCGCGCCCGGAGCGCCGGGCATCCTCCCCGACGACGAGCGCTCGCTCAACGGTTACGTCCGCTCACGCTACGGCGATGACCTGGCGGACTTCAACAAGCTCCGCAATGAAACGCCATCCGCCCTCGACTTCGGCAACTGGCTCAAGAACCAGCGTGATAAAATCGACAAGGCCGGCGACATCATCAACCCCCGCCGCGCCGCGGAGGTCCTCGCGCAATACGCCAAGGATAAAGCGACCGATCTCTACAACCGGCACGTCATGACTACCGTCATCCCCGCGCTCGAAAACCAACTGGGCGTCACCCCCCAGCCCCCGGCAATCGCAGGCCCAACCGCGTCGGCCACGAACCCCAACACGCCGCCGTCCCACAACACGGGCCAGCCCCAACAGGCTGACACGCCGGGCGGTGACAAGCCCGCAACGGGTAGCCGATACAACGGGCCGAGCATCGAGGAACTGATCGAGAAAGACCTGCTCGTGCCCACGCCTTGAGCGGTGAAACCGCGGACGCGGTCACTTTGCACTTTGATTGACGTGATGTTTTCTCTAACGGAAGCGTATCCATGGCTGAAAAAAGCTCCGCAGGCAACCGAACCCTTCTCCTTGCGTCGGTCGTGTGTGCCCTGGCCACCATGGGCCTGACGTTCTATTACCTCCAGTCCCAGCAGCCCGAAGACCCACAGGCGCGCGTCCGCAAGGTGCTCGTGGCCCGGCAGGACATCCCCGCTTCCAAAAAGCTCGATCCCCATGAAGACCTGACCACGATGGAAGTGCCGGACACCATGACCGACCTTCTGGCCCAGGCCATCCGACCCGAACACATCGACGCGCTGCGCGACATCGAAGTCAACCGCGCAATCCTCGCCGGCACACCGATCACTTACGCCGACATCAGGCAACAGGTCGACCTCAAACTCACCGGCGACCACCGGGCACTGGCGGTGCCCATCGACCCGACCGCGGCGGTGGGCGGGCTGGTCGTGCCGGGGGACTGGGTCAAGCTCGCCGTCACGCGCACGATCCGCAACCAGGCCAAAGCCCCCGCCGCCACGACGCCCGAGAGCGCGATCGTCGCCGCGCTGAGCGATGCGGCGCAGGGCGATGAAAAATACGAGACGACGCTCATCCTCGCCGAGCCATTGCGCATCATCGCTGTGGGCAGGCAGCTCATGCGCGAGCGATCGTTCATCAGCGCCGAGGTGGCCGGCCCGCGCGAGTCGTTCGACACCGTGACGCTCGACGTGACGGAGGTGCAGGCGTTGACGATCCTTGAAAAATCGGGCGCGGGCCAATTGCCCCTGACGCTCATCCTCTGCCCCGCGCCGGTGGGATTGATATCCAGCCCCGCCGGCCCCTGAACCGAGCCAACCATGCGCGTCAAGACGTTCGACACCATCAAGGGTTCGACCACGCCCTACGAGGCGGGCCAGTCCGGGTTCACCATCGGGCGTGGTGAGACGTGCCAGGTGCAGCTCAACTCGCGCTTTGTCTCCCGTGTCCACGCCCGGGTCGAGCGCGCGGGCGACGGCTGGGAGATCGAGGTCCCCGACGGCGCGGAACAGATCGAGATCGACGGCCAACCTTTAGCCGGCGGTCAGCGCCGCGCCCTCTCGCCGATGAGCCGGCTGCGCATTGCGACGTTCGAGATCACGCTCGACGCCGCCCCCGTCGAGGTGCAGGCACCCGAAGAGGTGCGCATCAACGAGCTGGTCGGCCTCGTCCACAGCCGACTGCTGCGGAGGATGGACCTGCGGGCCGGCAGCATGGCGTCCACCGAGGTCTCGGCCCAGCGCGTCGAACAGGTCAACGGATTTCTCGACGAACTGCTCCTGGGCGACCTGGCGGACGACGTGTTCGAGTCCGACCTCACGCCCTTGATCGTCGGACGATTCGTGCGATGGAAACTCGAAACGCAGTCCACCGAGACAAGGGGCAGCCACGCCACCGACCTCTTCCAATCGATGGGCTACAACCACACGATGGAGCAGTCCGCCGGCGACCAGCTCGTCGCACCCATCACGCAGCAGATCGGCTTTGTCCCCGAAGACCTCGACCCCGACCGCCTCGTCCAGACACAGCGCCGCATCGACGAACAGGTCCGCAATCTCCTGCCCAGCCTCCTGAACAACGCCAAGACCTACGCCGTGCTGCAGTTCCTCAAGAAGCAGCTCTACGACATCATCTTCGGCTTAGGCCCGCTGCAGGACCTGATCGAAGACACGCGCGTGAGCGAGATCATGGTCGTGCATCCCGAGCTGATCTATGTCGAGATGAAGGGCCGGGTCGTGCGGACGGGTCGGCGGTTCCTCTCGCCCGCCGCGGCGGTGTCGGCGATCGAGCGGATCGTCGCGCCCCTGGGTCGGCGGATCGACCGGGCCTCGCCCCTTGTGGACGCACGCCTGCGCGACGGCTCGCGCGTCAACGCCGTCATCGAGCCGCTGGCCATCAAGGGGCCTTGCATCACCATCCGCAAGTTCCCGATCAAGAGCGTCGGCGTCGAGGACATGGTCCGCTGGGGCGCGGTGACCAGGCAGCTTGTCGAACTGCTCCGCGCGTCGGTCGAGTACCGCGCCAACATGATCGTGGCCGGCGGCACCGGGTCGGGCAAGACCACACTGCTCAACGTGCTCAGCGGCATGATCCCCCCGCACGAGCGCGTGGTGACGATTGAAGACGCGGCTGAACTGCGCATGCAACAGGAACACGTCGTGAGCCTCGAGACGCGGCCGGCCAGCGCCGAGGGCACCGGCGCCAAGACCATCCGTGACCTTGTGAAAAACGCGCTGCGTATGCGGCCGGACCGCATCATCGTCGGCGAGTGCCGCGGCGAAGAGACGATCGACATGCTCCAGGCCATGAACACCGGGCACAGCGGGTCGATGACCACCCTCCACGCCAACAGCGGCTACGACGTGATCTCCCGCCTCGAGACGCTCGTGCTCATGGGTGCGAACCTGCCCCTGCCGGCCGTGCGCCGCCAGATCGCCGAGGCGGTGAACCTGATTGTTTACGTGCAACGGCTCACCTCGGGCAGACGGCTCGTGAGCCAGGTGGCCGAGGTCACACGCATCCACCCGCACACCGGAGAGGTCGAGGTCCGCGACATCATGAACCTCGACACGACCACCGGCCAGCCCGTGCTCAAGCCCACGGGCTACATGCCCACGTTCCTGGGCGAGATGGTCGAGCGCGGCTTCCTAAAACTCGAAACATGGTTCGGGCAGGAACCGCTTGAAACGAAAACCACCGGGCAAACAGGGGACAAGTCCGCATGACGGTCGAGCCTATGGTTCTGGTGATCGCGGGGGTTTCGGCGCTGACGGTGGCGCTGGGCGTCGTGCCGGCGTGGCGTTACCTCGAACGCCGATGGCACACCGATGCGCAGTGGATCGCGCTGACGGCCCACCGTTTCAGCCCCGACCCGGTCAACGTGCGGTTGTGGGTCTGGCTGCTCAACCTCGGTCGCGCCGCGACGCTCGTCGCGCTGGTGGTGGCGCTGCCGTCGTCGGTGCTGGCGGTGGGGTTGTGGTTGCTGTTGCTGCTGGTGCCGCGTCACGTGGTGGATTTTTTGTGGGCCAGGCGCAAGGCGCGGATCGACGAACAGCTGCCCATCACGATCACGTTTTTGGCCAACAGCGTCGGCGCGGGGCTTTCACTCGTGCAGGCCATCGAACGCCTGGCCGACCAGGCCCCGTTCCCCGTACGGCACGAGTTCCGCATCATGGCCAACCGTTACGCGCTGGGCATGGACCTGGCCTCGGTGATCGAGGACGCCAAGCGCCGGTTGGAGCTGGCCAACTTCAACCTCTTTGCCTCGGCGCTGCTGGTCAACCGCGAGATGGGCGGCGACATCGCGGCGACGCTGCGGCGCATCGCCCGTTCGCTCGAACGGCTGCAGGAGTTGAAGATGAACATGATGGCACAGACCTCCGAGGGCCGAACCAACATCATGATTTTGGCTGTCGCGCCGCTGGGGTTGTTGCTGTTGCTGCGGTTCATCGACGCCAAGGGTGTGAGCCTGCTCTTCTCGACGCTGCCCGGCGCGTTGATCCTGCTCGCCGCGGCGGGGCTGACGGCCACGGGCGTCTTCTGGGCGCACAAGCTGATCTCAAGTGATATGTGACAGGTAAGGTTCATTGATGGACAGTGGTCTTGAACAATGGGTCCCCCTCGCGGCGTCGGCCACGGCCGGCGGGGCGGTGTTGCTGCTGGGGGTTTCCATTGCGCGGTCCACCAAGGCGATCCGGCGATCGGTGGCGTACTCGATGACCGCGGCGCAACGGGCCGCCGCCAGACGCGCCGCGATGGAAAGTTCGCCGTTGTTTCGTTTGGCCCTGCCGATGGTCGAGGCGGTCGGGTCACAACTGGCGCTCCTGCCGATCAAGGGCGTCCGGGAATACATGGACGCGCCCTACGAGCGGGCCGGCCGACCCGGCGGACTCTCCACAGATGAATTGCTTGCGATGTCGCTGCTCATAGGCCTGACGCTGTCGGCCATGTTCTTCGTGAGCATCTCGCTCACCGGTTCGCCGGCGCTGATCCCCCTGAGCGTGATCGGCCTGCCCGCGGGGTTGTTGCTGGTGAACGCTTCGCTCCAGAACCGCATCGAACTGCGGGAGAAACAGGCGCTGCGCGCCATGCCTTACGCGCTGGATTTGCTTGTGCTGTGTCTGCGGTCGGGCATCTCGCTGACGCTGGCGCTGCGCAAACTTGTTGAGGATTACGAGAACCACCCGCTGGGGCAGGAGCTGGGAAGGGTGCTCACGGAGATGGACATGGGGCGGCCGCGCAGGCCGGCGTTCGAGGGGCTGGCTGAGCGGTTGCCGCTCGACGACATCCGGAGTTTGTGCGACACCGTGATCCAGTCGGAGGAACTGGGCTGGCCGCTGTCAACCGCGCTGGAGCAGTTGGCGGACCGTTTGGTGACCGAGCGTTCGCTCAAGGGCGAGGCGACCGCCGGCGCTGCGGGGGTGCTCATCATGATGCCCTCGACGCTGGTGCTGGCGTCGGCGGTTTTGATCCTGTTTGGGCCTGTGATCGTGCGATGGTTGACCGGGGGTTTTAGCGGGTCTTGATCGAGAAGAGGCAACGATGGGTTATGTCGTTCGGGTCATTTCCGGTCCTTCATCGGGTGCCAGCGTGCCGCTGGGCGACGGGCCTTTGCTGATCGGCGCGGGGGAGCGTGCGCAGCTCCGATTGCCCATCGAGGGCGTCTCGAATGAGCACGCGGTCATCCACCGCGAGGGCGAGCACTGGTCGCTGGAAAACCTCTCAGCCAGGGGGACGAGCGTGAACCAGCACGCGGTGACGGGCAAGACGCGCATCCGCCTGCGCGACCGCATCCAGCCCTGCGAGGGCACGGTCCTGGTGATCGACCAGGGCGACAAGCCCGCGCGCAAAAGCCCGCTGCCGATGGTGATTTTGCTGCTGCTGCTCCTGGGCGGCGCGGGCGCGGCGGTGGTGTGGATGAACCAGGAGCCGACGGCGACACGGCCCCCGGGCGACTACCGCCAGGCCTATCACGCGCTGAGCCGATGGATGGGCGAGCAGGCCGCGGCGGGGAAGCTGCCGGTCGAGACCGCGATATTGTTTGAAGAATGCTGGCGTCTTGAGCGGGCGGGGCGACACCCAAGCGCCGCGGACGCGTACGCACGCCTCGACCTGACGCTCAGCCCGATGCAGACCAGCGACGCCTCGGGGCAGACGCGGTCGTTTGTCTGGCTCAAGCAGCACTACCCGCAGGCGCTGTCCGACCTGATGCAATCTTCATCCACGCTGGCCCCGACCGACGCCCCGCGCACCGCCGCCGCGGTGATGCAGTTCGTCCAGAGCGGGATCGAATACAACCAGAGCAAGGCCAAACCATGAGCATACGCACCATCGACCGTTACCGACTGGACAAGCAGATCGGCGCGAACGGGTCGTCGCCCGTCTACACCGCGACCGAGACAGGCGAGGGCGGCCTCGAACGCACCGTGGCGGTCAAGCTGCTCCCGCCCCTGCCCGAGAACGACAAGGACCGCAAGGAACGCTTCTTCAACGAGGTCCGCGCGCTCAACGCCCTCAGCGGCAAGCCCTACATCGTCTCGGTTTACCGGTGGGGCATCACCACCGACGACAACCGACCGTGGATCGCGATGGAGCACCTCGACCGCACGCTCGACGACCTCATCAAGCCCCAGCCGCAGAGCGTGGACGTTGTGCTGCGCGTGATGGGGCAGGTCCTGCAGGGCTTGAGCGTCATGCACGGCGCCAAGTCGCCCATGCTCCACAACGACCTCAAGCCCGCCAACATCCTTCTCGACGAGGCGGGCAACTGCAAGATCACCGACTTCGGCCTCGCGTCGGCGCTCGAGGGTCAGCACACCTACGGCCTGGCGACCGTCCACTACACCGCGCCCGAAGCGCTCGACCCGGAGAAGGGCAAGGTCGGCCCGCACACCGACCTCTACTCCGTCGGCCACATCCTCTACCAGCTCGCGCTGGGTCACGAAAAATACCGGGCGCAGTTCCCGCAGGTCTTCGGCGGCGGCGCGTCCGAGGGGCCACAGGTCGTCACACGATGGATGAACTGGCACTGCTCGGAAAACGTGGCCGCACGACCGTTGCACGAAATCATCCCCGGCTTCCCCGTCGGCGTGTCCAACCTCGTATCCAAGATGATGGCCAAGAAAATCACGGACCGCCCACGCAATGCGCAGGCGGCGCTGGCGGAGCTGGGCACCGCGGCGCAGCAGTCCCCCAGCGGCTCCACGTCCGTGCCGCCACCGCCACAGCAGCCGACCGAACAGCCCGGGCCCATAGCCAAGCTCTGGCGCGACAGCCCGGCCCTGGTCATCGCCGCCGTCGTGTCGCTTGTGCTCTGTGTCGGGCTGGTCGCCTTCATGGCGTCGGCCAAGAGCACGCTCATCACGCTCACCGGTGCGCAGGATAGCGACGGCACATTTTCCGCACGCAACCGCCGCGTGAGTTTTGCGGGCCTCGTCGAGCACCTGCCCGCCGGCGGAAAGCTCAAGCTCACCCTGCCCAGCGGCAGCGAGGCTGTGGCCGGCGATATCCACATGCTCTCCGATGGGCGTTTCGAGGGCGTGTGCGAGTTGGCCCATGTCGACAGCGTGATCGAGGGCGAGGTCCATGCGGTGCGTGACGGCAAGACCCTCGCGTCGATCCCGATCAAACTCGTGCGTCGCCCGCCCAGTCAGGTCCACCTGATCGTGATGACCGAGCCTCGCGTCCAGGGCGCCACCGTCACGCTCCAGCCCGAGGGCGGCCAGGCGGTCCGTGTCACCTCCGACTCCAGCGGCGCGGTCGAGGCCACGCTCCCCTACGGACCTTACACATTGAAAGTCGAGTCCGACGACTACCAGCCCGTCGGCCCCTCGCCCATGCACACCGGCATCGAAGCCGAGGCCCGCAAGCAGGTCCCCCTGGTGCTGCGGCACGGCTACGTGAACCTCGAGGTCGATCCCAAGGACGCCAAGGTCGAGTTCAAGGCCACCGATGAGGGACTTGGGGCCCAGCAGGTCGCTGCGCAACCCGGTGTGGTCGGCAAGCGATACAAGCTGGTCGCCGGGACGTACACGCTCAACCTCAGCGCGGAGGGTTACGAGGCCCAGAGCAAAGAAATCGTCGTCACGCCCGGTGAGAACAGGCCGCTGGACCTGACGCTGCAAAAGACCCAGGTCGCGGTCGCGGTTCCGGTCCAGCCCGTCACACCGCCGCCGCCCGCCGATCCCGACCTGGCTGCGCTGATGGCCATGACCGAGGAGCAGTTGCTTGCGTTTCTTAAAAACGAAGCGGCCCCGTTGGCGACACTCTCGTTCAGCAAGCTCGACCCCAAGCTTTCCAAGATCAACGTGCGCGGGCCTGTGCTCAACGAGGTCGAGTACCAGAACCTGATGAACCGCATGGAGAAAGCGATGCCGCGGCTGGACGTGCGCGAGGTCCGTGTGGACGGCGACACCGTGGCCACGATGTTGCAGGACGACCTGCGCAGCCGGGGGCTGGCTTCGGCGCGGGTCCGGGCCTACCCCCGCAAGAACCGCGGGCCGGCGTTTCTGCGCGTCGAGTTCGACGCCACCCCGGGCTTCGACAAGGCCTCGGTCCAGAAGCTGGCCGACCGGTATGTCATGACCCCCGACAACGTGGTCGTCGTGGCGTATTGAATCCACGCACACCGCCCGAATCGCGCGTGAACCGTGGTCTTAATGGCTCAGGTCGTATTCGGGGTTCAGCGTGATCGGGATCGGCGCGTGGGTTTCTTTCTGCCAGGCTTCGAGTTCATCGCGCATCGTCCTGGCGATGGCGGGCGAGGATTCTGCCAGGTTGTTCTGTTCGCTTGGGTCGTCCTTGAGGTTGTATAGCTCGACACTGTGGTCCTCCAGAAACTCGATGAGCTTGTAATCCGCCCGGCGCATGGCGGTGGCGGGCACGCCGCGCCAGTTGTAGGTCCGACCGTTGTTGAGCTGGGTGGTCACCATCCCGCCCCACGTTGTGGCAAGGTAGAGCGGGTAGTGCCAGAAGATCGCACGCGCCGGGATCGGTTGGCCCAGCATGAGGGGCACGATGTCCACGCCGTCCACGGGCTGGGTCGTCGGCAGCGGGGCACGGGCCAGGCGAGCAAAGGTAGGCAGGAAGTCGACACTTGTGATCGGCGTGTCGCACGTCGAGCCCGGCTCGATGGTTCCCGTCCACCGCATCGCCGCGGGCACGCGGATGCCCCCCTCATACAGCGACCCTTTGCCCCCACGCAGCGGATCGAGCTGTGAGACGACTTGCAGCCCGCCGTTGTCGCTGATGAACACGATCAGCGTCTTTTCACCGATCCCAAGTTCATCGACCTTGGCCACCACACGTCCGACGGAAGTATCCACTGCCTCGATCATCGCGGCGTAGGTGGGGTTGAAGTTCCGGCGTTGATCCATGGGAATCTTGTCGAGTTTGGACCGGTACTTTTTAATGATCGCCTGCCTGGCGTGGTGCGGCACATGCACATCCCAATGACAAAGGTACAAAAAGAACGGTCTGGCGCGATTGGCTTCGATGAATTTCAGCGAGCGATCTGTGAGTCTCTCCGCCACGTCGATGTTGCCGTAGAAAGAGCCGTTGGGTCCGCCCTGACCGTCTGCCGAACTTTCATCGAAGCCCTGCACATCATTGCCCAGGTGCCACTTGCCGAACCGCGCGGTGGTGTAGCCCGAGGCCTTGAGCACTTCCGGGATGCAGACGAATTTCGGGTCAAGATCGTTGGTGACCTCGAACTGTTCGTCGGCTTTCATCGCAAGCGTCTTGTCCTTTCGATCCACCGCGGGGACGAGCAGCTTCATATATCTCGGGTTGCCCTTGGATCTGCCGCCGGGCGTGTAGATGTGGTGGCGCGGCGTGTAGGTGCCGCTCATCAGCGATGCGCGGGTCGGCGAGCAGTTGGGGCCGCAGGTGTAGGCGCTCTCAAAAACCATGCCCTCTCCAGCGAGCCTGTCGATGTTCGGCGTCTCAAAGAAGTCGGCACCGGCGTAGCCCACGTCCTTCCACCCCAGGTCGTCGGCCATGATGAAGATGATGTTCGGCCTGGTGGCTTCCACGGGCTGTGCCGTTGCCCAGGGGGTCGGCAAAACCGACAGCGTCGCCGCGCCGCACGCCAGGGCCAGGCCCTCGGTCATTCGCCTCCCAGAGAGATTGCCAATCATGCGTCGGCTCCTTCGTGTTAAGCTTTGTGTGTCACCCGATTTTACACCACACCTGAATACGCGGCTTGATGCCATGAAGCCTGTTTTTTACGGCTATCGCTGATAGACCATGCAAAACAAATCCCCCCTTCACGACGCGATCCGAAACGTCACCTTCCACGGCGGGTTCTGGGGCGGCCTCGTTGAACGCAACCGCGCCGCGACGCTCCCGCACGTGATGCACAAGTGCGTCGACGAGGGGCACGTGCTCAACCTCGACATCGCCGCGGGCAAGAGCGACGCGCCCTACCGGGGCGGGGCCGACCTCGACTCGAACCTGCACAAGGTCATTGAGGGCGCCGCGCTCGTCCTTGCGTCCAACCCTGACAAAGTGTTAGATGCGACGATAGACCAGTGGATCACGAAGCTCGCCGCGGTGCAGGAACCCGACGGGTATCTCCAGTCCTACATCTCCTCGCAGACCCCCGATGAACGCTACAAGGACCTGCACCGCTCGCACGAGCTTTACTGCATGGGCCACATGATCGAGGCGGCCGTCGAGCATTTTTACGCCACCGGCAAGCGCGCGTTCCTCGATGTCGCTGTCCGGGCCGCCGACCACATGGACGCGACCTTCGGCTACGGCAAGAGCGAAAAAACATCGGGACACCAGGAGGTCGAACTGGCGATCGTCAAACTCTTCGAGGCCACCGGTCAGAAAAAATACCTGGACCTGTCCCGTTATTTCGTGGACATCCGCGGCGACAGGGGCCTCGTCCACCGCGATTACAGCGGCAAACCGATCATCGACGGCGACCGCACGCCCGGCCGAAACAGGCCACCCGAATACCGCCAGGACCACAAGCCCGCCGTTGAGCAACGCCAAGCCGTGGGCCACGCCGTCCGCGCCGGATATTTCTACGCCGCCATGACCGACCTGGCGATGCACTGCGATTCCCAGCCCCACGCACAGGCGGTCGCAGCCATCTGGGACGACATCGTCAACAGAAAGCTCTACATCACAGGCGGCGTCGGCACGCACCAGTACCGCGACGAGGGCTTCGGCGACCCCTACCTCCTGCCCAACGATTCAGCCTATTGCGAGACCTGCGGCGGCATCGCGCTGCTCCTGTTCAGCCACCGCATGGGCCTGCTCACAGGCGAGGCACGCTACGCGGACCTCATCGAGATCATCCTCAACAACAACATGCTGGCCTGCACCGACCTCGCCGGCGTGAACTTCTTCTACCGCAACCCGCTCGCAAGCGACGGCTCACGCAAACGCAACGACTGGTGCCACCCCGCGTGCTGCCCGACCAACATCATCCGTATCGTCCCGCAACTCGCCCGGCTTGCCTACGCCCAGCGCGGTGACTCGATCTTTGTTGATCAATTCGTCAACAGCACCGCATCCGTGAAACTTGACGCGGGCACTGTGCGAATAACACAGCAATCCAATTACCCCTGGGACGGCAAGATCACGCTCACGCTCGACACCGATTCGCCGATGGAGTTTTCACTCCACATCCGCATCCCCTCGTGGACGCGCGGCCGACCGGTGACGAGCGACCTCTATGTCACCCATCATGATGAACGTGACCAGCCCACCGTCACGGTCAACGGCCGGGCTGTCGATCCGGTGCCGCTTGAGAAGGGTTATTGCGTCATCCGCCGCGTGTGGCAAAAAGGCGACCGCGTGGTCGTGGACCTGCCGATGCCCGTCAAGCGTGTGCGGGCACATGAGAATGTCGAATCCTGCCGCGGCCAAATAGCGCTGATGCGTGGGCCGATGGTTTATTGTTTCGAGGAAGCGGACAACCCCGAACCCGCCGGCGTGGTCCTGACCCCAGACACAACACTCAACGCGGTACACCGGGCCGACCTCCTCGGCGGTGTGACGGTGATCCGTGATGCTGCCCAATCGACCACCGCCATCCCGTACTTTGCGTGGAACAACCGCAGGCAGGGCAAGATGACGGTGTGGGTCCCGGACAACCTTTGAAACTCGACGCCGGGGATGGCCGAAGGTTTTTGCCTTATGCAAGGTCGAACCGGTCGAGGTCCATGACTTTCGCCCACGCGGCGACGAAGTCTTTGACGAACTTGTCCTTTGCGTCGGCTGAGCCGTAGACCTCGGCGATCGCTCGCAATTGCGCGTTGGACCCGAAGACCAGGTCGACCCTTGTGCCGGTCCACTTGACCTTGCCGGTCTTGCGGTCGCGGCCCTCGAAGGCGTCCGCATCGGGCGAGGCGGCCTTCCACTCGGTGCCCATGTCGAGCAGGTTGACGAAGAAGTCATTGGTGAGCAAGCCGGGCTTGGCGGTGAACACGCCGTGCTTGGTCTTGCCGTGGTTGCAGCCGATCACGCGCATGCCGCCGACGAGCACGGTCATCTCGGGCGCGGTGAGTGTGAGAAGCTGCGCCTTGTCGATGAGCAATTCTTCCGCCGAGACTCTGAACTTCGTCTTGAGATAGTTTCTAAACCCGTCGGCCACGGGTTCGAGCACCGCGAAGGAATCCACGTCGGTCTGTTTCTGTGACGCGTCCATGCGACCGGGCGAGAAGGGGACCGTGACCTTGACCCCCGCATCATTCGCAGCCTTCTCCACCGCGGCGCAGCCCGCCAGCACGATCAGGTCCGCAAGAGAGATTTTTTTGCCGCCGGCCGCGGATGCGTTGAACTCGCTTTGAATGCCTTCGAGGGTCTTGAGCACTTTGGTCAGACGCTTGGGTTCGTTGACCGCCCAACCCTTCTGCGGCGCGAGACGGATGCGGGCGCCGTTGGCCCCGCCGCGCTTGTCCGAACCCCGGAAGGTGGAGGCTGAAGACCACGCGGTGTAAACCAGGTCAGCGACAGAGAGACCCGATGTGAGAACTTTTTCTTTCAGCTCAGCGACCTCTTTCTTGCCGACGAGTTTGTGATCGCAATTTGGGATCGGGTCCTGCCAGATGAGTTCTTCCTTGGGCACCTCAGGCCCGAGGTACCGCGAGATCGGCCCCATGTCGCGGTGGGTGAGTTTGAACCACGCGCGGGCAAAAGCGTCGGCGAGCTGGTCGGGGTTCTTATAGAACCGCCGGGAGATTTTTTCATACGCCGGGTCGAAGCGCAGCGACAGGTCGGTCGTGAGCATGGCCGGCTTGATGCGTTTGGAGGGGTTGTGGGCATCGGGCACGGTGCCGTCGCCCGCGCCGCCCTTGGGCGTCCACTGGTAAGCCCCGGCCGGGCTCTTGGTCAGCTCCCATTCGTACTCGAAGAGGTGTCTGAAGAAATCGTGGCTCCACTTCGTCGGGGTCGTGGTCCAGGTGACTTCGATGCCGGAGGTGATCGCGTCGCCCGCAACGCCGGTTTGGTATGAACTCTTCCAGCCTAAACCCTGCTGCGCGAGGTCCGCGGCCTCGGGTTCTGGGCCGAGGTTGTTGGCCGGCCCCGCGCCGTGGGTCTTGCCGAACGAGTGGCCGCCGGCGATGAGCGCGACGGTTTCCTCGTCGTTCATCGCCATGCGGGCAAAGGTTTCACGGATGTCGCGCGCCGCGGCGACGGGGTCGGGCTTGCCGTTGGGGCCCTCGGGGTTGACGTAGATCAGCCCCATCTGCACAGCGGCCAGCGGGTTTTCAAGTTCGCGATCGCCTTGATACCGCTTGTCGCCCAGCCAGGTGCTTTCGGTGCCCCAGTAGATATCTTCGAGCGGTTCATAAACGTCTTCACGACCGCCGCCGAAGCCGAACGTTTTGAACCCCATCGACTCGAGCGCGACGTTACCCGCGAGGATCATCAGGTCGGCCCAGGAGATTTTCGAGCCATACTTTTTCTTGATGGGCCAGAGCAGCCGCCGGGCCTTGTCGAGGTTGACGTTGTCGGGCCAACTGTTGAGCGGTGCGAATCGCTGCGCACCGCTGCCGCCGCCGCCGCGACCGTCGGCGATGCGATACGTCCCCGCGCTGTGCCAGGCCATGCGGATGAAGAGCGGCCCGTAGTGCCCGAAGTCGGCCGGCCACCAATCCTGTGAGTCGGTCATGACTTTGACCAGGTCCTGCTTGAGCGCTTTGAAGTCGACGCTCTTGAACGCCTTGGCGTAGTCGAAGCCCCCGCCCATCGGGTTGGATTGAGCGGTGTGCTGGTGAAGGATGTTGAGGCGGAGTTGTTTGGGCCACCAGTCGCGGTTCGTGGTGCCTTTGCTGCTGGTCTGATGGAACGGGCATGGGCTCTCGGACATGGTTGTGCTCCCTGTGGATAGGACATAGAGGGCGGGTGAAGCGAAATGAACACACAGCAATAGTATCCCACCCGGACCCGCTCGGCAGGGCCGGCGGATGAAATTTATCAAGTGGTGAAATGGATTCTGATCCCGCCCGATCCGGCCGTCAAACAGGCGATTTTTACGGTGAATCGGGCTTACTCAGGCCGTTGAGCTTATCCATGATTTTCGTGATCGTCCACGGCTCTGCAATCGGCCCAAGCAGCCGGTCGGTCCCGTTAGGTTGTGCACCGGTCTGTCGGAGAAGGTCGTCCCGAAGCAGTGGGTATGCCAGTTCTGCGTCGGTTTGCGACAGGGGTACGCTTGCAAAATCCTGATCGGTGATGCGCGGTCGGGTTGCGGCGTCTTGCAGGAGGTATTTTTTAAGCTGCGCCAAGGCGTGGAGCGAGGCTTCGACATCGAAGGGCTCGGCGGTTGGCAGGGCGGGCTTGACCGGGTTGTCTTTCGCGTAACGGTCGGTGACGTTCACGGCGTGGACATCATCAATCGACAGGTCCCACACCAGTGGGAAGTGGACGCCGGTCGGTTTGAAGCTCGTGGCGTATATCGCGTGCATCGGCTCATCACGCAACGCGGTGGTGGCTTTCCTGGCAAACCAGCCGCGGTCGAGTTCGTTGCCCTTGGCTTCGTCGGCACCGGTGAAGTGCCAGTCGCCGTCCCACACCTCGACCCAAGAATGGTTGCCGCTCTTATCAACCCACAGCGGCGTCCCCACGAGTCGTGCGGGCACGCCCACCGCGCGGCAGGCGTCGATCAGCAGGATGGATAGGCCGGTGCAGGAGGCCATCCCGGCTTGGATAGTTTCCATCGGGCTTTGATCGGCTTTCGGACGTTTGCGTGAAAAGTGGACGTTCAGTTCGTCGAAGATTTTTCTATTGAGGATGGTGGCCGCCTCACCGGGGGATTTGGCGTCGGCGACAAGCGGGTGAAACCGTGTGTAGAACCCCGCTCGCCACTCGTCGCGTTGTTCATTGATGACCGCGTAGGGCAGCACGTCGTTGAGAAAGAGGTCGTCGGGGATGCGTTTGGCCCAAGGGGATTGATTTCTTGCAAGGTAGGCCAGGCGGACGTTGTCGAGAAGGTATTTCGCGCTGAGGCTCTTGAGGTCGCGTTCGGGCATGTAGGCGATCAGGAAGCGCAACCCCTCACGCTGGTTGTCGGGCACGTCCGCAAGAGCCCGTCGTAACTGCGCCGCGTTATCGCCGGCTAAAGCGAGTTGCGCATCGAGCGTCGGTCCCAGGTGATCGTTCTGGATCAGCGCGCAGCCTCCCGTGAAGCTTGTGGCTGTGGCCAACAGCAACATCATCATGAGCGTCTTTGAATACCTGTGGAAAGCGGTTTCCGGGTGCGTGTGTTTTAGCGACATTCAATCTAACCTGTATGCTGTGTGAGCCAGCATGTTATCCTTTCACGGGAGCAACGCGCAATGAATGCTTGCCTGACCGCTTTTTTTCTCCTGACCATTGGGGTATGTGTGATGGATGCCTCAGCCGATTACCCGCCGAAGATCGAAGCCAGCCGCGTCGTAACCTATAAAACGGTCGGTGATGTCGAGCTCAAGCTCTGGTTTTTTGAGCCCAAGGAACACAAGGCGCACGACAAGACGCCGGCGATCGTGTTTTTCTTCGGTGGCGGTTGGAAGGGCGGCACGCCGACGCAATTCGAGCCCCACGCGCGCTACCTAGCTTCGCGTGGGATGGTGACCATCGTTGCGGACTACCGCGTGGAAAGCCGGAACAAGACGACGCCGATCGAGTGCGTGAAAGACGGCTGCAGCGCGGTGCGTTACCTCCGGTCGCACGCCGATGAACTGGGCATCGACCCGGACCGCATCGCCGCCGGCGGGGGGTCGGCGGGGGGGCACGTCGCCGCGGCCACCGCGACCGTCACCGCGTTCAACGAAGAGACCGACGACACCACGGTGTCCTGTGTGCCTGATGCGCTGGTGCTCTTCAACCCCGTCTTCGACAACGGCCCGGGCGGCTACGGGCACGAGCGTGTGAAAGATTACTGGCAGAAGTTCAGCCCCATCGACAACATCCGCGAGGGCCTCCCGCCGAGCATCACGTTCCTGGGGACCAAGGATGGATTGATCCCCGTGGCCACTGTGGAGCGTTGGAAGACCGAGGCAGAGAAGGTCGGCTCCCGCGCGGAGGTCCATTTTTACGAGGGCGGGGTCCACGGATTCTTTAACAAGTCGCGGTCGGAAGCGTTTTACAAGGACACGCTCGACAAGACCGATCGGTTTCTGACTTCATTGGGCTACCTTGAGGGTGAGCCGACCGTGAGCGAGCCATGAAGTGGAACTGGGTGATGGAAGGTTGTGTAACCAAGCGGCCGCGTGTGTGTCTGTGGGGGTATGCGGCGTGCGTTTGAAAAAGAACGTTCCCGTGCGGGCCCTGCTGGGCTGACCCATGTCGCAAGCGATGACCGACGAGCAACTGTTGACCCGCGCCAAGGCCGGCGATTTCTCGGCGTTTGCCGGCCTTGTGGACCGCCACGCGGCGGGTGTTTACACGCTGGCGCGTCGGGTCCTGCGCAACGCCCACGACGCGGAGGATGTCGTGCAGACCACCTGGCTCAAGGCCCTCGAACACCTCGGCACGTTCCGTGAAGAATCGAGCTTCCAGACCTGGCTCCGGCGGATTGCCATGAACACGTCGCTCAATATTCTCCGGAAACATAGGGGCCTGCCGATGTCCGCCCCGCTCGGCGGCAACGATCACGACGAGTACCCCGCGCACGGCCCCGAGGACATCCGTGAATGGCGAGAAGACGCGGTCGAACAGGCGCAGCGCAGGGAGGTGCGTGAGCAACTCGACCACGCCGTCGCTGAACTCGACGAGAAGCACCGCCTCGTCTTCGTGCTGCGTGACATCGAGGGCATGAGCGTCGAGGAGACGGCCGGTGCGCTGGGCATCTCGACATCGAACGTGAAGGTCCGCCTGATGCGCGCGCGTCTGAAACTGCGTGAGCGACTGACCGGGGTGTTCGGTCAAGGCCCGGGGCTCAAGCCCGCGGGTCACGACCACAGCGGCCTGTCCACCCACCGGGGTTGAAGGGGATTCCCATGGAATGCAAAGACCTGCTCGAGCTCATCAACCAATACATCGACGAAGAGGTCGATGCGTCGGTCTGCGAGAAGTTCGAGAAGCACCTGGCCGAGTGCAAACCCTGCCGTGTGGTCATTGATTCCATCCGTGGGACGATCCAGCTTTACCGGGGCGACCAGCCGTATGAACTGCCCGACGATGTCCGCAACCGCCTGCACGAAACACTTCAAAAACACTGGTCCAGGCCGCAAGAGGGTTGACCGGTTGATCTTCCGACGTGCCGTATCGGCGCTCGAGCGGACGAATCAATCAAAATTTTATACACGGCTTGTCCGTACGTCCGTACACTCGTTTGTAACCGCAGTAGGTTTCGCGTGTCTGTACCGGTGACACCGCACTTGCCTTAACAGGAGCACCCCCATGACCGTTGAAAAAGCGCTGCGTCTGACCGCGGGTTTCTTTGTGCTGCTCTCCGTCACGCTGGCCGTGACCGTCAATATCTGGTGGCTGGCTTTCACCGCCTTCGTCGGGCTGAACCTCTTCCAATCGGGCTTGACCAACTGGTGCCCGGCCATGTGGCTCTACCAGAAGATGGGCCTCAAGTCTTCATGCGCGCAAGCGACGCAGGCATAACCCCGGGACAGACCCACCATGAATTTCCACCCCGCGCGATCGGTCATCCGATTCTCACTCGACCACCCGAATGTCATCACCGCACTGATGCTCGGTTCGACGCTCGTGCTCCTTGCGCTCGCGGCGATCCCCACGGTGTTGCAACACCCCGTCGGTCCGCTGCCGCCGGCCCGCATCGACACCGACCCGGAGAACATGCTCCCCCACGACGAGCCGCACCGCGTCTACCACGACCGGATGAAACGCAACTTCTCGATGTGGGACATGGTCGTCGTCGGTGTCGTCAACGACAAAAATCCGCAGGGCGTCTTCAACCCCGATTCGCTCTTGCGCATCAGGCAACTGACCGACTACGCCAAGACCCTCACCTGGCCCGACCCCGGCTTCCCCGACGACCCGACCAAACGCCGCGGCGTGATCGAACCGGACATCATCGCGCCGTCGGTCGTGGACAACATCCAACAGGGCCGGCAGGGGGAAGTGGTCTTCAGTTGGCTCATGCCGCGCGTGCCGGTGAGCAACACACAAGCCGGCGAGGTCCGTGACGCCGCGCTGAAAATCCCATTCCTCAAGGGCACGCTCGTCAGCGAAGACGGCAAGGCCATTGCGATCTACCTGCCGATCACCAGCAAGGACATGTCGTACGAAATTCGGCAGAAACTGCTGGAGAAGATTGCCACGTTCGGGAGCGTCGATGACGAGTTCCACATCACCGGCCTGCCCGTCGCCGAGGACACGTTCGGCGTCGAGATGTTCTACCAGATGGCGATCTCCGCGCCGCTGGCGATGGGCGTGATCTTCCTGCTCATGTGGTTTTTCTTCAAGAAGCTCTCGCTCATTGTTCCGCCGATGGTCATTGCGATGGTCTGCGCCGTGGGCACGATGGCGCTGCTCGTCATCACGGGCAACACCATCCACATCATGAGCTCGATGATCCCGATCTTCATCATGCCCATCGCGGTGCTCGACGCGATCCACATCCTCAGCGACTTCTTCGACCGTTACCGCCAATTGCGAGAGAGGCGCAAGACCATCGAGCACGTCATGGACACGCTGTTTATGCCGATGCTTTTCACGTCGCTCACCACCGTGGCAGGCTTTGCATCGCTGGCCTTGACACCCATCCCGCCGGTGCAGGTCTTTGGCATCTTCGTCGGCATCGGCGTGTCGCTGGCTTGGATATGGACCATCACCTTCATCCCCGCGGCGGTCATGCTCATCCCCGAGCGCTGGCTTGCGTCGCTGGCCACCGGTGCCCAGGCACACACGCACGACGAAGCGCACGGCTGGCTCGGACGCGTGCTCCCCGTCGTCGGGCAGATGACTCACCGCTACGCCAAAGCGATCCTCGTGCTCACGGTCCTGGTCTCGCTCGTCTCGGAGTACGGCATGAGCCGAATCACCATCAACGACAACCCGACCAAGTGGTTCACCGACAGCCACCCGATCCGTGTCGCGGACCGTGTGCTCAACGAACACTTCGGCGGGACGTACATGGCGTTTCTCACGCTCGCGCCCAAGGCTGAAGCAGAAACTCCCACGCCTCACACCAAGGCGGACCTACCCCCGGTCATCGACCCACCCTCGGCATCAGGCGATGCATTGCCGGACTTACCCGCGGGGCTGGGCGGCGATGGCCCGGCGCTGCCCGAGGGTCTGGGCGGTGACGCTGTGATGCAAATGCCCACGCCCACGCCAAACACTTTCACGGTCGCTGACGAACCCTTCAAACAGCCCGAGGTCCTGCGGTACATCGCTGACCTGCAGCAATACCTGCTCACCGTGACCGACGGGCGGGGCGACAAACTCGTCGGCAAGAGCAACTCCGTAACCGACCTGGTCAAGACCGTCCACCGTGAACTACTCAGCGGCACACAGGCTGATTTTCGTGTGCCCGACTCGGCAAACGGTGTGGCAGACACGCTGCTCCAGTTCCAGAACAGCCACCGACCGCAGGACCTTTGGCACTTCATCACGCCCGACCACCGCGAGGCCAGCCTCTGGCTTCAACTGCGCAGCGGCGACAACCGTGACATGTCGCGCGTCGTCCACGCCGTCGACCGATACATCCAGGGCCACCCGCTCCCGGCGGGACTCGAGCACAAGTGGTTCGGCTTGACCTACATCAACGTCATCTGGCAGGAGCGCATGGTCAGCGGCATGTTGCAGGCGTTCCTCGGCAGCTTCCTCGTGGTGCTGCTCATGATGATTTTCCTCTTCCGTTCCGGGTTGTGGGGTTTGCTCTCAATGATCCCGCTCACGGTGACGGTGGGGCTGATCTATGGCTTGATCGGCTTGGTCGGCAAGGACTACGACATGCCCATCGCGGTGCTCAGTTCGCTGTCGCTGGGGCTTGCGGTGGACTATGCGATCCACTTCCTGGCACGCAGCCGGGAGGCTTACAGGGAGCACGGCTCGTGGGCCGGGGCCGTCGGTCCGATGTTCGGCGAGCCGGCCCGTGCCATCACGCGCAACGCCATCGTCGTGGGTGTGGGCTTTCTGCCGTTGCTCGCTGCGCCGCTCGTGCCCTACAAGACCGTCGGCCTGTTCATCGCGCTGATCCTCCTGACCGCGGGTTTTGCGTCGCTGTTGATCCTGCCGGCCCTGCTCACGGTGCTGGAGAAGTGGCTCTTCCCCTCGACCGCAGCCAAGTCGATGACCTGCCGGTGCGGGACCTGCGTGCTCAGCGCTCTGGCCGCCGTGGCATTGGTCGCCATCAACGTGCATCAGTTTCTGGACATCGGCTGGACACACATGACCTGGGCTAGTTTAGGCGCGGTGGTCGTGCTGCTGGGGCTGTGCTGGGCCTCGTCACGCAGGGCGTCGTGCAAGACCCCGGACACCGCGGAACAAACCGATCAACACACGCAAGGAGCGTCATCATGAAACGCAGGGTTGTGAATGAAAAGCCCCTCCCCTTTGAAGGGGAGGGGTTGGGGAGGGGATGTGCAGCAGGGTATTTCAGATTGTTACCCATAGTGGTGACTCGAAACACCCTCCCCCAACCCCTCCCTCTGAAGAGGGAGGGGAGTTTTCAAGCACGATCTAAGCATTGGGCAATGCTTGCGGGACTGCTGATTGTGCACGTGAGCGTGTTGTTCACGCAGCCCACGCGCGCCCAAGGCGCGGACGACAAGCCCGTTGCCACACCGGGCGTGGAGGAGATCGTCCATCACGCCAATTACATGGCCTACTACCAGGGCCGGGACGGACGCGCCAAGGTCACGATGACGATCACCGACAGCCAGGGCAGGCAACGCAACAGGCAGTTCACAATCCCGCGCCGCGACGACACGGAGTCCGAGGACCTGGCCGACGCCGCCTATCGAAGTCGGCAGAAGTTCTATGTTTATTTCCACCAGCCCCCCGACGTCGCGGGCACGGTCTTCATGGTCCACAAGCACCTGACGGGCGACGACGACCGCTGGCTCTACCTCCCCGGCTTGGACCTGGTCAAGCGCATCGCCGCCACGGACAAACGCACGAGCTTCGTCGGGTCGGACTTCTTCTACGAAGACGTGTCGGGACGCAGCATCGACCTCGACGAGCACGAACTGACGCAGACCACCGATAATTATTTTGTATTGAAAAACACGCCCAAAGACCCGGACTCGGTCGAGTTTTCCCACTACGTGATGTATCTCCACCGGGCCAGCTTCATCCCGGTCCAGACCATTTACTACGACAAGAACGGCGAAAAATACCGCGTGTACAAGGCCCTGAAGGTCGAAACGATCGGCGGCCACCCGACCGTCACACGCTCAACGATGCAGAACCTCAAGACCGGCAGCACCACCGACATGACCTACACCGATGTGAAATACGACACCGGCATCCCCGACGAGGTCTTCACCGAGCGTTACCTGCGCAAGCCGCCCGCGGAGTATCTTGGCAGCGAGTGATCGGTTGGCCAGTCTTCGTATTGGGAGTTGCGAATGTTTGTGCGAGCGTCCATCGGTGCGGTGTTGGGTGTGGGTGTTGTTCTGACCACACACAGCGTGTGCGCGGAGGAACCCACGCTGCCCGAGGGGTTGGATATCCCGGCGGTCACGACACCGCCCGACGCGCCCGACCTTCCCGAAGGCCTCGGCGGTGGAACGGAACCGACCCAGCCAGCCGCGCCACCCGCGATGGCCAAAGACAAACTCCCCTTCGACCTGTCCGGCTTCTTCGAGGTGCGCATCGGGCCTTACACGCAAAGTGCGCCGGGCCAGCGCAACGTGGCTGTGGCCGAGTCACGCCTGCAGTTACAGGTAGACAAGACCTGGCACAAGGTGGCGTTCCGACTGACGGGGGATTTTCTACTCGACGCGGTGCCTTACTCGAACGCGATCGACCCCGAACTCGGCCAGGGCTGGATCGACCTGCGCGAGGCGTATGTCAGTTTCTCGCCGATCGATTTTGTGGACATCAAAGCGGGCAGGCAGGTTCTCACGTGGGGCACCGGCGATTTGCTCTTCCTCAACGACCTGTTCCCCAAGGACTGGAACTCGTTTCTCATCGGACGCGACACCGAGTACCTCAAAGCCCCGTCGGACGCGGTCAAAGTTTCGCTGTTCAGTGACATCGTCAACATCGACATGGTCTACACCCCGGCCTTCGACGCGGACCGTTTCGTCGATGGTCGTCGGGTGAGCTACTTCAACCCGATGGTCGGTTCGACGGTCGGTCGCAGCACGGTGCGTTTTGTGGATCGCCCTCAGCACACCTTCAGCGATGACGAATTCGCGGCCCGTCTCTACCGCAGGCTCGGCGCGTGGGAGCTGGCGGGCTACCTCTACCTCGGTTATTGGAAAAGCCCGACGGGCACGGACCCGATGACCGGGCGCGGCACGTTCCCCGGCCTGAATGTTTACGGCGCGTCGATCCGTGGCCCCCTGGCCGAGGGCATCTTCAACGCCGAGTTGGCTTTCTACGACTCACGTGACGACCGGGGTGGGAGCAACCCCTTTGTCAACAACGACGAGCTGCGTTTCCTCGTCGGCTTTGAACGCGAGGTGGCGCCGGACTTCACCGTGGGTTTGCAGTATTACCTCGAACAGATGCTTGATCACAACGACTACCGCGCGACGCTCCCGGTCGGCGTCCCGAGGCGCGACGAGCTGCGCCACGTCGTCACCGCGCGGTTCACACTCATGACGATGATGCAGAACCTCGAGTGGTCGCTCTTTGTCTTCTACAGCCCGTCCGACAACGACGCCTACCTGCGCCCGCGCGTCCATTACAAGGTCAGCGACCACTGGTCAGCGGAAATCGGCGCAAACGTGCTGATCGGCGCTAACGAGACAACCTTCTTCGGTCAGTTCCGGGACATGAGCAACGTCTATGTCGCCGCGCGGTATTCGTTCTAAGGACAACCGGAAACTATAATCTCCCCTCACCTTTCAAGGGGAGGAGCGGGGGGGATGTCCGCTGTAGATTGCAGGAACGCACACCCTCCCCCGGCCCCTCCCTCTGAAGAGGGAGGGGAGTAAGAGGACGCAGATGGATTAATCTTCCTTGAATTTCCAGCTTGAAATCCCGCCGGACAGTGGGCCGACCATCGGCTTCTTCCATTCGTCGATCAGGCTGCGCAGCGCGGTGATCTCGTCGGCGTGATCCTGGTAGAGGTTGCTTTTTTCGCCGATGTCCTTGCCCAGGTCGTAGAGCTGGTCGGTTTCGCCGTCTTTGTAGATGAGTTTTGTATCACCCTCGCGGACGACGTAGAGTTCTTTGTTGTAGAACCGCCAGTAGAGCTGGGGGTGGGGCGTGGTTTTGTCGGACCCGTCGAGGAAGGGGACGAGGTCGACGCCATCGAGGGGTTTATCTTGTGCGGGTTTTGCCCCGCTGTGGTGGGCAATCGTTGCGGCGATGTCGAGCGAGCTGACAGGCTTGTCGTACACGGTCCCCGCGGGGATTTTGCCGGTCCATCGCACGGCAAAAGGCACGCGGATGCCGCCCTCGAAAGGTGTACCCTTGTGCCTGCGCAGGGGCCAATTGTTTGAGCCGTTGCTGTCCGGCCCGCCGTTGTCGGATAGGAAGAAGACGATCGTGTTATCGTCGAGTTTGAGTTCGTGGAGTTTGTCGAGAACGCGACCGACGCCGTCGTCGACCGCCGAGACCATCGCGGCGTAGGTCTTGCGCTTGGGGTTGGTGATGTTGGGGAACCGGTTGAGGTATTGCGGCGGGGCCTGGAGCGGCGCGTGCGGGGCGTTGTAGGCCAGGTAGAGGAAGAAGGGTTTGTTCTTGGCAAGTTCGATGAAATCGACCGCGGCGTCGCTGAATTCATCGGTGAGGTACTTGTGTGTGACGATGGGCTTGTCGTTGCGGAGGATTTTTGTCTTATACCAGTCCCATTGTGTTTTGCTGTCTTCTTCGCGATCGAGCGTGAGTTCTTCGGGGAAGTAGCGGTGCCCTCCGGAGAGGAAGCCGAAAAAGTGGTCGAAGCCGCGGACGGTTGGCCGGAGGTCGGGGTGTGTGCCGAGGTGCCACTTGCCGATGGCCATGGTGGTGTACCCGACGGGCTTGAGCAGTTCCGCGATGTTCTTCTCGGAAGTGGGCACGCCGTTGTTGGGGACGCTGGGGTCGACGGTCGGGTTGCGCAGGGCGCCGAAGCGGTCCTGGTATCGGCCGGTGATGAGGCCCGCGCGGCTGGGGCCACAGACGGCAAAGGTGACGTAGCCGTTCGTGCAACGCGCGCCTTGCTGGGCGATGCGGTCGATGTTGGGCGTGGGGATGTCCTTGCACCCGTTGAAGCCCACGTCGGCGTAGCCCTGGTCGTCGGTGAGGATGACGATCAGGTTGGGCGGAGGGTCGGCCAGCGCCTTGAGCGTGCAGAGCGTGATGACGAGGCAGGCCACGGAGAGGCGCAGGGTGGACAATCTAATCATGTGTCATCGTTCCGGGTGTACGGGGCTGGGGCAACTGTTGGGCGCGAGGCTCACCGTTCACCGGGGGGGACGGCTTGGACATACACGTTATCCACCCGCGCGTATTCTTTCTCATTGGCGTGGCACTGGATGCGGAGGAAGAGGGTCTTGCCCACGCCCGTGTCGTTCTCGAACGCGGCCCCCTTGCCCGCGACGGCCTCCCATGTCTCGGTGGCTTTCCGTTTGCCGCTGTTGAGCACCACGGCCCCGACCGTCTGTCCGTCGATCTTGTCGTTGTCGGTGTAATAGAGCACGAGCTCGATTGTGCTCTCGTCTCGCCACCCGGAGGCGTCGCGCCAGTGGAAGGCGAGGTTGTAGGTCTCGCCTTGGGCAATGGTGTGCCCGGTGTCGAGGCCCATGATGCGCGAGGTGGCCTCGACGAGGTTTTCGGGCGACCCGATCTCACAGGGGAGCGTCGGCTTGATCTCGACGCCGCCTGTCTTGGAGAGCAGGTACCACGGCGCGTAGGCGTACTTGTTCAGACCGGTGAAGCCGCCGGCGAGCAGTTCCTTGTCGTGGACGCCGTTGTCCTGCCCGTCGTCGTAATCGACGAGGACCTGCGCGTGTGCGGGGCGGGCCAGGCCCAGCGTCAGGCCGGCCAGGATAATAACAATGTGTTTAATTACGTTGTGCGCCATGGGGGTTCCTCTATCACGGTGTGACTGGATTGCGTATTACCGGGCATCCGGGGTGTCTTGGCGGTAAAGATACATTTTCTGGCCGACCTCTCTGAGGGCTTCGCGCAGCTCGGGCCACGGACGCCCGCCGATGTCGGTCAGGCCGACCTGGTTGTTCTCGCCGTCGCCGCGGCCGGTGAAGGCCTGGCTGTTGTATTGGAACCAGTGCGTGCCGACGCAGTCGGGGTTCTCCAAAGCCCCAAGCACGTAATCACGGTAGAGCCGGGCGCGCTCCTGCTGACTCGACGCCCAGCGCAGGCCCAGGCCCCACATCCCGCGGTCCTGTGCCGCGAAGTGGAACTCGCTCGAGATGAACGGCTTGTCCACGCCCGCCCAGTGTTTGACGCGGACCTCCCACTCATACAGGTTGTAGCTGATCACGTCGCAGTATTGGTTGGCCACGGACATCAGGATATCGTCCGACTTGTTGAATCGGCAGCCGAGGTAGAGCTGGTTGGGTGCCAGGCGGTTGACCTCCTCCCGGCAGGTCTTGAAGTAGGCTTCGCACAACTGACGGTAGAACCTTTCGCAATCGCTGTTGATCGGCCCGAGGTCGAGCGGGTCTCTGTTTTGCGACAGGGCGTCCCAGTCGGCAAAAGACGACCCTAACAACTTGTTAAGGTCTCCGATGTCCGCGTAGGTGTTTTTGAGTTGCCTGATAAAGCGTTGTTTGGCGGCCATGTCGGGCGGACCGCTCGCCGCGGCCTCGGAGGCCTTGACCGGGCCGGCCCATTTCAGTTCGTTGTTGACGAAGTACCCGATGCACCACGGGTCGCCGGCGGTGTCGGCGTGTCTTTCGAGCGATTTGCGGACATTCTCCCGGAAACTGGGCTCGAAGGGGTCGGGCAGTTTTTCAGAGAGCGACTTGTAACCGTAATGGATCGCCACCGTGTAGGGCGTGCGGCCCATCTTCATCATCTCGCGCTGGCTCCACATGCCCAGCGTGTTCATGCCCCAACTGGCCAGGCGCCGGTGCGAGAGGTCGAGGTATTGCTCCTGCCATTTCGGGCCGAGGGCGCGGAAGAGGTTGGCAGCGGTGAAGTCGTATTCCTTGCCGTCCCCGAACTGCGCCAGCGGGTCGGTCGGATCAATAGGTGTGAAATAGTTTTCGCGTCCCACAAGTCCGGTGCGTGCGCCGCCCACGCCGACGCCCGTCACGCCGTGGCTCCAGAAGAGGTTCCCGTCGGGGTCCACCAGCCACCACTTGCCGTTGACTTTCTCCGTTCGGAAAAAGCCGGTCGCCTCCCGACGGGGTCCGTCTTTCCATCCGCCCCACTTGTCGCGGTCGCTCGGCACGGGGTGGCTCTCCAGGTCGTGCTCTTCCTCCGCGAAACTTTTACGCAGGTCTTCGTCACCCGTGATCTTGCCCGGCCAGGTCTCGTGGAGGTACTGGCCGTAGGTGTCGATGAAAGGGAAAAACCGCGTGCCCATCTCGCCCAGGATCGCGGGGACGACCGGGTCGGCGGGGCGAATGGTATAGAGTCGTAGCGTCTGCGGGTAGGGGCGCGGGGTGATGTTGATCGTGATCTCGATGATGTGGGTCGGGTCCACGCTGAGCCAGTGCGTGTAGTACCCGCCGGGCAGCCCGGTCATGTTCTTGAACACCGATAGTTGCGGGTGTTGATTGCGGTCGGCGTATTTGCGGAGCAGGTAGATCGCGCGCGTTGCGCGCTGGTGCTCGTCGAGGTACATCCAACTGATGGCGGTATCGCTCCAGTCCTTGGCACCGGGGTTCTTGGCCATGACCTTGAGCTTGAGTTCCCGTCCCTGCGCCGCTTCCATGTCGATCAACAGGTGATTAAACGCACTCAGGTCCCATCGATTTTCCGCGCCGGAGGGGCGAAAGACCAGGGCACCGCCTTTGTCGGCCGGCACGCTCAACACCAGGCACTCTTTCTCCCAGGCCAGTTCGCCGTTGTGACGCACAAGCATGTCACGGTCAGCGGCGCGGGCCAAGTCGATGATCGGAGGCTCTGAATGTTCAGCCGGTGTAGGGGTTGTAGCCGTGATCGGTGGGGCGGTTGGCCGAGGTGCCCCAGCGTGTTCGATCGGCGCGGCGGGTGCTGTGATCGAGGTCGGCGTGTGGGCGGTATCCCGGTGATCCGGGGCCTGTTCTTTTGTGCAGGCGGTCAGGACACTCCCGATCACGGCCGCGGCCATGACGGTAGATAACAAGGTGTAAGTTGTCATCGGTTTTCTCGGGCGTCGGCTGATCGTCGATGGGGCACGGCGGGGCGTTTGGTTGCTGAGCGCATCAAGCCAACCGTGGACCCTTTGAGCGCGAGGGGTCTTACGGGTCGGTGGGCCAGAGGGCGGTTTTATCCTCTCTGACGACCTGCTGCGCATCGTAGCCGCCGGTGCCGCCGGCAAAGAGATTGTCCGCCGAGGTCACGGTGCCATCGTAGTTGAACGGCCCCGTCACGTAGCTACCCACCTGCCACTCGACGCGACCGTCGTTGTAGCAGATGGACCCCGACCATGTCCCCGGCTTGTCGGGGGACGACCAGATGCTGCGGTGGGTGGCGGTGTTGCCAGCCAACGTCACACTGTCGCTGAACTTGACGAGGCGGTCGCTGGCAAAGACCGACTGCCCGTTGGTGTTGGCCTGCCATTCGTTGGCTGCGCCTTTCATCAACGTGTTGTTCAGAGCCACGTCGTTGGCAATGCGAGGCAGCGCATAAGAATAAAACATGGTGTTCTGGTCGTAGATGCGGCCGTTGTTGATGTCCCAGGTCAAGATGCTCTGATTAATCTCGCCGGGGCTGATGAGCAATTTGGGGGAGATGTAGCCCTGCTCCAGTGCGAGGATCAACCTCATCCCGGGGTATGCGCCCGCTTTCGTGGCGTAGCCTGTCCAGACGAAGGTCTGCGTGCTGGCGGCGTCGGCTAGAGAGGCGGCGGCGTCTTTGTCGTTCAACCCGACCAGGCCGGGGTAAAGGTTGTTGTTGCTCTGCGCGAAACTAAAGAATGCCTGGTGCAGGCCACGCAACTGTGTCCGGCTGACCGCCTGCCTGGCCTTGTTACGCGCCTCACCCAGCGCCGGCAGGAGGATCGAAACCAGCAGGGCAATGATCGAGATCACCACGAGCAGTTCGATCAACGTGAATCCGGTTTTACGGTTGTGCGTTTTCATGTTTGTGACCCGTATCATGGTGCGGAACCGACGGTCAGGTCAAGTGACTCAAGCCAAACGCCGACGCAGACCCAGCATGATTGTTCCAAGAGCCAGAACACCCAGGCTCGCGGGTTCGGGGACCTCCACCACGGACGAGGTGCCGGCCACACTGAGCTTGACGCCTGCCCACGCGCCGGCACCGACGGACTTGAAGACCATCGAACCGTTGTTCGTGCCGTTCGTGGGGGCTAGAGAGATGGAGAAGATCGTGTTGGCCCCGTCGATCGTCGCGCTGATCGGCGTGTCGAACGACCAGGCGTATTCTCCCGCGCCGCTGAAGGTGTAGTTGTCCGTGACCGAGCCGATGACCACGTCGTTGCCACCGCCCGCCACACCGTCCGCGCCGAGGTAGGTGATCGTGACGGTCATTGAGGTTGCATCAATCGCCGCGCTATTTGGGCTGCCCCAACCCACACCCGTGATCTCAACCAGGCTGCCGCCGGTCCCCGCGTTGAGTGTTCCAAAATCGCGTGGTGTGCTCAAGAAAGACGGTTGATTGATCGTGGTGTCCTGATCGCCGGTCGCCGCGGCATCGATGAAGAAGTTCGGTCCGAGGCTTGCGGTGACATCACCTTTGATGATTGTCGCTGCGTGAGCGGAGACGGCGGCTGCGAGGAGGACCAGGGTCGGCAAGACGAGGTGGCGGGTCATGGGTTTCTCCTGATGTTAAGGCAGACAGTGTGTGAACGTGACCGAGGGAGATTCAAGAAGTGAGATCGTTTTTTGATACGATTGAATGGATAGTTTAATCGTCTAAACAAAATCATTATAGCTTTAAAATTCCAGGATGCAAGAGAAAAATGCAAGTCAGGGCCAAAAAATTTGGTATTGATGGCGTGACGAATCAATTACGTCACTAAATGTTGATTTATATTGGTTTATAAATTTAGACCAGGCGTGCCCGTATACCAGTACCGGCTTGGGTCACACCGATTTTTTTTCGCATGTCGGGCCAGCTCACGCTCGGGGATCGGGCGCGGCTCGCAAGGACGACGTCGATGCACGGATAACCAGCTCGGTCGTGACGTTTGTGGTCAAGCTGGGCTGGCTTGCTTGGGTCAGTCGCTCAAGCAGACTTTCGACAAGTCGCGCCGCGATGCTTTCCACGGGTTCACGCAGCGAGGTGATGCCCCCGCAGAGGTAAGCCAGATAGGGCGGATCATCGAACGCGGCCAGTGCCAGGTCGCGCCCAATCTGCCTGCCTGTTTCCACGATCCCCTGGATCGCCGCGGGTAACACCGCCGCGTTGTGGACCAGCAGGCAGTCGAAGTGGTCGCGGTTTTTTTTCAAACTTCGACAGGTCTTGTACCACCCGTCCATCTCGTGCTCGATGCCTCCGCTGTACCAGTGTTCGAGTGCGATGGGAATCCCCGCCCCGGCGAACGCCGACAGGCAGTGCTTAGTCCACTCGGGGTTGCCTCCGCCCGCGGCTCGACCGGGCATGTGGCTTGTCACCGTCAACACGGCTGGATGCCGACAACCGATCGACGCCATGTGTTGGGCCAGTTTGGCCATACCCCGCTCGTAGTCCACGTGGATGACGTGGCAAGCGACCTTTTGCGGAAGCGTCGAGGCGCTGCGGATGACCAGCGGCGTCTGCCGGGCAAATGTGTCGTAAACCTCGGACGCCTCACCGAGCATCCCCTGCAGGTCGATGACGCCATCGATATTGCGTTGCAGGAGCCAGGTGAGCAGTTCGTTCTCACGGTCGGTCGTGGCCTGGGTTTCGAGGGGGATGGTGGTGTAACCCTGAACGAGCAATTCCCGCTGGATCAACGAGGTGTAGCGTGCGAAAAACGGGTTGCTCAGGTCGTTGAGCAGGACGGCGACGTTGAACGATTTCCCGGTGCGGAGCGTGCGACCGGCGTGCTGAGGGACGTAGCCCAGGTCCCGGGCGGCACGCATCACCAGCTCGACGGTCTGGGGCCTGAACCGGTGGGCCTGGTTGCCGTTGAGGATCATCGAGGCGGTGGCGTCCGACGTGCCCGCGAGTTTACAGACATCCTGGAGCGTGGGGTGGGCCATGGAGCCGATTTCTCGCATTGAATCCTTTAAGTATACGGTAAGATGGTCCAAACGCAGACCCCTTTCGAGGATTCCGTGCGCAGAGCGCATCGTGGGGCAGACGGCGGCCTCCTGTGCAGCCCGTCGCCCGCAGCCCCCCAAACCCGCCACCCACAAGAGGCTTACAACATGTTAGATGCCCGCGACGTGATGCGTCATCGGTTCCCACTTGCGGTGGGTCTGCTTCTGACCGTTCAGGCGTGGGCCCTGGCGGATTCATACACGCTCAACACCCCCGGTTCGCGCGTGTGGGTCGGCCCCGAGTGTGTGGCGCTGCCTATGCAGGACTGGTCCGTCAAGGACGGCGTGCTCCTCGGGCAGGCCGCGGAGGATCGCATGGTGAGCCTGATGGCCTGCGAGACTTCCGGTGACGCGGACTTTCACGCCCGCGCATCGGTCGAGTTCACAGGTCAAGCCGACCAGTCAGCCAAAGTGGTCGGCGGGTTTATCATCGGCACACGCGACGAGGTCGGGGACTGGCGACGCAGGGCGCTGTTCCCCCAGCAAGGCGTGCGCGTCGGGATCAACGCACAAGGCTATGCGGTGATCGACGACACGCTGAGCGATAAGAGCCTCAACATGGCCAGGCCGATCGATATCGAGATCGCTTACGACGCCAAGCTCACCACACTGTCCGTGACCGCCCAGAGCAACAGGCAGCGCGTCTCGGCACAAAAGAAGATCGATCCGCAAGCTGTCGCAGGCGGCGTGGCGCTGATCGCACAAGCCCCACGCAAACGCCCCAACGCGCAGGGCCAGGACGCCATGACCTGGCAATTCCAACGTGTCACGCTTGACGGCGGGGGCATCCACGTCCACCCCGACCGAACGTTCGGCCCGATCCTCTGGTCGCAATACACGCTCAGCGATCGCACCCTCAAGATGAACGTCCAGATGCCGCCCATCGGTCAAGGCGACGCACAGAGCGTCACCCTCGAAACCGACCTCGGACACGGCTGGCAACACGCGGCCGACGCCCCCATCGACCCCGACGCCCGCACCGCCTTGTTCAGGATTGAAAACTGGCCCAGCGAGAAGGACGTACCCTATCGCGTCGTCTATCCGTGGGACGGCCAAACATCTGAGTGGGTCGGCACCATCCGCAAAGACCCGGTGAGTGATAAGCAGTTCAAGCTTGCCGTCTTCAGTTGCGACAACGGCTACGCCTTCCCCGCGACGCGCATCGTTCAGGCTGTCCGGATGCGCGACCCCGACATGATGTTTTTCGCCGGCGACCAGATCTACGAGGTCTACGGCGGGTACGGCATCACACGCTGGCCCGTCGAGGATGCCACACTGGATTACTTCCGAAAGTGGTACCAGTTCGGTTGGACTTGGCGAGAGCTGCTGCGCGATCGGCCGAGCGTCATCATCCCCGACGACCACGACGTCTATCAGGGCAACCTCTGGGGCAACGGCGGCACGCTTGCACCCAAGGGCAAGAACGACAACTGGGGCGGGTACATCATGGCCCCGCGCTGGGTCAACATGGTCCAGCGCACGCAGACCGCCAACCTGCCCGACCCCGTCGACCCCAAGCCCACGCCCTCGGGCATCGGCGTCTACTTCACTGCGCTCAACTACGCCGGCGGACGATTGGCCATCATCGAAGACCGCAAGTTCAAGTCCGGACCGGGCATCATGTTCCAGAAGCACGGCATCAAGAACGCATCGGAACTCGACGGCACCGCACTGGACTTTGACGACGCCTCGCTCCTGGGCGATCGGCAGCTTGCGTTTCTCGAAAACTGGGGCAGGTCTTCAGACAGCAGCCCGTTCAACATCATTCTGTCACAGACCATGTTTGCACAAGTCCACACGCACGGCGGACCCAAACTCAACCGGAGCCGACGCGACGTGGACACCAACGGCTGGCCAAGCTCCAAACGCAATGAGGCTCTGACCGTCATCGAAAAAACCCATGCGCTGTTGCTCTGCGGAGACCAGCACTTCGGCGCGCTGGTCCGTCACGGCATCAAGGACTTCGGCGACGGGCCGCTGCAGTTCATGGTGCCCGGCACGGTCAACGGCTGGCCCCGCGCCGCATGGCCCGGGGTCGAAGAAAACAACCCCGAAAAAGTCGACGGCA
This sequence comes from Phycisphaera sp., assembly GCA_016125215.1. Classification (GTDB taxonomy): domain Bacteria; phylum Planctomycetota; class Phycisphaerae; order Phycisphaerales; family Phycisphaeraceae; genus RI-382. Next base: position 68,517 of record WGMF01000026.1, read on the forward strand.
ACCCGCTGGGCAAACGCACCGACCCCTTCGGTAATAAGATCGACGTACTCGGCGTCGGCAACCCCACCCCACGCAGCAACGTCAACGAATACGACTCCCCCGACGACAAGGCCCGCGCCAAAGGTTCGGGCTTCGGAATGGTGACCCTCGACAAGCCGGCCAAACAGGTCACCTTCGAGCTGCTCCGCTACCCCGCCGCAGACGGTCAACCCGCCGACAGCTTCGAGGGCTTCCCCATCACAATGCCCCTGGGCGGCAGATAACACGGGTTCGGCCGATAAATTCCCACGTTTCTCGCACGCTGCAAGGCTTAAATCACGGACTTATTTATCCGATATATCTCCTTGATACACCCGGGTAAGGTCTTGGCCTTACGCGGGCCTGGTGATTGCTTCTGGATTGGAAAACGATGGAGGCGCGGTGGGTCGTATCACGGCAAAATTATTTCTCTCAAAGGCCGCAGCCCCGGTCGTGATGTTGCTGGGTATTGCTCTTTCGATCACCGCCGGTTGGATAGACTACCAGCGTATTGTTTACGAACAGCAACTCATTTTCCACCGTGAAGTGGAACGGATCGAACAACGTGTGACCGAGTTGATGAATGTGTACGAAGCGGGGTTGCGGGGTTGTCGGGGCTTGTTTGTTGCCAGCAAGACGGTCGAGCGAGACGAGTTCCACAGCTATTTCAATTCCCGTCGACACGCCCTTGAGTTCCCCGGCTCACTGGGCATCGGGTATATCCAATACCTCAAGCGCAGCGACCTGAAGAAATTCATCACCGATACCGCGGTCGACGGCTGCCCCGGCTACCGCGTCTACCCCGACACACAGACCGATGACCTCTACCCCATCAAATTTATCGAACCGGTCGAGAACAACCTCAACGCGGTGGGTTACGACATCGGCTCGAATCCTGACCGACGCGAGGCCGCCGACCTTGCCCGTGATACGGGGTCTTTCACCACGACCCGCATGATCCGTCTCGTGCAGGACCCGCAACAGAGGCCGGCGGTCCTGATTCTGCTCCCGTTTTACAGAGGCACGCAAAGCCCCGAGACGGTCGAAGATCGGCGGAAAAACCTCGTCGGCTGGGTCTTCATGCCGTTGATCATTGACGATGTGATGCGCCCGTTGTGCGCCGGCATCGATGAGACACTGGATTTTGATATCTACGACGGTACGGTCGAAAACAAGGAGTATCAGATCTTCGACCGTACCGAAGACCCCGACCACGAGGCCCGGGTTGACAGCATCCACAACGAGATATTCAGCACTTCCAGGCCGTTGCCGATCGCCGGTCGGACGTGGACGCTGCACGTCAGTGCGATGCCCGAGTTTTTCCGGCAATGGGACCCATGGCAGCCCAAGGCCCTGGGCTTGGCGGGTTGCGTTCTTTCCATCATGGTGGGCATGCTGGTCTGGGTGCTGGGCAGGCAGCGACGCGTGGCTGAACGATTGGCCACGGAGATGACCCATGTGCTCCGTGCCAACCAGACCGAACTAAGTAAGCTGGCCATGGTCGCGTCACGCACGCACAACTCCGTCATCATCACCGACGCGCAGGGCCGGGTCGAATGGGTCAACGAGGGTTTCACCCGCGTCAGCGGTTACACGCTCGATGAGGTGCGTGGCCGAAAGCCCGGCTCCGTCCTGCAAGGCCCCGACACCAACCCCATGACCGTCAAAAAAATCCACGACGCGCTTGAGGCCGGCGAGCACGTCGATGCCCGCCTGCTCAACTACACAAAGCAAGGCAAGCCCTACTGGGTCGACATCGAGATCAAACCCGTTCTTGACGAAGCCGGCCGGATCGTCAACTTCATGGGCGTCGGCGCGGATATCACCCGGCAGGTCGAATCCCAGAGACTGGTGCAGGAGAGCGAGTCACGCTTCCGGGCCGCGATCGACGGCGGGCTGAGCGCGTTTTTCCTTTTGCGTGCCGTCCGTGATGGCACGGATGAGATCGTGGACTTCGAGTTTGTGGATGTGAACCGCATCGGGTTGCAGATGGTGAACAAGCCACGTGAACAGGTCATCGGCAAACGGCTCTGCGAGCTGCTGCCCATCAATCGAACCGGGGGGTTCTTTGAGAAATACAAACACGTTGCGGAAACCGGTGTGCCGCTCGAAGAAGAATTTGAAATTGAAACACCCCACATCAAGACCAGGTGGCTCCACCACCAGGTGGTCCGTGTGGGCGACGGTGTGGCCATCACCAGCGACGACATCACCGACCGCAAACTCGCTGACGATCGGCTCATGGAGGAACGCACACGTCTGGCCAACGTCATCGAGGGCACGCGCATCGGCACGTGGGAGTGGAACGTCCAGACCGGGGAAACCGTTTTCAACGAGCGGTGGGCGCAATTGGTCGGCTACACCCTCAAAGAACTCGAGCCCTGCAACATCGATACGTGGAGAAAAATGGTCCATCCCGGCGACCTGGCGTCTTGTGCGGAGGCGATCTCGGCACACTTCGACGGAAAAGCGGAATACTACGACTCCGAGCACCGCATGAAACACCGCGACGGTCACTGGGTCTGGATCCACGACCGCGGTCGGGTGCTCACCCGCGACAGCCAGGGGCAACCGCTGCTGATGTTCGGCACCCACACCGACATCACCGAACGCAAAGCCCTGGAGCAGCAGCTCCGAAGCGATGCGGTCACCGACAAGCTCACCGGGCTGGCCAACCGCGCCGCGGTCCATGAGGCGATCAACAAGGCGGTGGCCGCAAACCGCTCCGACAACAGCAACCACTACGCGGTCCTGTTCCTGGACTTCGACCGGTTCAAGATCATCAACGACAGCCTCGGCCACGACGTGGGCGATGCGCTGCTCATCGAGGCGTCAAACAGGATCAAATCCACATTAGCGGATACGAAGCCGCCCGCTTCACTGGCCGCCCGGCTCGGGGGCGATGAGTTTGTCGTCGTGCTCTCGGGGCTAGCCTCAACAAAAGAGGCCGAGGCCTACACGGACCACCTGCAGGAAGTCTTGTCCAAACCCTACCGGTTGCTCGGACAGACCGTTCACTCCTCGGCGAGCATCGGCATCACCACGAGCGATATCTACCACCTGGGCGCAGACGAGATCCTCCGTGACGCCGACACCGCCATGTACCACGCCAAGGGCCACGGCCGGGCACGACGCGCGGTCTTCGACAAGCAGATGCATGAGAAGGTCGCCGAACGCCTCGCGCTTGAAAATGACCTGCGACAGGCGCTTCACCGCGATGAACTCGTGCTCTTCTATCAGCCGATCCTCTCGCTCGAAAGCGGCGGCCTGGTCGGGTTCGAGGCCCTGATGCGGTGGAAACACACCCGGCGAGGCCTGATCCCGCCGGACAAGTTCATCCCCTTGGCCGAGGAAACGGGGCTGATCGTCGAGATGGGGCGCTGGGCCATCGACCAGGCCATGCAACAACTCTCCAAGTGGCAAAGCACGCTCGCGCTGGACCCGTCGGTGGCCATCAGTGTCAACGTCGCTCCACGACAGCTCTCCGATACGGCCCTGCTTGACCACGTCCGTTCCGTCCTCAAACGCCAGGGTCAATCCCCGCACAACCTCTGGCTCGAAGTCACCGAGAGCGCCTTCATGCAGGACCTCCGCTCCAGATCGGCGCTGCTGCCTCAACTGCGCGACATGGGCGTGAAGCTCGTCATGGACGACTTCGGCACCGGCCACTCCTCGCTCGCTTCGCTCCACGAGTTCCCGCTCAAGGGCGTCAAGATCGACCGCGCCTTCATCCGCAACCTCGACAGCCGCGTGGACTACTCCGCGGTCATCCAGGCCATCGTGCAGCTTGCCCACAACCTCGACCTGCGCATCACCGCCGAGGGCGTTGAGACCAGGGAACAACTCGTGGCGCTGCAGTCCCTGGATTGCGACTACGCGCAGGGGTATCTCTTTGCCAAGCCCATGCCCCCCGAAGAAGTGGTCAAGTATTTCTTCGAGACCGGGCAGGTCCGAAAGTCGGCTTAACAACACGAGTGTGTCCGTGAGAGATTCGGGCTTGCGCGGTGAAACCCCGCTCAGCCCTTGACCGCGCCGAGCTGGATGCCTTTGACCAGGTATTTCTGCAGGAGGATGAAGACGATCACCATCGGGATGACGCTCATCGCGACGGCGGCCATGAGCAGGTTCGTCTCCTGACCGGCGGTCGAGTCGAAGTAGAGCAGGCCGATCGGCAGCGTGTAACGGAACTCACTTTTGAGCATGACCAGAGGCCAGAAGAACGAGTGGTAGTTGCCCATGAAGGTGAAGATCGCCAGCGTGATCAGCCCGGGCCTGGTCATGGGCAGGATCACGTCCCAGTAGACCCGCCACTTGCTTGCGCCGTCGATCTCGGCCGCCTCGTCGAGGGCCTTGGGGATCGAGAGCATGAATTGTCTGAGCAAGAACGTGCCGAACGCCGTGAACGCCGCGGGGACGATCAGCCCCGTAAACCGGTCGACCCACCCCAGTGAGATCATGATCTGGTAGTTGGGGATCATCATGACCAGCCCCGGGAGCATCATGGTCGAGAGGTAGAGGACGAAGACCTTGTCGCGTCCGGGCCAGTCGAGGCGACTGAACGCAAACGCCGCCAGCGAACTGGTAAAGACCTGCAAAAACGTGACCCAGCAGGCGATGAAGATGCTGTTGACGTAGTAGCGTGCAAAGGGGATCTGGCGGAAGACCTCGATGTAGTTGTCCCAGCGCCAGCCACCCTTGCCCGGCAGCCACGAGCCGACGCCGACCTCCTCGAGCGTCTTGACGGACGTGAGCAGGAGCCAGACGAAAGGCAGGACGAGCGCAAAACTCAGCGCCACGAGCACCGTGTGCAGTACCCACGTGGAGAAAAAGCGCCTGACGCTCACGGTGTTTTTCGCCGTGCGCACGGGGCGTGTTGGGATCGCAAGATGGTTCGGCTCAGTCGTTGACATACTTGTTGCCGAACCTCCAGTTGAACATCGTGATGCTGAAGACGAGGATGAAAAGCGCCCACGAGACGGCGGCGGCGAAGCTCAACCGCCCGGTCTCGAAGCCCTCGATGAAGATGAAGTAGCTCAGGGTGGTGGTCGCACCGGCCGGCCCGCCGTTGGTCATGGTCTTGGCCATCTCGAAGCCGCCTTGAAGCCCGCCGATCGTGCTCATCACGAGGATGAAGAACGTCGTCGGCGCGAGCTGCGGCCAGGTGACGTGCCAGAACCGCTGGAACCTGCGGGCGCCGTCGATGTCCGCTGCCTCATAGAGTTCACCCGGCACGTTCGTCAGCGCAGCGAGGTAGAGTAACATGTTGTTAGACCCGATCGCCCCCCACAGGCCCATCAGCATGAGCGACGGCTTGGCCCAGTCGTAACTCGCGATCCACTTCGGGGCTTCCAGCCCGTCGGCCGCCATCGCGGGGAGGTTGGCAAACACCGCCGAGAAACCCAGCAAAATGAACTGCACCGTCATCGCGCACAGCGCGATCATCAGCCCCGTGCCCAGCCCCTCACCGCCCGTCGGCGGTAAAAACGCCCGGCTGCCCACGAATACGCGAAGCAAGACCCAGACCCCAACCGACCCCATCACGCCCGCCAGCACATAGCCCGGCATCCCGCGTGTCTGTGTCCAGTACATCGCCACGACCGTCGGCAGCGTGAGCAACACCATCGGCAGCACCATTGCCCGGCCGCTCAACTCCCCCTCGTTCCACATGCGACAGAGCTTCGACACCGCCCACAGCAGCAGCGCCGCGACACCCGTAAGAAAGACCCAGCGCAAGCCGGACACCGCGGTCGGGGGTTGTTTGTTGACGAAGCCCGCAAGCGTGTCGAGCACCGGCTGCAGCGCCGCGTTGATCGGGCCGGACTCGGGGTTGTAGAGTTTCTTCCAGAGCAGGAACGTGGCGACGCCGGCGGTGAAGTGGGGCGTGTAGAAGAGTGTGCGGTAGACCGTGACGCCGCCGAGCATCCCCATCGCCAGGATGCCGCACGCCACGCCGACGAAGAGGATGGTCATGCCCGTGGTGGCCAATCCCGTGGCGGCAAGAAGGGCGACACTGACCACCAGTCCCCCGGACGCAAGCAGCCAGGCCCACGTCCTGCCGCCCCCGCCGCGCGTGTCGCTCGAAAGCAGCATCGCGGCCAGGAGCGACCCGCCGACGCTGAAGGGGATGCCCATCATCATGAAGAGCGTGTTGCCCAGGTAGCGTGTGAAGTCGGCCTCGGTGAAGAGGCGTGTGAAGTTGTCCAGCCCGACGAACTTGAGCGGTTCGTCCTTGAACATGTTGTGCAGTCGCAGGTCCCAGTTGGTGAAGGCGAGCATGATGCTAAAGAGCACCGGGAAGACGGTGAACGCCAGGACGCCCAGGAAGTTGGGCGCGAGGAAGAGCATCGCGGCGCCGAGTTGTTTGCGTTTATTGGCCAACTATTTTGTCCCCCCTTCTTCCGCCAGCCAGTGGTTGAAGGCGTACCACTTCCTGTGGAACGGGTTGTCGATCCACTCGACGGGCACGGGCTTGTTGGCGAGTCGATAGGCATCGATTTTTTTCTGCAGCTCCAGCCGACGCTCGTAATCGGGGACTAGCTTGGGCTGTTCCTTGAGTGTGCGTTGGATTTCTTCGTTGACGCGGCGGCCGGCCTGTTCCGCGGCCTGCTCGGCGGTGAGGCGGTTGTTCATGAAGGCGTCCTCGGCTTCGTTGATGTGGCGCGAGGCTACCGACTTGAGAACAAACGGGCAGGCGGGGACGGCGATGGCGATGTTCTTCGCGGCCTCGTAGAAGGGCTGGTGGATGCCGTGCTCCGTCGGGTGGTCGGGCGGATTGCGGAACGCCTCCGAGTCGGCGTATTTGGGGTTGGGCGGCAGGGCGTCGGCGTCTGCGACGATCTGGTTGTTGTAATCGGCGCTGGCGAGGTACGCCAGGAAAAGCTCGGCCTTGTCGCGTTGCTCGGCCCCGGCGTAAACCGCGGCGCAGCGCGTGTAGAACGTCGTGTTGGGCATGCCCCCGGGGAAGTAGGGGTACTCGGAGATGCTCATGTCCAGGTCGCCGAACTTGCGGAGCTGCACGAGTAGCCAGCGCCCACCGGTGACCATCGCGTAATTGTTGCTGTTGAACAGTTGCAGCTTGGGCCCGCCGAAGCCGGTCTGGGTGTCGAACCCGGTGCGTTCGGCCAGCGAGGGGATCAGGTGGTCGACGTACATCCACTTGTACTTGAGCTTGATGGCTTGAACAAAGCGTGGGTCGTTGATCGTGCAGCGCGTGAGTGTTTCATTGAAGGATGAAAGCCCGAGCGAGCGGTAGAGGTCGATCGACCGGACCTCGTCGGCGAAAAAGACGGTCCTGCGCTGGCCGGGCGGGTTGGCGGCGTCGACGAGTTGTTTGCCGATGCGTTCGTAGGTCTGGGTGTCCCATCGCGCCGGCGGGACCTCGACGCCGTATTTCTCGAAGGTTTTTTTGTTGACGAAGTAAAGCCCGACCGACACGTTGCACGGGAAGGCGTACTGCCTGCCGTTGACGGTGAGGTCGGGTACGATGGCGGGGTGGGTCTGGCCCGGGTCGAAGCCGAGTTCGAGGGCGCGCTGCGTCACGTCGTCGCAGATGCCCACCGCCTGTGAGAAGTGCAGCGTGTTGCTGTTGAGGTCGGAGATTTCCGAACCCACGCCGCTGACGCCCTGGATGAGTTTTTTTTCATTAGCCGAGTTGGCGTAGTCCAGACGCAGGTCGACGGGGGGGTAACTGATCGTCAGGGGCAGGTCCTGCTCTTTGACGGCGAGGGGCTGGAGATTTTTATCCCAGAGTTTCGGGCCGGCCGCATTGGTTGACCGCATGGCCGCGATGAGGTTGTCCGACCACCGCCGTTTCTGGAACCTGCTCACGTCATCCACGCGCGTGAATGTGACGCGCTCGCCGTGGCCCGCTTTGATGAGCCAGGCGGAAAAGCCCGCGGCCTGTTCGATCCGCGCGGGGTTGGGGTCGGTCACCCAATAAATCACCGGCACCGCTGTCCCGGTCGATGGCATCGACAACTTCACTGCCAGACTGGCAAAGATGAGCAAAGCGGCGACGGCGGTAAAAAGGTATTTCAAGTGCGCTCCTGACCATGCAATCTAAGCGATTCAACGGCTGGCTTCAATAGGATTTTTATTTCAGAAGGCCCAAGACCCCTGACCCCCAGCAAACTTGGTAGTCTGTTTCCCCCCCCGGAAGTTTTTAAGACACCGGAAATTTTTAAGATCACCTACGGTTTTACACTCACCGCCTACCCCCGGTTCGGAACGTCATCATGCACAGGCACCCTTCCTACACTCGCAGCCGATGCAACCAACTGATCAACCGCCTCGGTCGATTGATTTACGCACAGACCCGACCCGTGCGGTCCGTCGTTGTCGCGGGACCGGTGGACCGCATCGCTTACACCGACGCACAAAAACTCACCGACTTCCGCGCGGCACAGATCGGTGAAATCTTCGGCCCGCCGTGGTCGACGTTCTGGTTCCGCGTCGAAGCGAGCGTTCCTGTTGAATGGGCCGGCCAACGAATCGATTTACTCTGGGACAGCCAGAGCGAGGCGACACTCTGGATCGATGGCCGAACGATCCAGGGCCTGAACATGACCAGCGGCGACCGGCCCGACGCCGTCCTGCTGCGAGGGGCCAAGGGCGGGGAAACGTTGCAATTTCAAATCGAGATGGCGTGCAACCGCAAGTTCGGCGCCAGCACCGCGGGCGGTGTTTACAACCCACTCACCAGTCCCTACCAGCTCAAGCAGTGCGAGATCGCGGTGTTCGATGAGCAGGCGTGGAAGTTGTATTTCGATGCGACCGTGTTGGCGCAGCTTGAAAGAGAACTCGACAGGGAATCGGGTGCAACGGAGAAAAACTGGCAGGGCTACCTGCTCAACCAGCTCAACCGCTTTGCCAATACACTCGACCTCGACAACCGCGACACCTGGCCCGAGGCCTCGAAAATCCTTGACCATCTCTACCAGCACCGCAACGCCTCGCGCGTCTTCAACCTCAGCGCGATCGGCCACGCACACATCGACACCGCCTGGCTCTGGCCTTTAGCCGAGACACACCGCAAGTGCGAACGCACCTTCAGCAGCGCCACCGCCTACATGGTGGACTACCCCGAGTACCGCTTTGCCTGCAGCCAGGCTTATCAATATCAATACATCAAGGGCCACAACCCCGACCTCTACGCGCGGATCAAACACGCTGTGCAGGCCGGCCAATGGGTGCCCGTCGGCGGGACGTGGATCGAACCCGACTGCAACATCCCCTCCGGCGAAGCGCTCTGCCGACAGTTTCTTACGGGGCAGACCTTCTTCGAGCGCGAGTTCGGCTCGCGCTGCAAGGAGTTCTGGAACCCGGACGTATTCGGCTACAACGGCCAGTTGCCCCAGATCATGCGGCAGGCAGACATCGAGCGGTTCCTCACACAGAAACTCAGTTGGAACGCCATCAACAAGCCCGAGAACCACACCTTCCTTTGGCGCGGGATCGACGGCAGCGAAGTCGTCACCCACTTCCCGCCTGCCAACACCTACAACGCGATGACCGGCGTGGGCAATGAAGTTCAGGAACTCCGCGCCAACGCGGGCAACTTCAAGGACAACGACCGCGCGTCCGAGGGCTACATGCTCTTTGGCTACGGCGACGGCGGCGGCGGGCCGACCAAGCGCATGCTCGAAGTGCTCCGGCGTGTCGGCAACCTCCAATCGATCCCGCCCACAGCCCAGCGCTCCAGCAACGAGTTCTTCGACCGACTCGAAGCCGACTGCACAGACCTGCCCGTGCGCATCGGTGAACTTTACTTCGAGCTGCACCGTGGCACCTACACGAGCCAGGCCCTCATCAAGCGCAACAACCGCATGGGCGAACGCCTGTTGCACGACCTCGAGTTCCTCGCGGCACGCAAGTCGCTCGTGGAGGGTGCGGACTATCCCGCTCACGAGATCGACCGCCTTTGGAAGGTGCTCCTGCTCAACCAGTTCCACGACATCCTGCCCGGCAGTTCCATCACGCAGGTCTACCGCGACAGTGAGGCACAGTTCAAGGCGTTTTTCGAGGACGGCAACAAACTGCTCGGCACCACACTGGGCACGGGTGCAGCGCCCGTCAACACCGTCGGCGTCGAACGCACCGATGTCGTCGAAATCAATCACACACTGCAAGCCGTCCACGCCAAGCCGTTCACAACTGCGCAACCGATCCAGCCCGCCGCGCCCGTGACGTTACGGCATCAAGTCGGCCTATACACCCTTGAGAACGCGCACCTGTCCGCGACACTCACCGACGCCGGCCGCGTGGTCAGCCTCGTCTCTAAACAGACCGGTCGCAACGTCCTCTCGGGCCCAGCCAATGTCTTCGAGATGTACCAGGATTTCCCCACCAACTGGGACGCGTGGGACATCGACCCGACCCACCTCGAAACCCGCACCGAGCTGCCCGGCGCCAAGTCGCACAAGGTCACGTTGCAAGACCCACTCCGCGCCGAGGTCGAGTTCACTTACGACATCAGCCCCAAGAGCAACATGACGCAGACGGTGCGCCTAGACGCCGACGCGCGGGTCCTGCGTTTCGACTGCCACGTCGATTGGCACGAGTCCAAGAAGTTGCTCAAGGTCGCGTTCCCCGTGGACGCTTGTTCGATGAACGCGACCTACGAGATGCAGTTCGGCCACGTCGAACGCCCGACGCACTACAACACCTCGTTCGACATCGCACGTTTTGAAGTGCCCATGCACCGCTGGTTCGACTTCTCCGAACCGGGCAGCGGCCTGGCGGTGCTCAACGACTGCAAATACGGCGGGAGCACGTTCGAGAACGTGATGCACCTGACCCTGCTCCGATCACCCAAAAGCCCCGACGGGACTTGCGACATGGGCGGGCACGACTTTGCGTTTGCCATGCTGCCCCACGCCGGCGACTGGCGGAGTGCGGGAGTTGTCCACGAGGCTATCGCATTCAATCTCCCCCTGCGTATGGGTCAACCGATCGGTCACGAACCATTCGTCACGGTCGATCAACCCAACGTCATCCTTGACACGGTCAAGCGAGCCGAGGACGGCCAGGGCCTGATCGTTCGTCTCTACGAAGCGCACGGTCAGCGAGGCAAGGCCACGCTCCGTTTTGCCAAAGCACCCACACGGGTGAGCCGATCCAACATCATGGAAGACGCAGGGGAGGAGATCGACACGCGCGACGGGGGTATCACCGTGCCCTTCAGCCCGTTCCAACTGCTCACACTCCGTTGCCAGTGGTCGTGACAGAGGCCCACGTACACCGGGCTTGACGAGAATAACGGAGAGTAAATTTGATTCCAGGCGGGCCGGGATCGGGGGCTTGGGGGGAGAGGGATTAGGGGAGAGGGGGAAACTACGAGGTTTGCACACGCCCGGAAGTACCCCCGGAAGTGTCAAGGGCTTCGCGGTGGGGTCTTGCTGGAGTCCGCTCAGCCCACCGTGACCGCTGCACCGGGGACGATCGCGCCGTGTTCTGCAAGGAGGGGGCGCAGTTGGTCGATGGGCACGTCGGCACAGGGCACGCCCAGCGACACCGCCAGCGCAGCCGCGGCGCCGGCGGCCTGACCCATCGCCATGCACGACGCCTGCACGCGGTAGGCGCTGAAGGCTTCGCGGTCCCCGCTGATGCAGCGCCCCGCCACGATCACGTTGCGTCCCTCCACGGGGAGCAGCGCGCCGTACGGGATGGTGGGCACCACGCCGCGTTTGAGGGGGCGGTAGTTGGTCGGGCCTTCGTTCTTGTGCTCGTCGATGGAGTAGAAGCTGTGACACACGGCGTCGGGCCAGACGCGGCCGGATTCGTAGTCCCTGGCCGTGATGCGTGCCTTGCCACGGATACGCACCGTCTCGCGCACGCCGACCTCGGGCGAAAACCACGCGACGGTGAGTTTTTCAAGGCCCGGCTGTTGACGGAAAAAACGTGTGAGCCTGAGCATGACCCGTCGGCCCTCGATCTCCATCGCGGTTCGTCCGGGGCTGTCCTGGGCCGACTCGCTGACGACGTGTACCGCGTTGCCCCCGTAGTCACGGAGCATGGGCTCGATCCTGCCGCCACGGAAGCCCGCGTCGCTGCGTTTTAGTTCGCCGCGCGTCACCGCTTCGTCAAAGGCTCTTTGGATCGCGTCGTAATCCAGCGTCTGCGCGTCGTACCCCGTCAGGCCCATCACCAGCGTGCCGGGCTGGCGCACGGTGTCGGCGTGTTCGACCTCAAGCCCCGCGAGGCTCACCGCGTTGGCGTCGCCGCTGCAATCCACCAGCACGCGGCCACGCACGTCGACAAGCCCCTCTTTGCCACACAGTGTCACCCGCCACAGGTCGTCATCGTCTTCCCGCGCCACCGCGCCGACCATCGTGTGCAGCCGAAGGTCCACGCCCGCTTCGAGCACCGCCATGTCCGCGACCGCGGCGTAGACCCCGCGGTCGACCCACGTCACGACGATCCCCGAGGTGGGCTTGTATTTCGACCCGTCGGGTACGGGCAGGCCTAACACTTCGTAAGTGCGTCGGCACATCTCCCACCCGATGCCGGCAATGACCTGTTGGCCGTAGGCGAAGAAGGTCTGGACCGCGTTGACCCCGCCGGTGGTCGTGGTCCCACCGAGCTGCGCCGCTTTTTCGACGAGTAGCACGCGCCGCCCCAGGCGACCGGCCTGGATCGCGGCGCACAGGCCCGCCGACCCGCCGCCGATCACCAGCACGTCATAGGTCTCAAAGCGATGCGGTGTGTGCGGTGTCATGTCGCGGTCAACTCCGGGGGCGTTGCACAGAGATCGGGCTGCGGTGTCGGGGCGGGACGACGGCTACTTTCGTGCGTCCGGTCGTAATTCCTTCCAGACAAACTCGCCGTAGCGCTTGGACTGCGCGTGGCCGTCGGCGTAAAGAAGGTTGATGACCGCCGTGGCGGGGTCGGGTCCGAAGCCGCCAATCTCGCGCCAGCGGAGTTTCTGGTGCCCCGAAGAGTCGTCGGAGTTGGACTTGATATCCACGGGCTGGTCGTTGTCCGATGAGGCGGGGTTGTACGTCCTGCCCCATGCGGCACCGTTTTCGATGTTTTTGCCCGAGTCGGCCGCGGTGTCGCCGCCCTGGCTCTGGGCGCCGTCGAACATCATGACCACCTCGGAGAATCGCCCGATGGCGCTGTAGATGTTGTTGTCGACGCCCGAGGCGTACGCGGCCGAATCGATCTCGCGCATGACGGCGGGGTTGGAGGAGTAGTGGTTGCCGGTGCTCTTTTCGAGCTGGGCGTTTGAGCATCGCCACACGCCGGGGTCGTTGTTGAGATAGGGGGGGAGCACCTGGTGCCAACCGCACTTGTAACCGCCCTGGATATCCCGGCCGCGCGGGAGGACGTCCTTGTTGTCCGTGACGTAGCTGTAGAACGCCAGGCCCTGCTGGCGCATGTGACTGAGGCACACCACCGAGCCGGCCATGTAGCGGGCCTTCTTGAGCGCGGGCAGGAGGATCGAGACCAGCAGCGAGATAATGCTGACCACCACGAGCAGCTCGATGAGCGTAAACGCGCTTCGCATTGAGCGGTGCGATGGCGCAATGCCGAAACGGTCTTTCGATGGACCGAAGATACGGCTTGAGGTTTGCTTGATCCGCGGGGTGTCCATGTTCGCCTCACCGGGCTTTGACTTGTTGCGTGGGGGGCTTGAGGCCCAGGGCTTCGATCACGTCGGCGTCGAGCCTGCGCAGCGACGGGTCCTGAACGTCGGGGTTCTCCACGATGTCGAATCCCGCGCCGCAGTAGTCCCAGATCGTCCAGCCAAGCCCGAGTTCATCCATCTTCTTCGTAAACGCGCTCAGGTAACGCAGTCGGCTGTCACGAGGTGCGTATTGAGTGTAGACGCCCCATTCACCGACGACCACGCGCCGGTCATGGTCGTGTGCCCATTGCGTGACCTCCGCAAAGCGTTTGTCGAGGTTGTCCTCGGTACCCCAGCCGCTGCGCAGTTGATCCGCCAGGACACTGCGTGCCTTGTCGGCGGCTTTGTCATTGGCGACGACCGACGCCTGGGCCGCGGCCAGGTTCTCCTCGGTCAGGGGCCAGGGCACGTTGCGAAGCGGTCGGTACCAGTCCTTCATCCATTGTGCCCCTTGATGGGTGAAGGGCGAAGGCTCATAAAAATGGACCGCCCAGATGATGTTGCGATCGGTGTGTGGCACGACCTTGGGCAGCTCCCACGTGAGCATGTAAGCCCCGCCGTTGGCGATGAAGGTGTGATGCGGCGCATTGGCACGCATGACGGTCAGCAGCTTGTCCTGGTACTCGGGCCAGTTGCTGACCCAATACCCCTGACCGCCCGGCTCGTTGAGCGTTTCGAGGAAGACCCACTCCGGGTCGGTCGTCTGGGCCAGGTGTTTGGCAAACTGGCCCCACCAGGTGATGAAGCTCTGGGCGATGGGCTTGCCGGCCATGCTCTTGTAACTGGGGTTCTTGGGGTGAACATCCACGATCACCGCCAGGCCGTGCTTGCGGAGCAGCCGGATTGCCTCGTCGTAATCGCCGAGCAGTTCGGTCTTCAACTCGCCGGTGTCCCTGTCCATGAGGAACAACGGGTCGGTGACCAGGCGCACGTGGTCAAAGCCCGCGTCGGCGATCATCTGCACATCGTGTTCGGTGATGTACGCTTTGAAGAACTCGGGGTTGAACCCGCCCTTCTGGCCGTTCACTTTGGCGTTCCACGGTTGGCAGAACCAGTTGTTGATGTTCACGCCCCGCAGCAGTCTGTTGTAGCGCGCGTCGCTGACCGCCGGGCCGAACTCGGCTTCCGGGCGGTACTGGGCACGCAGCGCAGCGATGTCCTCTTCGGTGACGATCGAGCCGCGCACGTTGTCCACGTCCAGCTCGCCGGACTTGGACCCGTAGATCGACAGCCGAACCATGATGCCGTTGACATCGTCCGGGACGCTGACGGTGCGGGTCTTTTCGGTCCATTCGCCGTCGCCGGTCAGGTTGCCCAGGTCGATCCACCTGCCGGTGTCTTTGCCGTCCTTGGCAAAGCGTCCCTGTACCTTGCCGCACTGGTAGCTCTTGTCGCCTGCGACGATGTTCTTCCATCGGTAACGCGCGGTGAGTGTGACGCGCTTGGCCTCGGGGGGCAGCTTGGCAATCTGTTGGATGAAGATGTCCTTGCCCGGGTCGGTGACGGAGAGTGCGACGTAGCTCAGGCCGCCCTCGTTGTGCATGACGAGCCTGCCGTTGTCTTTTGTCTGGCGGACCCAGTGCGCCGCGTTGCCGTCGGCGTCGGCGTGTGTGAAGTCGCCGTTGTCAAAGAGATTGGCGGGGGCATCGTCGCACAGCGCCGGACGCGCCGCGAGTGCAATCAGAAAGATCAAGCAAAAAACAGACAAACGGTTCATGGGAAACTCCTGGTTGTCGTGCAATCGTCGGCAAGCTCTATCGAATCGTCACCCGTTGGGGGGGGATAAGGTCCATCCACCCCCGGTAGCGGGTACGGGCATCGCGCAAGGGCGTGGGTCGTGTCACAGTTCACGGCGGCGTCTGGATGACACGAGCAGCAAAACCATCCCCAGTGCCACGAAGGACGCGGGTTCGGGGACGGCCTGATTCACGGTGACGGCGCTGAACGTCCCGGCGAGTGAACGGTTGCGTTCCGATGCGGTCACGCCGAAGACTTTGTTCGACGCCACCGCGGTGATGTCGACATTGTTCGCGGTGAGGGTGTTGGTGTTGGTTCCGTCGGTGAGGGTATATGCGATGTCGACCTGAGTGGGCGAGTCATAAGAGACGGCGATGGTCCAGGTGTAGGTCGGCGTGTCACCGTTGGCCAGTAGGGTGTTTGACCCGGTCAGGAACGTTTCGCCCGATTCCGCGGCGCCGCTCTCGGGGTAGTTGCCGATGTAGCTGCCGCCCGCACTGGGTCGATTGGTGCCCAGCCCCAGCCGCTGACCACCGTTGTAGTTGGGCCGATTTTCATAGACCACGAGAGACGCGAAGACGCCGACGGTCGGGTCGCTGGTGTTCCCGAAGAGGGTGACCCCCCAGGAACTCAGTCGGTTGGTCGTCGAACTCGAAGTGCCATCGGCGCTTGTGGTGACCGCGAAGGAGCCTGTCACGGTGAAGTTGGTCCCGGCGGTGAAGTCGGTGACGGTCGTCAGTGCGGACTGAAATGTCGCGGTGTTGCCCTGGTTGAGCCTGGAGAAACCGATGAGGTTCCCCCCGCCGTTGCTCCACGCGGCGGATGTTTCGAGCGTCATGTCGGAGTACGTAAACGCGGTGTTAACCAGCGCAGCGGATGCGACGGTGGAAGAGAGACCCAGCGCAACAACGCCGGCCAGGATTCGACAAGGTGTGCGATCAAACATTTTTGACCTCCTTTGCTGGATTAGACAGTGGGGATAGAAGGATTCGTGGGCGGTTGAAGGGTTTGCCCGTCGTGCCAGACGCACGGCAGGAGTTGCGACATTTCGTGTGGTGTTCGGTGGTCGAGGGAACGGGTCATCATGTTCGCCGCGGCCAGCCCCATGTCGTATCGAGCAAACGTGGCGCGTGCCAGGCCGGGCCAGAGGCGGTCGAGCTGGTGCATGTCGTCGCAGCACGCCAGGCCGAAGTCGCGTCCGGGGATCAGGCCCCGCTCCTCCGCGGCGCTGCGCAGCGCCAGCGCCTGGTAGATGCTGTTGGTGATGATCGCGGTGTTTGGCGTGAGTTTCTCGGCGGCGGCGGCGCGTTCTTCCTCGTGCCCCGTGCGGGGTTCGGTCATGATCTCGACTTTTAAGCCTGCCGCCGCGACCGCCTGCCTGACGCCCGAGAATCGCTGCTGTGTGCTGAAGTGGTCCCTGTGTTCAGCGGGGTAGGTGACCATACAGATGTGTTTGTAACCGGCGTCCACCACAGCCTGCCCGGCGAGGAGGCCTGCGTGAAGCTCATCTCGTCGGACACAGCCGTGGTCACGCCAGACATTGGAATCGCACCAGACCACATCGGGGATCAGCTCTTCGAGTCGCCGCTCAACCTCCCTGGGCATCGAGTCGAGCACGATCATGCCGTCGAGCACGTGCTCCTCGAAGACGCGAGACTGCTTGGCCAGGTCGCCCCGCACGTCGTCGAGGCGTGCCATCACCATGACGTAGCCAGCTCTTTGAAGGCCTTCGTTGATGCCGAGGATGGTTTCGTAAGCCAGGGGGTGGGTAAAACGATTGCCGGGGGTGTTGGGCACCAGGACGCCGACTTGCCTTGTTCGACGGGTAACCATGGCCCGTGCGGCGGCGTTGGCACGGTAGCCGTGCTTGTTAGCGATCTGTCGAACCCGCTCCGCCTTGCGGACGACCGCGGGATAGGAGCCTTTGAGCTTCCCGTTGAGCACGCGTGAAACCGTGTTCACGGAAACGCCGGCTTCCTGGGCTATCTGGGTGAGCGTGGCGATGATCGAGGCTCCTGTTCGGGGCGGTTTGGAAATGCCGGACTTGAAATCGCAACGTTGTCATATTATCATCAAACCCGTTCAAATGCAATAGAAAAGTGATTCAACTCGAAATTATTTTTTCCCCCGCATCCCTTCAAGCAGGGCTATCGGGACGCGGTTGTAAAGTGTTCGTTAAACTGGAATAAGGATAGATTTTTGATTCAATACCCGGTAGACTCGCTTGGTCAATGCTTACTAACCCAGCGTTAAAAAGTTTATGCCTGGATCGACCCGGGTTGCCTCGCGTCGGCGGATCGATTCACGGCTTTGCGTAAGAAAGAGGTCATGTTTGCGACGATTTTGTTCTACGCTGGGGCTTGGATTGCCTGCGATCGTGCTGGCTGTCTGGCTCGTGGCGTGTGGGGATCGCACCGAGCATCCGACACAAAAGCTCGTGCCCCTTGAGCAGGCCTGGCGGGATTACCGGCTGGGAGAATACCGGTTGGCACAGCGCGGCTTCGAGTCGGCCCTCGCACAAAACCCCCACGACCCTGCTGCGCTCTATGGACTGGGCATCACCTGGCAACTCCGCCGACCCGGTGAGGACCTCCGCAAAGCCAGCGAATACTTTGAACGGGTCGTCACCGATCACCCCGACAGCGACGAGGCCTCGTGGTCACTCCTGGCCCTGGCGCGCATCCTCCACACCCCCCCCGCGGATCGGCCCATCGATCACGACGCGGTCTATCTTGCCTATCAACGTGTGATCGACCACAACCCCGACCACCCCGCTGCCGACGAGGCCCTCATGCTCCAGCAGGCTGACCTGCTCACCGGCAGCGACAACCCACCGGCCCAACAGGTCGCGGACCGACTCAATCAATTTGTTAGTCAGCGTCCGCCCAACTCCCGCTTCGTCTCCACCGCGCACACCCTTCTCACCCAGGCCTGCCGACTGCTCGGGCAGCCCGACGAAGCGCTCAAGCACGCCCTGGCGTCGATGAACGCGCAGGAATCGTTGCCCGGAATGGTTGACGACACCGACCGATCGTGGACCTACTGGAACATTGCCACGCTGGCCCAGTACGAGGCCGGCAACTTCGACACAGCCAGGGAGTACTACCAGAAACTCATCGACGAATACCCCACCGACCAGAAGGTCTTCCTGGCCAAACAGAACCTCTTGACGATGGCCCGGGTCGAGCGCGAGCTTTCGTCCGACGCCCGTCCGGGAGGTGCGCCGTGAAGCCCACGTTTCTGAGTGTCGTCAAGGGTTACGTGGCGCCCGTGGTGGTCGCCCTCACCTTTGCGTGGTCAGCTCTTTCCATCTACACGCACCGCCCCGACAAGGCCCCGCCCGGCGTGGACATCACGCTGCGCATCTGTCACTGGCAGCTCGAGACCGGCGTGCGCGACGCCTTCAACGAGATGGCGGCCGATTACCAGAAGCTCCACCCCAACGTCCGCATCGTGCAGGAGGCCATCCCCGAGAGCACCTACGGCCAGTGGATCACCACGCAGCTCATGGGCGGTGTCGGGCCGGACCTGGTCGAGGTCGGCAAGGTCCCTTACAACGTGTTACTGGGGTACTACAACCGCTACATGATGCCGTTGTCCACCTACACCGCCCAGCCCAACCCCTACAACGCGGGCACGGAGTTCGAGGGCGTGCCGTGGCGCAAGACCTACAAGGACGCGATGCGTGGCGGGTACGTCGAAGAGGTGCAGGAATACATGGCGATCCCCCTCTCGCAGTTCGGCATCCGCATCTTCTACAACAGGGGCCTGTTCAAACAACTCACGGGCATGGACACCCCGCCACAGGATTTCCGGGGGTTCATCGCCGTGTGTGAGAAGATCAAGACGCGGCGCGACCCCGAGGGGCGTTTCTACACACCCATCACCGCCTCGAAATACCACATCGGGTACTGGGATGCTTACATCTCCGACATCCTGACGTTCAACACGATCCACCGCGCCGACTTCAACCGTGACGGCGCGGTCGGCTCGGATGAGTTGTTCGTCGCGTGCAAGACGGGCCGGCTGGACATGGGTTATGAGCCGTTCCGCGCACGATTCGGTGTGCTGCGTTTGCTCTGCGACCAGTTCCAGCCGGGCTTCACGGGGCTGAGCCGGGATGAGGCGGTGTTTTTGTTCGCGCAGCAGAAGGCGGTCTTCATTGCCACCGGCACGTGGGACGCTTCGAGCCTGATGGAGCAGGCCAGGGGGACATTCGACGTGGGCGTGATGAACTTCCCCGCCGTCGAGCCTGACGACCCGGAGTTCGGGTTCGCCTACGCCGGCCCGCGCTACGAACGGCCGGAGGGCGCGTTCAAGTTCGGCATCACCCGCACCTGCGAGCACCCCGAGGTCGCGCTGGATTTCCTGCGCTTCCTGGCCAGCAAACAGGGCAACGAGAAGATGAACCAGGTCATCGGCTGGATCCCCGCTATCCGCGACACCGAGCTGCGCCCGATGCTCAGGGCCTTTGAGCCCAACCTCGAGGGCGTCTTCTCATGCGACCCGTTCCAGAACCTCGGTGGGGAGACGTTTATCAGGTGGGAGCAACTCATGGCCCTCTTCCACGTCGGGCAGATCACCTACGACCAGCTCCGAAAACAGTACGAGCCGTTCTACCTCACCAAGGGCGTCAACGAGCTGGCGGAGAACCAGCGCAACCGTCGCCGCGGCGTCTTCCGTGACGACCAGTTCCTCGCGGGCTTCCGCGCACGCGCCATGGCCGCCACGGGAGACGAACGCGAACAACTCTGGCTCAAGTACCGACAGCTGGCCTCCTCCAGACTCGTCACACGCGACCTGGCCAACAGCCGACTCATGGCCCTCTACAACAAGGGACTCAACCCCGATTCCCCCGGTCCCTACGAGATGACGCCCGAATTGCTCGAGCGCGTCAGGCAACACCTCAAGCAAAAGCTAGAGCGGGGGGGACCGGCAAGATGAGCGACACCGTCCGATGGAAACAGGTCCGCCACCACTGGGAGCTCTATCTCTTTATGATCCCCACGCTCGTGCTCGTGGGCCTGTTCATCTACTACCCCGCCGCGTCGGGCGTGTTCCACAGTTTCTTCCGGTGGAACGGCTCGGACATCTCCGAGTTTGTGGGCTTCGAGAACTATCTCGACCTGCTCTCGAGCACCGCGTTCTGGCAGAGCTTCAAGGTCGCCTTCATCCTCGGGGCCTTCAACGTCGTCAAGATGGTCCCCGCGCTGGGCGTGGCCGTGTGCATCCACCGCTGCCGCAGCGTCAAGATGCAGTACCTCTACCGCACGCTCTTTGTCATCCCGATGGTGATCCCCGGGCTGGTCACGGTGCTCATCTGGCGCAGCTTCTTCTTCGAGGCGACCAGCGGCTACCTCAACGCCTTCCTCAACTCGACGGGCCTGATCGACGTGCTCATCTGGCTCGACCACGCGATGGGGTGGGGCGGTGTCTTCTCAAAGGGCCAGAACCCCGCGTGGTTGGGCGACCCGCGCCTGATCCTTGTGGCGTGCATCGTGTGGGGCTTCCCGTGGGTCGGATCGTTCGCCGTGCTTACCCACCTGGCCAAACTCCAGGGCATCAGCAAGGACGTCTACGAAGCGGCGGACATCGACGGCGTGTCGTGGTGGAGCAAGTTCACCAGGATCGAATTGCCGCTCATCATGGGGTCGATCTACTTGTTACTCGTGTTCGTGGTGATCGACACGATCAAGGACGCGGGGATGGTGCTGGCGCTTGCGGGCATGGAGGGCGGACCGGGCGGTGTGGTGACGGTGCCGGCGCTCTTCATGATTAGAAAAGCCTTCATCGAACAGGAGATGGGCTACGCCTGCGCGGTGGGCATCGTGCTGACGCTCATCGTGATGGCGCTGCAGAAGGTGCTCACGTTCGTCATGAGCGGGACGATGGGGTCGGTCTGGCAGCGCCTCGCGCCGCGTCGCGTGGGCATGGACCAGTCCACCGAAGCCCCCGACCCAACCGTCGTCGCCGCGGCACTCAAACGCTACCGTGCGGCCGCCGCCTACCGCATGACCGCGGGCTATCGACGGTTGGCGGCGCTGGGTGTGTTGATGTTGCGCGCCCTCAAGCACGGGGCGATCTGGCTGGTGCTCGCATTTGCCTTCCTGCCGCTCTACCTGATGGTCATCGTGAGCTTCAAGACCAACAAGCAGTTCTATGAGGCCCCCGCCACGCTCACCACCCCCATGCACCCAAGCAACTGGCGGACCGCCTGGGAGATGGTCACCCCCAGCGTCGCCAACAGCATGTTCATCAGCATCGCCTGCACGCTCATCACGCTCTTCTTCGCGCTGAGCGCCGCCTACTTTTTCGCCCGCAAGAAGATGCCCATGTCGGGGTTTTTCTGGAACGCGATCATCGTGCTGATGATGATGCCGATGATTGCCAACCTCGTGCCGCTGTTCCGATTGTTAGCCGACTTGAACCTGCTCAACACGCTCAGCGCCCTGGTCATCGTCGGGGCCGCGTCGGGGCAGGTCTTTGCCATCTTTGTCTTACGCAACTTCGTGGCCGACATCCCACGCGACCTCTACGAAGCGGCCGAGATCGACGGCGCCAATCACTTCCAACAAGTCTGGAACGTCGTCGTCCCCTTCGCCGGCCCGATCCTCGGCACCGTGGGCGTGATGCAATTCATTGCCACATGGAACGAGTTTGTCTTGCCTCTCATCGTGATGCGCGACCACTCGAAGCTGCCGGTGATGGTTCAACTGCTCCGACTGGCCGGCGAATACATCAAATACTGGGGCCCGCTCATGGCCGGCTACGCCATCGCGAGCATCCCGGTGATCATCCTCTTCGTCTTCTCGATGAAACTCTTCGTGCGTGGCCTGACCGAGGGCGCGGTCAAAGGATGACGCCGAGGTTAAACCGGGATGGTTACATCATGCCACAGGATGGCATTGCGGGCGACGCGTCCGTTCCCCGGAACCCGATCCATATCAGGTGTGACTTTTTACCAGAGTTTCGAGGGCGCGTGATTAGAGAGCTCGACACCGGCGGTGGTGGGGCGTGCCATGAAGTGCTCCGGAAGATGTCCCCGTGGTTTTCACCCGCAAGTGATATAGGTCAAATAAGGGTCAGAAATAGGGACGACGTGCGGGTCAAGAGTTCGTAACGACTCAAGTCGCTTCTATTAAACTGACTTAAAGCACCCACGGATGCGAAATTCCGAATCATCAATACCCTTTATGGGCAAAAAACTGATTTGTCTTTTGATTATAATCAACAACACTGAAGACACTTATATCTATCTAGCCTGACCTTATGTCAGACGAAAAAAATCTTACTTTGACCCGAATAAGGGTCAAGATTCGGGCCTCATCAGCTATCTGAACCCGGGCTCTGGCCATCCACATGCAGACCTGCCAAGGCCATGTCGATCACGCCGCAGATCGTCGGGCGAAGCTTGCCTTTCACCCAGACGATATGTACAGTAATACTATGCAGAATATAAGCCAGAAAGTGGTGCTTCAGGCACTCGCCCAGACAGGCCAGCGCTTGACCGACATGGGTGAAACCCAACCCGTCCAAGTAGTCGTCTGTGGTGCTGTGGCGGGGATCCTCGGCTGTGACCTGGCTAGTGATCGGCAGACCTTGGACTGTGATGTGATCTCCTAGTGATCCACCTGGACGGTTTAGTGTGGTGGCCGATGCAGCCGCCCATGTTGCTCAGAGCCTCGACCTAAAGCCCAACTGGCTTAACCAGGACGCGGGGATGTATGCCCACAGGTTGCCAGCGGGTTGGCGCAACCGCTTGAGGCGTATCAATACCTTTGGGCCGATGGAGGTGATGGTTGTCGGCCGCTGCGATCTGTTGGCCTTGAAGTTGATGGGGATTGCCAAGCGCCCTCATGACCTGGAGGACATTGAGACGATGCGTCCTACCTCGCCGGAGATCGATTTCCTTGATGACTACCTCGACCAGCAAGAGGCTGAATCGCTCGACCGCGAAACCTTTGAGCGCCAGCGATCCATACTCAAAGAGCTCAGGAGTACATTGTGACCAAACCCACCATTGACAACACAATTGCCCGCTGGTCGCGTGTCGGAATCCTGTTCGGAGCTCGTCCCAGCCGTCGCACACCGGACCTTGAGCGCCTACTGCTGGACACCGCACTTGTTGCCCCCCACTACGCCCGCCTGTTTACGTTGTCAGTGACATGGTTGAGCCAATACGACAGCTTCATCGCCCGGCATCGACTTAAACGACTCATCAATGACGAACTGGAACAGGAAGCCCGGCCAATACTCGGTCTGATTCTTGATCTTGCCATCAAGCACGGTGCTACACCCACGCTAAACACTGCCGGTAAAGAGTGTGGTTCGTTTGACGAACCACGACCGCTCTTCGAGGTTCACGCCAGAAGCGCCGCCCGTAAACATCTGGCCAAGACGAACAGTTGTCCCGAAGCCATAAGACGCGGTCTCTGGGCGCCAGATGTCGATCTGAAGCTTGACGCGCTTCGGCCCGCGACCTGGATCATTCAAAATAATCCTGAACTCGTAGATCGCGCTGTCCGCAAGGGCGATCTACGCTGCACCATCCTGGAAACGCTGCGTCACGACACTCAGGGCGAGGAACTTGACTCGGAACTCGCCCTGGTCAGGCTATGTGCCGCGAACCGACCCGCCGTCAGCGCCGCGCTCGATGACCTTGAGTGCGAAGGCTTCCGTATCCGCCGCACCGACCCCAAAGATCGACGCCGTTATCACATCGAGTTACACGCACATAATGAACCGTGATGGCCAAGAGTTGGAGAGGTGATCCATCAGACCTTCGGCCAAATACCTCAAGACGATCAGATATTGAGCACTTCGTCAGCACGGTAAGTCGGATCGCCTCGGTGCTGCGCGTGGCTTGTTTGATGACGGTGCCCAGCCCATGCCAGGGCGGCCCGCCGGAAGTTTCAGTCACGAAGATGGCCGGCTGGCCGGTGGTGGTGTCGATCTCGTGGGGCATGATGGAGTCTCCTGATGAATAGATGTTGACATGAGGCCCTGACACACGAGTGTCAGAGTTCGGGAATGACCGATGGGGTGTGGTCGGTGTCGCGGGAAGTCTGGGGCTACGAACAGCCGAACCCCTGCGCGAGGGCTCGGTGTCACAGTACCGGTACTTTGTGCAAGGTGCTGTCTTCGCTGTGGGGTCGGGTTTGGAACGGGCAGCAGAGTGAGGTCGGCCCTGAAGGTTCCTGATCTATAGGTGTGCCGACGCTTGGAAAATCAGAGTTCAGGAAGTATCAGGCGATCCGTTCGATGCGGATGGCGTCGGCGTCGACGTAGTCGTTGGCGTCGTCGCTGATCCGCACTACCATTGTGCCCGAGGTGATCGTGAAGGTGCCGATGTCCTCGTAGCTGTAGCCTTGGTACACGAGGTCGTTAGGCGATTGTTCCTGATTGATGCGGATCGTATCGAGCACGACCGAACCGTCTAACACAGTGTAAGGTGTGTTGGTCGCGCGGTTGCTGTCGGCGCGCCACGTTGCGCTGATACGGTAGGTCCCGGCGGGGAGGTTCAGGAAGGTGTATGTCGCCACGTTTGCGCCGCCACCGTCACGGGCAAAGGAGTGGTCGTCACCGACGTACCGGCCCGGTTCGAGCGTGAAGCCCCACTGGCCGACCGTCGCAAAGCCCGCGTCGCGGTCGTCGAGGGTGCGGACCAGCGGCGTGAAGCCCACCGAGCCGGTCACGTTGAACGTGAACTCGCTCTCGCTGGCGTCGTTGCTCGCAAACCGCACGACCCCCGCCTTGCCGCCCGCCGTGTCCGCAAGCATGCGGATGACGAACGTCGTCGACTCACCCGCCGCCAGGCTTGTGCTCCCGAATCCGCTCACCAGCTCAAAGCCGGCGGGCAACGCGTCGAGCGCACCGAGCGTCAACACCTCGTTGCCGACGTTCTTCACGGTCAACGTCTTTGTGATCGGCAGGCCCACCGTCGTGTTGCCGAAGGCAGCCGTGCCGCTGCCGTCAGCGATGTCGTTCGCCCCGTCGAGCACCACGATCTCCGGCCCGCTCACCGGGTCGCCCACGCGCTCGATCCGCACAGCGTCGGCGTCGGCGTAGCCCGTTGCGTCGTCACGGATCTTCACCACCAGCGTTGAACCGGTGATCGAAACCACACCCCCGATCGCATTGAATGGTCGATTGCCCTCGGTGACGCCGGCGGGTTGTAGCCGCTGGTTCACGCGCACCTCCGTCACCATCTCGCCGCCGTCGTAGATGGCAAAGGGCGTGTTGTCCGCGCGGTTGGTGTCGCCTTGCCATGTGGCGTACACGCGGTACTGACCGGGCGTGAGGTCGGTGAAGGTGTAACTGGCGACGTTGGCGCCGTGGCCGTTGATCGCGTAGCTGTGGTCGTTGCCGTAGTACCGGCCCGGCTCGACGGTGAAGCCCCATGTGCCGGCGGTGGTGAAGCCCGCGTCGCGGTCGTCGATGATGCGGACGATGGGTTGGGGCGGGGCAACCTCGACCTTGCCGGTGAGGGAGAACGTGAATGTCGCTTCGTCGCTGTCGTTGGTCGTGAAGCTGATCGGGCCGGCGAAGACGCCCTCCGTCAGCGCGTCGAGTTTGAGCGTGAAAGTAGTGGTTTGGTCGGGATCGATGGACGTGCTCCCGAACCCGGTCACAAGTGAGAAGCCCGCGGGCAATGTGCCGAGCGACCCGAGCGTCAACACCTCGTTGCCGATGTTCTTGACGGTGAGAGTCTTGGTCAAAGACGTGCCGGGCGGCGTCGAGCCGAACGCGACCGCGCCCGTGTTGTTGGCGATGTCGTTCGCCCCGTCGAACACCACGATCTCCGGCCCGCTCACCAGGTCGCCCACGCGCTCGATCCGCACTGCGTCGGCGTCGACGTAGCCGTCCGTCCCGCTGTCGGTCAGACGGACCACGAGCGTGCTGGAGGTGATGTTCCACGTCGAGCCGACCTGGGAATAGTTGAACCCGCCGCTTGTGATGCCCGAAGGGGCGTATCGCTGATTGACGCGCACGGTCCCCAGCGTGGTGCCATTATCTAACACCGTGTAAGGCGTATTGGAGGCGCGGTTGCTATCGCCACGCCAGGTCGTGTAAACCTTGTAGACACCGGGCGTGAGGTTCGTGAATGTGTAGTTGGCGACGTTGCCGCCGTTGCCGTTGATCGCGTAGGAGTGGTCGTCCCCGACATACCGCCCGGGCTCGACGGATGATCCCCACGTGCCGGAGGTGGTAAAGCCCGCGTCACGGTCGTCGATCACCTGCACCACGGGCGGCGGCGGCACGTTCGTCACCTGGCCCGCGAGGTTGATCCGGAAGGGGTTTTCATCGCCATCATTGGTTTCAAAACCTAACAAGCCACTGAAGTCACCGACACCTCCGGCCGTCAACTCAACGGTGAGTGTGGTCGATGTGTTGGGCGCAAGCGTGGCGGAGCTGAAAGGTGTGACCACCCGGAACCCATCCGCTAGTGGGTCTGGCAAGCCGAGGTTAAGGGTGACGGCGCCCTTGTTGAGGACCGTCAACGTCCGTTGCACGGGGGAACCGACGTTCGTGGTTCCGAAATCCAGTTCGCCGTTGTTTGGCATGTCCCGGCCGTCCACTGAAACTTCGATTTCAGGCGTGTAACTCAAGGCGCCAACCCGACGGATGTAGATCGCGTCTGCGTCGACGTAATCGTCCGCATCGTCATTGATGGCGACCACCAGGGAGCCGCTGTTGGTGGTCCACAACCCACCGATACGCGAATAGTTGAACCCGTCTAAGGTCAGGCCGGAGGGAGGTTGTTCCTGGTTGACGCGGACAATGCCCAGGGAGTGACTGCCGTCTAATATACTGTAAGGGATGTCCGTCGCACGGTTGGGATCGGCTCGCCATGTGGCGTAGACCTCGTAATTCCCCAACGCGAGGCCCGTGAAGGTGTAGGTGGCTCGATTGGCCCCGTTGCCGCCGCGGGCAAAGGTGTGGTCGGTCCCGACGTATTTACCCGGTTCAATGCTGAAGCCCCAGTTGCCCTCTGCAAGGAACCCCTCGTTGCGGTCGTCGATCAGGCCCTCCGTCGCGCCTTCCAGCACGATGTACGTTGTTGGGCTTGCACCTTCGACGCCCGCGAAGTTGTACGCCCTGACACGAAGGCCATAGGGTGCCTCATCGAGGCCGACGGTAAACGCATTCATTATTACAGAGACCCCCGTTTCGTTGGAGACCGCATGGTGAAGCCACGCCGCTTCACCGGGGTCCTCAAAGTCGCCATCCCCGTTCAGGTCCCTGTCGAGTTGGACCAGCGATGCCAAGCTTGCGCCTTGCCCTTGCACCAAGTAGCTGATATTGAACCTGGGGATACCTTCCTGCACGTCCCTAAATTGCGTCGACACCTCGACCGTTGGGGGGGTGCTGTTGACCTCGATCACAAGAGGGGTCGGCGAGACGGCCTGCCTGCCCCCGTATGACAATCTCGTCCGTATCTCGTGCTGGCCATCCGAGAGTAGCGGCTGGGCCTGTGTGAATACAAGCAGGTTACTCGAATGATAGTTTGGTGTGACAGAACCCAGCACTCGACCTTGTTCATCCAGGATCTCAACCGTTGTATCGACGTAGTTCGTCCCCACATAAAAACCCAGCGAAGACGCTTTGCTTGTGATGTTGTCGGTGGAGGAGACCCCGGTGTCGGAGGCAACCCACAGGTCCGGCTTGGCCACATAGATATTGATCGCATCTTCAAACAACCGTGTCGAACTGTTGCCAGCCAGGTCCACCGCCGTGACTTGGACATCATAGATGTCGTACCACAACGATGGATTGAAATACCACTTCCCATCATGGGAGAACCCTGGGTTGCCCGCGTAAGTCTGTCCGCCGATGTCCACACTGACGGCGTCGGCGTCGAGGTCCGTCGACACGGTCAGGTTAGGTGTCTTTGTGGTAAGGCTCAGAAGGCCGCTGATCCCCTGGATCGTCGGGCTCTGCGTGTCCAGCGTGATGAACAACTGTCTCGTGTCCGAGGTGTATCCGAGGTATGTCTGCCGGGCGGCAAGATACCGCGGGCCGTCGGCAAGCGTGTGTAAGCCGTCCGTGGTGACAACCGTGCTCGTGCCCGTCGCCGTGGCCGAGCCGATGACCACACCCTCGGCTACGACCTCCACCAGAGCGCCGACAACTGTGCCATCGACACGGAAGACCAGCGAGTGGTCGGCATCCGAGTTGTTGAGGTTGGTGATGTTATCGATGTCGCTCGATCCCGTGTCCGATCCGGGCAGCAGGTCGAGGCCCGTCGGTGTTGGCGTAGGGTTGTAGACGAAGATGTTGAAAATGACATCGCGCGACAGGGCGGGTCCACCCGCGGTGTCGTCGTCGGTGATCCGCAACGTTATGTGGTCAACCTCGCCCAGCAATGTCGCCACGAAAGTGAACCGCCCCGTGAGCGGGTCGAAGTCCGTCACCTCTCCGTTCGCCGGACCGCTGATGAGTTCAAAGCTCAGGCTCTGCTCAACCTCGGGGTCGCCGTCCGTTGCCACAGGTGTGTAGGTGTAAGACTGCCCGGCCAGGACGCTCAGAGGCGGCGTGTAGACCAGCCCCGGCAAGTCGTTCACGTGATCGATGGTGAAGGTGTATGTCGCGAGGTTGCTGTAGCTCACCCCGTCATAGGCTCGGTACGTGAAATGGTCCGTACCGTTGTAATCCTTGTCAGGCGTGTAGGTGTACGTCCCATCGGGGTTGAGCGTGAGTGAACCGTGCAGAACGTCATCGACAAGTAAAGCCGTCAGCTCGCTGGGGCCGGGTACTGGGTCAAAATCATTGAGCAGCACCGAGGGACCGGACACGGTGTGATCTTCCGACAGCGTGGTTTGATCATCCTGGGCGATGGGTGGCGGTGAAATATCGTCATTGACGATCGTGCCCAAACCATAACGGTCTGAAAAGTCGAAGGTGCCGGTTCCATAATCGGGATGGCGGTAAATCTCTACGAAGAAGTATTCATCATGTTCAGCCTGGGTGTCCCCGTAGACAGGCACTGTGACGTCATAGGATTGGCTCTGACCCGCGAACCAGATCAAGCTCCCGCCGACGGTATCAAGGTAATCGGTGCCTGGAGTCGCCCGGTATTGGTTATAAGGCCAGCCGGCGAGAATCGGTCGCCAATCCAGACGAATCGTGTCATACGCGGGCTTGTCGATTGAAACTGTGAAGGTAAAGAGCGTCTCACCGGAGTCGCCTTCGTATGCGGTGTAGTTACCGATGCTCAGCTTGGGTGGGCTGACAATGGTCAGTCCGCCAACATAGGTCGTTTTAATACTGTTGCCCGCATAGTCATAGGCATTGATGACGACATCAATGGAACCCAAGGGCAGCGCGTTGATGGTATTGTCGGGGATCGTCCACGAGTTTCCGTTAATCTCGGCCTCATAGCCTTTACCGTCGACTGTGATCACAAGCAAGCGGTTCCCCGCGTCTATAGTGCCTGCCAGGGCTGGTGTCGTGTCCGCAGTGACCACGGGTGTGAAAGTCACGACCGGTGCCACGGTATCGATGGTCACCGACAAAACCTGGCTCGGTCCCCAGGTCGCATGGGCATCTTCAATAGTCGCGGTGAAATCCCACTGTCCGTCATCGAGTGCATAGCTGCCGTCGGTGGTGATCGTTACGGTGTCAAAAGCCGCGACGGCTTGACCCATCAAGATGGTCGGCTGTGCGTCGTGCCGGGCATAGAGGCGGACAATATCACCGGGGAGGGTGCCACTTATGGTGAGGTGCAGTTTGTTGTTTGCATTCGAATTGTTCTTTGTGGTGATGTTGTCAAACCCGGCGATCCCCGTGTCGTCCGAGTTCGAGAGGTCCGGGGTGCTCACCGGTCGCTTCAAGCCCAGGTCATTCCCCTCGATATTTTCACTATCGGCAAGTTGGATTCCCTGGGAGGCCAACCGCGGACCGATGACATAGGCCGAACCGATACCAGCGCCACTGCCATCGAAATGCGCACTGATCAAACGAAGACCATTATTGATTGCTACGCTGTGACCGAAACTATCGCTCATCTCACCATCCGACGCGAAGTACTGCGTCTTTTCGACCCATGCCGATCCATCCCATGCAAACTCATAGGCAGACCCACTGTCGCTTCCATTGAATGTATTGTCCGAGGGTGCGCCGATCAGGATGACACCGTTCTCAATGGCTACGCCGGTACCAAAGGCATCGGACCGATCCCCGTTTGAGGCGGTGAGTTTCGCGTCCAAGAGCCAGGCCGACCCATCCCATCGATAGACGTAAGCCGATCCCCCGGCCGGGGTCAGTTCATCCCCCTGGTGGGACCCGACCACAATTACGCCCGCGTCCACATCCACGCTCTGACCGAATTGGTCTTTGATATCGGCGTCGGGTGCAGCCAATCGGGCTTCCTCGATCCAGGATGATCCGTTGTGTCTGTAAACATAAGCCACGCCGGCATCCTGAGCGTCGGTATCATTACCCTTTGCGCCGACAACAACCGTATCACCACTAATGGCTATGCTGCAGCCGAACGTTTCACCGCTGAGGTTGTCCGAAGGCTGGAGCTTGGCTTCCTGGACCCAAGACGAGCCGTTCCAGCGGAATACGTAAGCCGAACCGCCATAGGAGGCTGTGTCGGAGTCGTTCATCGCACCGACGACAATCACATCGCCGCTGAGGGACACACTGCTGCCAAACAAGTCGCTCGAACTCCCGTCTGCCGCTAATAGCAGCGCTTCGAATTCCCAGCTTGTCTGGTTCCAACGATAGACATACACCGCTCCGCTGTTGACGCCTTTGGCTGGGTTATCGCGGTATTGCGCCCCGACAACTGCCACGTTGTCTTCGATCGCCACGCTGGTGCCGAAATAGTCGGAGCCCTTTCCGTCCGCCGCGACTAGCTTGATTTCTTGTGTCCAGACGCCCTGGCTTTGCCGGTAGATATACGCGGCACCGGTATACAAATTGCCATAAGGGGATGGATCGTTTTCAGCGCCATTGTCGCCAAATGCTCCTATGATCGCAACATCCCCGTTCAAGGCCAAGCTAAAGCCGAACAGAGCGGACACCTGTCCATCCGAAGCCGTCAGCTTGGTCTCGGGGAGTGTCACATACGGATCGGGCTGGGTCTGCCGATACCCCTCAGGTGTGACCTGACGGACGACATACTCTCCCGCATTCAAACCCTCGAATTGATATTGTCCGGTCTCATCGTTGTCGGTTGTCAGGGCATCGTCCACCGCACTCGTTACCCACCGCTCACCCTCACCCTCGTCCCACGCATCGTTCCCGTTCGCGTCGGTCCAGTCGAGTTGGGCGTTGTCGTTGTCGTCGAGATAAACCGTCACCCCCGCAAGGCCCGGTTCGCCCGCGTCGCGCACGCCGTCACCGTTGAGGTCGGCCCAAACGGTCCCGCTGATCGATCCCGATAGGAGCAGGCGGTCCTCGAGCGGTTCGGGCGGGTCGAACATGGCACCGGCCTCGCTCGGGCGGGGGTCACGACACACTCTATGCAACTGTTGTATCCGCCGCTGCCGGTCGATGACCTTGCGGTACTGGTCCTGAAGAAACCCAAAGACGTGCGAACCTATCGTGCTCATGTGAGAGTTCCCCGAACAGGCCCCGGTATCAGCCGGTCTCTCCAGAACCGGCAGCACCCGGTCGCGATTAACGGTCTACCTTCATATCTAGACCTTGTTATCCTAACTGAGTGTCGCACACATACGCAACTGATTCTTGTGAGATTTATGTCAATAATTAACCCGGTTACTCTTGGTATCCATGTAATCGTGACCGCCATAACCACAATCAAAAAACTTCCGTGCTTTTTAGTCGGCCAGTCATAGCCTCCGCTCCGCCTCGACCACCATTGCCCTGACCTTAGCGTAGAACGAACCCGAGCGTTTCGGCTCGAGGGGCATAATCACGCCGACACCCTCGACGCCGCCCTCGCCATCCGACGGGCAGACGCACACAGCGCGTTTGACCACGGGCAGTCCGTCCTTGTGTCCGGGGCTTCCGGGGGTACTGGGGCTTCCGGGGGTTCCGGGGGTGTCGAACTCGGACGGGTCGGGCAGTGGGATGAGCAGCGTGAGTTTGCCCGAGCCCAGCGCCTGTGCCTGCTTGCGGATGATGTCGGCGTTGAGGCCGAGTGCGATGTAACGCGGCGCCTGACCGTGGCCATTGGAGGGCTTGCCGTTGCCGGCCTTGGGGGGCCTGACCTCGGGCAGAACATCCCCAATGGGTGGGAAGCTGCCCTCTTCGACAGCCGGAGCAAGTCGGCCTTCGGATGATTCCCAACGATCACGTTCGAGTCGCACCGCAACCGGCTGCGCAGGCCGACGGTTGGGTAAGACTTCCGGGGGGACAAGGTGTGATCCACTCATCTGCCCCGGTGTCACCACGCAGACCGCCTGGTGGCCATCGGTGGCCTGGAGGATGACATGCTCGCCGTCGACAGCGGGCAGGGCACGGACGACCGGTGAGACTCAGGGCCTGGGCATTGGCCTCTCTGGCAGGCGTAGGGGCGCCCTCCGCGCCTTGAGTAGTACGGGAGGGTGTCTGGGGTGGGGTTCGATCAGAGCGCTGCAGCGCGCGCTTAGAAGCCGGGGTAGACGAAGGGCGCATCGCATTGGTGTGTGTGCGGGTCATGGGGTATCTCCGGGTGGTTGAGTGGTTGAATTGGCAATTGCCAATTCACCGCGGCCGGGTCGTGCCGGCCGTGGTGTACTGGGGGGATAGGAAAACGTGATCAAGCCGACCTTATGAGGGTGGCATACGTATAATGTTGTTGCGATGCCAGCCCGACTCTCCATCAATCAAGAACTCGTCGCAGACTTCTGCCATCGACATGGGATCAGGAAGCTTTCGCTCTTTGGCTCCGTGCTGCGTGAGGACTTTGACCCCATGCGCAGCGACATTGACGTGCTGGTTGAGTTCACCCCCCTGGCCAATCAGAGCCTGAGCTACTTCGCTCTGGCCAGACTGAAGTTTGAACTGGAAGCGATCTTGAATCACCACGTCGATCTGACGCTTTCAGACAGCCTGGACCCCAACATTCGCCGTGAGGTCCTCGAGACCGCGGAAGCCCAGTATGTCGCAGCATGATCCAAGAGTCCGGATGCGGCACATGCTCGACAATGCCCGTGAGGCGGTCGCCTTGCTGGGGCAGAAGTCGGTCGAGGACCTTGAGCGCGACCGTTTGCTTCAACTGGCCCTGACTCGGCTTGTTGAGGTTGTGGGCGAAGCGGCGAGCAAGGTCCCTGTCGAGACCCGTGAGGCCTACCCGCATCTGCCCTGGCGTGAGGCTGCGAGCACACGCAACATCCTCATCCACGGCTACGACATCATCCGTTACGACATCCTTCACAAAACAGTCCGCAACGATTTTCCAACGCTCATCAGGCAGTTGGAAGAGGTGCTCAAAGCCGAGGACACGAACGGGCCTTAGCCTTACCACTCTGGTTGGGGCGGTGTCTTCATCATTGGGCAAGTCAACGAAATTGTGGTTGGTAGCTCAGGTCAGTGTGAGCGCCCATTGCCGCCTTGAGAATGGTCAGCAGGCTCTTGGGATCCCCCATTCTCCGGCGCGCTGTGATCGCGCTCCTCATGGCTCTGCAGGCCCTTGAGGTGGTCGATCACCCGGCTGGCTTCGCGCAGGGTCAGGTCGTTGAAGCTCCAGCCGAACTCCTGGTCGATCTCCGCTTCGGGGTCCAGTCCCAGACGCCTTGCAATGGATTCAATGGCCCTGCGCTGGGACTGGGTCATGTCGGTGGAGCGGTCGTGACCGTTGCGGCCGTTGGACGAGCGGCGACGCGCTGTGTTATGTCGTGTGCTGCGTGTCTCGCGTCGATCACCCCGGTTGTTGTAGCCGGCCTGGGTGTGCGTGGAGGGTGCGGGTGTGTCGGAGGGATTTTTCCCGTGACCGAAATAGACGGTCTTCCCCTGGATCACCTTCTTCCAGCGCTTGGTCTTCTTGTGGAACGTGAGCTCGAGGCCGGTGGTGGAAGGGCGGCCATGAGGGGGTCTCCGGAGTGGAGTTCCCATCATATCATTCAGGTCAAATAAAGGTCAGATGAGGCGACGACGTTAGGGTCTAGCGTCTCGTGATAAGTAATTATCTGTTAAATACGCACTTACAATATCATTTTTGCCTTTATTCCGAGCTGTCAATACCCCCTAGGGGAGTCGAACCCCTGTTCACGGACTGAGAATCCGTTGTCCTAGGCCACTAGACGAAGGGGGCGTGGCGGGCAAAGTTTGAAAAATTAACGCATTTTCTGGGATTGTCAAACACGTCACGTTTTTGTGGGTGGCTGGGGGTTGAGACACAAACTTCCGGGGAGTTCATCTTCCGGGGAATTAATCTTCCGGGGGTTATTCTTCCGGGGGGTTGTCTTCCGGGGGTTATTCCACGTCGGTTCTGAACGGGGTCGCGGGCAGGTCTTCTTTGTTGTAGAGGTTGCACGGCGGGTTGTTGGCCCAGCCGTAGCGCACCGCGACGGGGGTTGCCACATCGGGCGAGGAAACCACGACCGTGTCGCCCACGATTTTGGCATCGGCAAAGTGGAAGACCTTGTCGTCGCCCGCAATGGCAAAGCCCTTGAGCGTGTCGCCTTTCACCATCAGCCCGCTCCCGACAAACTTGAAACGCAGCACCGCTTCGTTGCCCTTGACCTGCATCGACTCGAACTGCGGGCCGCACGGGACCACGTCCTGACCGTAGGCAATGTTCAGTGCGGATTGTGCCAGACGTTTGCCCACGTCCTGTTTGTTCCTGGGGTGGATGTTGTTGGCTTCACCGATGTCGATGATGACCGCGTAGCCGACCTTGTCGTCGTGCTGCGCGGTGAGCAGTTGAGCCTCACGCAGCTCTGCCCAACCGGATTCAACGGGGTCTTTCTGCTCGGCCCTGAAGTTGGCCAGTTGCACGATGAAGAAGGGGAACTCCTGGCCGAACTCTTTGCGCCAGTCTGCGATCATCGTGGGCAGGAGTTTGCGGTACTGCATCGGGTTGCCCGCGTTGGATTCGCCCTGGTACCAGATCGCGCCCTTGATCGACATCGGCAGCAACGGCGAGATCATCCCGTTGTAGAGCACGGTGACGATATTGGGGTTGCCACCGTAGTTCGTCGGCAGCGCTGTGAGGTCTTTCATCGGCGTGGAGGCTTGGTATTTCCAATCCCCCGCGAGCGAGATCGGTTTGCCATCGCCCACGGTCAGCGAAAGAAACTTGGCGTCATCGACAAGACCACAGGTCGGGCCGCGCCCGATGACACGGATGGCGATCACGTTCCGGCCGGCCTTGAGCACGCCCGCCGGGATGGTGTAGAGCCGTTTGGGTCGGACGCGGTCCTGCTGGCCGATGACGACGCCGTTGACATAGGTCGTGTCGCCGGTGTCGATCGACCCGAGCGAGAGCTTGGCGGGCTGGCCATCGGCGGCTTCGTCCAGTGTGACGCTCAATCGGAACCACACGATCCCGTTGAAGTTTTTCAGGTCGCCTTCGCGCCAGTTGCAAGGCTGGGCCATCGTCTTCCATTCGCCGTCGTCGTAACCGGGTTTGTCCCAGCCCTGCGCCGAGCCGGGGTCGTTCTGGGCCCACCACTCCTGAATGAGCTGGTCGAAATCCTTGCCCGCGCTCTTGCGGGATTGCACATCATTCACCATCTGTTCAACCTGGGGCTTGAAGTCGTCAAGGGTCATCAGCGCTTCGGCGCTGGTCCACGCCTGTGCGACCGTGCCGCCCCATGAGGAGTGGACCAGGCCGATGGGCACGTGGAGTTTTTCATGGAGCGACTTGCCGAAGTAATACGCCACCGCGCTGAAGCCGGGGATGGACTGCGGTGTGCAGGTTTCCCAGTGGGCATCGACGGTTTGTTGCGGTTCGACCGCGGTCTTGCGGGGGACTGAATAGAGACGGATGTTGGGGTGGTCGGCCGCGTCGATCTCGTCCTGGGCGTTGTTGGAGTTGCCCACGGTCCACTGCATGTTGGACTGCCCGCTGCACAGCCAGACATCCCCGACAAGGACATCATTGATCGTCACGGACACTTTGCCCTCGATGGTCATGGTGTATGGCCCGCCCGCCTCGAAGGGGCCGATGTGGGCATGCCACCTGCCCGTATCGTCGGCTGTGGCTACGGCGCTCTTGCCCGCCATCGAGACCGTGACTTTTTCGCCCGGTGACGCCCAGCCCCACACCGCGTCCTGGGCGTTGCGCTGCATGACCATGTGGTCCGTGAAGAGCGGGTGGACAAAGGGCAGGGCCGGCACGTCCGCATACAACTTCGCCGGCGTCAGGACCGACCCGACACATACCCAAGCCAGAACGCACAGCCACGCACCGCGCCATCGTTTCGTGTTCATGGTGGACTCCTAGATTGTTATGTAATTATCCTCTTGCGTTGTGAGCTTGGATGCAAGCCGGGGGTGTCTGGCTCTCACCCTTGGGAACGTGACGCATGTCGTGGGTGCGCCTACACTGACACCTATGACCGTAGAATCAGCCCAATCATTGTCTTCCAGGGGGGATGCCATCGTCGGGATCGACCTGGGCACGACGAACAGCCTCGTGGCGTATTGCGACGAGAAGGGGCCGCGTATTTTGCCTGTTGAGTTGGGCGGGCAATCTAACAACCTGTTACCCAGTGTCGTGCGTTACGACCCCCGGTCGGGGGAGGTGGTGAGCGTCGGGCAGCAGGCACGCCTGCACGCGGTGGAGTTCCCCACGGACACGGTCCACAGCGTCAAGCGCCTGATGGGGCGTGGCATCGAGGACGTGAAGGGCGAATTGGGATATCTGCCTTATGAAGTTGTCGAGGGCGAACACAAGACCGCGCGCGTGCGCGTGGGGGAGCACGTCAAGAGCCCGCAGGAAATCAGCGCGGTGATCCTGCGCACGCTTCGGGACGCGGCTGAAAAGGCGCTGGGGTGCAGAGTGCGCAAGGCCGTCGTCACCGTGCCGGCTTATTTTGATGACGCCCAGAGGCAGGCCACGCGCGACGCCGGTCGGATCGCCGGGCTGGAGGTCGTGCGCATCGTCAACGAGCCTACCGCCGCGGCGCTGGCGTACGGGATCGGTCTTCACCAGTCACCCTTAGATACACCCGTGAATACCACAAAATCCCGTGATGGCTCGGTGTCGCTGAGCACCAAGTTCAACCCCAAAGCGTGCAGCGAAAACTCGCAGACCGGCGATGCCATCGCCGGCGTTATGGGGAACGCTTCCGGGGGCGGGGGACATACCATCGCGGTCTTCGACCTCGGCGGCGGCACGTTCGATGTCTCGATCCTCCGTCTTGAAAAAACCGACACCGGCATGGTGGACCAGGTACTGGCGACATCGGGCGACACGCACCTGGGCGGCGACGACGTGGACCGACTCATTGTTGAATACCTTCAGCGCAGGATTGCCGAGCAGTTTCACATCGAACCCAACTTCCCACCCTCGACCCGACAGGCCCTGCGCAACTTTGCCGAGGCGATGAAGATTCGACTCTCCACCGAGCAAAGCGCTGATATTGAGATTGATCTCGGTGAAGGGCGAACCTTTCGGGGCACGCTTACGCGCAGCGAGTTCGAGAAAATGATTACGCCGTGGGTCGATCGGGCGATCGCGTGTTGCGCACAAGCAATCGACGCCGCCGGCTTGGCGACCGACGGGAAACTTCCGGGGGTCGAGCGCGTGGTTATGGTCGGCGGCTCGACACGCATCCCGCTCGTGCGTGGACGTGTGAAAGCGTTCTTCCAGACCGAACCCTACACCGCGCTGAACCCCGACGAGGTCGTCGCCCTCGGGGCTTCGGTACAGGCGTCGATCCTCATGGGCCTGCGGTCCGACATGTTGTTACTCGACGTGATCCCGCTTTCGCTGGGCATCGAGACGATGGGCGGCGCGGTGGCCAAGCTCATCGTTGCCAACACGACCATCCCCGCCCGTGCGACCGAGCAGTTCACCACCTACGCCGACGGGCAGACCAACGTCAAGCTCCACGTCCTGCAGGGCGAACGCGAACTTGTCGAGCACTGCCGATCGCTGGGCACGTTCGAGCTGCGCGGCATCCCCCCGATGCCCGCCGGGTTGCCCAAGATCGAAGTCACCTTCCTCGTCGATGCCAATGGCGTCCTCACCGTCTCCGCCATCGAGAAGCGCAGCGAAATCACTGCCCATATTCAAGTCGTCCCCAACCACGGCCTGACCCGCCAGGAAGTCGCCGACCTCGAAGCCAGGAGTTACGAACACGCCAAAGAGGACATGACCGCCCACCGCCTGATCGACCTGCGCAACCAGGCCCGCCTCGACATCCGCCAGATCCAGCGCCAACTCGCCAAGGTCGGCCACGAACTCGACGAGGCTCAGAGCCAAACCATTACCCACCACGTCGCGCTCGTCGAAGACTTCTTGAAACAACCCAAGCCCGACCCCGAACCCTTCCACCACGCCCTCGACGCGATGGACAAAGCCACCGTGCGCTTAGCGGAACTGGCGATCAAGCACGCGCTGCAGGATTGACATCAATTTTGATCGGCCCGTCTCCTCATCCATAAAGCCGGCAATGGTATCGCCGGTCCCCACACTTCACATTGAGTCACCATCAAACGTGTGTCTCACACACTGGCGGGCAAGCCGCCAGTGGCACCCCGTAATCGATCACGCACTACGCTATGGATAAAGTCACCCGATCAGCATCTTTGCAAAGCTCTCCCACGCCGGCGTAGCGGAGAAGTGGAGCATCGCGATGTAGGTGACAGCCAGGATCGCCACGCCCAGGGCGAGCCATTTCTCGAAGCGGCGATACACCAGGCAGGCCAGTGCGAAGAAGATCAGGCCCAATGAGACGGAGGCGTGCATCGGGCCGAGCTGTTGGGCCCACCACGAGTCGCCGAGGTGGGTGTTGATCCAGGTGAAGCGTCCGAGCGCCGCGGAGAGGGCGTTGACGGTGGCCATGAGCATCATGGCGCGGTGGACGGGCGGGTTCTTGCGTTGCCAGACGGCGACGGCGACCAGGACGGCAAAGAGCGTGATGGCGGTGAGGGGGACGTGGATGAAGCGCGGGGGGAGCATGCCGAAGATCGCCAGTTCGGGCGGGTTGTTACGGGCGGCACCGATAGCGGTCATGTAGCCCAGGACCACGATGATTGCCGCAAGCGCCGCTCCGTATCGGCCCACGGCCATGTGGAGTTTGCGTTTGCCCATGGTGATGATCGTCGGCTGTGCAATCAGCAGCAGCACCCAGAGAGTCATGGCCAGGCCGTGAATGATGAGCAGCACGCGGATCGCGGGGTTGAGTGGGTGTCGCGGGTAGGCTTGGCCGTGGAGGAAAAAGTCCTTGAAACCGTAGAGCGCGATGAACAGACAGGCCACGGCGCAGACCGGGTAGAACAGGCGTTGCGTGCCAAGACGAGCCGGTGTCGAGGGGCGGGCCGTGCCGACCGGCGGGAGGGTGGGGGCTTGTGTCATCGTTTGGGTGTTTGAGTAAGAGGCGGGTTATCACCGGCGTACGATACGGCGGGATACGACGATTTTACCAGCGTCAATCATCACACAACACGCTACGAAGATTGCGCGGGTCGTCATCCTTATGGCGACGTGAGCAGGTCGATGCGCTGGCCGGTCTTGCTGTCCATAAAGACGAGCGAGGTGAACGTCCACTGTCCCACGGCTTTGTAGGCGGTGACGTAGAGGGTGCCTTGGCCGTTCGGGCCGGTGACGGTGTAAGAAATATCCGCGTTGCCTGACGAGCCGTTGACGTTGATGTTGCCGGTGACAAACATGCCCGCGTGGATGGGTGAGCCGATCGCCTGTTGGACACGGGCGTCGGCCTGGGCGGCGGCAAGGGAGTGGGTGTAAGCGTCGGATGACTTGATGATGCCGAAGATCAGCGACAGCAACAGCCAGACAAACCCGACGCAGCCCGCGACGGGGACAAGGATCGCGGTGGGCACGACCCAGAACCCGTTGCGTCTCCACCAGTTTTTTTTCTGAGGTTCTTGCATGGGGGCACCGGGGAAAGGGTCCAGAGCCGTGGCTTGGAGATGCGTGACATGATCTTAACGCCCAGTCTGACAAGGCGACAATGCCCGGTTTGTGTTGAATGGGGTTTGCTCAACCTCCGGGGTGCTGTGGTATTCTGATCCAGTCATGAGCACGCCGATCACTTTGCACAACGTCCGCAAGCAGTTTGGCCAGACGGTGGCGGTGGCTGGGATCGACCTGCAGATCAACGCGGGGCACCTGTTTTTTCTGCTGGGGCCATCGGGCTGCGGGAAGACTACGCTGCTTCGGATGCTGGCAGGATTCAGCGAACCGACGGGCGGGACGATCCACTTTGGCAAGCTCGACGTGACGCGTGTGCCCGCCAACAAGCGAAACTGCGGGATGGTGTTCCAGGGTTACGCCCTCTGGCCCCACATGACGGTGGCACAGAACGTGGCGTTCGGGCTGGAGGTCCGCAAGGTCGAAGCCAAGGAGCGTGACAAGCGCGTCGAGTCGGCGCTGGCGTCGGTGCGGATGACGCCCTATGCGCAGCGCAAGCCCAACGAACTCTCCGGCGGGCAGCAGCAGCGCGTCGCCTTGGCGCGGGCGCTGGTGATCGAGCCGACGGTTTTACTGCTCGACGAACCGCTGTCCAATCTCGACGCGAAGTTGCGACTCGAGATGCGCAGCGAGATCAAGCGCATCTGCAACGAGGCCAACATCACCGCGTTGTATGTCACGCACGACCAGAAAGAGGCGCTGTCGATGGCGGACGGGATTGCGGTCCTGCGTGACGGCAAGGTCGTGCAGGTGGGCAAGCCACGTGAGCTATACGACAGGCCCGCTAACCGTTTCGTGGCGGACTTCC
Organism: Phycisphaera sp.; assembly: GCA_016125215.1. Classification (GTDB taxonomy): domain Bacteria; phylum Planctomycetota; class Phycisphaerae; order Phycisphaerales; family Phycisphaeraceae; genus RI-382. The sequence continues at coordinate 109,707 of WGMF01000026.1, forward strand.
TCGGTGAGACTAATTTTGTCCCCGGCGAGGTCGTGGCACGTGAACGCGACCGTGTGGTGCTTGAGACGCCGGCGGGTCGCCTGGTTTCGACCGCTTACCCCGGCGACCTGCCCTCGACGGGCAACGTGACTTGTTCCATCCGCCCGGAGGCGATTCGGCTCGTCCACACCCGGAGCGTGGGCCCGCAGGACAGCACCGCCCTCGTCAACACCCTCGACGTGCAGCGAAAGGATGTGGTCTACCTCGGCGAAGTCTCGCAACACACCCTCGCGGTGGGTGAACACGTCACGCTCAAGGCTTTCGAGCTGCACCCGCAATCGCTCAATGGCGACACGGACTCGCTGCGTGTGGCTTTCGACGCCGCGGACGTCGTGATTTTGAGGGACTAGGGGTGGGACACGTCTGAAGTCTGATTTTTGATGTCTGATGTCAGCGTCATCGGGCCTGATACGATCCAACCAGCCACCAGTCACTCCATGGGCACTCAAGTGCCCAAGCCAGCCGCCCGACTACTGCTCACCACTCACTGCCATCATGCCCATTGACCCGACGAGTTCGCCCGAGGGTATCCCCATAGGGGCACGGCATTTACCGTGGTCGGCGGTGCGTTTTGTCATGAGCCGCAGCTCCGGGCCGGGGGGGCAGAATGTCAACAAGCTCTCGACCAAGGCGACGCTGCGTGTGAGGGTGGAGGCGTTGGGCGTGGTGCTTGATGACGGAGCGCTCGATCGTGTGCGACTGAACTTCCGGGGGTCGATCAACGACAAGGGGGAGCTGGTCATCACGTCGCAGGAGTCGCGCTCGCCGATGAGCAACCGCGCATCGTGCGTCGAGCGCTTGCGTGAGATGTTGATTGCCTCGATGCGTCGGCCGCGCGTGAGGAAGAAGACACGTCCGACACGCGCCTCGAAAGAGCGTCGCATCGATGACAAGAAGAAGCGTGGCGAGGTCAAGCGCAAGCGTTCGAGCGGTCGTGATGTGGACGATTGAGCGCCGGGTTTGAAGAAAGCTCAAGGTGTGATCGGGGATCAGCCGATAAAAAAATTATTGGTGAATGTCAAAAATCTGTTGACACGCGATGGATGAGTTGGTTACATTCTCTTGAAGCTCCGCTGGCGTTGAGCTGGTGAAAGGAAGGTCGCTATGGCTAAGAAGAAGAAGGCTGCTAAGAAGAAGGCCACCAAGAAGGCCGCGAAGAAGAAGAAGTAAGTTTGATCGAGATTCGTTTGTTTCGTTGATTCGACATGTATCGATCGTGGGCAAGGAAGCCCATCTTCTCCCGTTCCGATTCGAAACACCCGCGGGCCTGTCGCTCCGAATTACCAGACAGACTCGCCAAGACGAACCTAGCCAGCCACGGAGCGATCTTAAAGGGCGTCCCCAAAGGGGCGCCTTTTTTCATGGGAAAATCCTGCGGTTTGATGCGGAAGGCGCCGGGCTGAATCTCAAATGTTGGGCATCACGCCCGGCGCTCGGCCAGTTCGATGATCTTGCTTGCCGCGGTGGATGCAAAAGAGGTCTGGGCAAACAGCTCGCCGATCAACCGCATGGCGCGCACCTGCCGTTGTCGGCTCTGGTCGTCCGTGACCAGTCGGTCGACCGCTTCCACGATCGGGTCGACCGCGCCGAAGTGGGGGACGAACTCGGGCACGATGTGCCTGCGTCTGGGGTCGGCGGCAAAGAGCGCAGCGTCGGCGTGGGCAAGCGAGGTCTGGGCAATGAGGTTGGGCAGCGTAAAGGTCCGCGTCTTGATGACGAACTGGCCGACGAGCTTCCACGAGAGGTAGTGGGTGTTGTAGAGCACGACGATCGGCTTCTTGTGTGAGACGACCTGGAGCGTGGCTGTGCCCGAGACCGCGAGCACGATGTCAGACCACGCCATGACGCGGTCGGCCTGGTGCGTGACCATGCTAAGACCCTCGGGCAGACTGTCACTCCGGGCCATCGCACAGGTGATCTTCGTCACGAGCTTGGCCGCGTCGTCGTGGGCCGCGGCGATGAGGCCCTGAAGATTCGGGTGACGCTCGCGCAGGCGCACGAAAGCGCGGTACATGGTGGGCCAGTTCTGTTTGATCTCGCTCTTGCGTGACCCGGGCAGGAGGGCGAGTTTGGGACCCCCGCTCGGCAGGTCGGAGAGATCGCATTCCTCCGGGGCTGAAGGGGGCCTGTTGAAGACGGGGTGGCCGACGAAGGTGGCGGGGACGCCGCGCTGTGAGAACCAGGGTTGCTCGAAGGGCAACAGCGCCAGGGCGTGGTCGCTGAGCTTTCGCATTTTTTTGATGCGCCACGTCCCCCACGCCCAGAGTTGCGGGGCCGCGAGGTGGACGATGGCCGCGCCGGGCTGTGTTCTTCGCACCGCTTCGCAGATGCCCCAGTTGGCCGCCGGGCTGTCGGTGGGGACCAGCGCGAGGATTGGGTTTTGCCTGAGCCATGCGGTCAGGCGTTTAACACGCTGGTGGTGCGACCAGGCCTGTGCCACCGCCCCGACGAGCATGACGGCGTGTCGCGTGGTCTCTTCGATGATCTCGGCGCCGGCCTCCTTCATCTTCGGCCCACCCAGCGCCGCGATGCGCAGTTGGGGGCGTCTGCGTTTGAGTTCAGCGATGACCGGGGCGGCCAGGGCGTCGCCGCTGGGCTCGAAAGCGGTGAAGAGGATGCAGGGGGATTTCGCCACGCAGCGATAGTCTATGGGGCATTGCGTGCATGGGCCAAGTCGTGACAAGGATCAATCGTGCAAGACGTGGCAAGCCTGTGAGTTCAGGCGTTGTAGGTCGCTGCCCGGACGGCCTCGGCGATCTTGCGTGCGTGGGGGAGCATCTCCTGTTCCAGCGCTCGGTTGTACGGCGCGGGCACGTCGTCGTTGTTGACGCGGTAGACGTGGTTGTCCAGGTCATCGAAGCAGCGTTCGTGGACCTGCGAGCCGATCTCTGAGGCAATCGAAGAGAAGGGCCAGGTCTGATCGACGACCACACAGTAGTTGGTCTTGCGGACGCTCTGGGTGATCGTGTCGATGTCGAGCGGGCGGATGGTGCGTGGGTCGATCACTTCACAATCGATGCCCTCCTTGGCCAATTCTTCCGCGGCTTCGAGGGCAAAGTGCAGCGTGCGACCGATGGCCACCACGGTGCAGTCCTTACCCGGCTTGACCACGTGGGCCTGACCGAAGGGCAACAGAAATTCTTCATCGCCTTCCGGGGGTGCCCACCGGTTGGCCAGGTAGTGCGAGAAGTCTTTGTCTCCGCGTGCGCCCATGCCGAGCATGCGTTCGGATTCGAGGAAGAAGACGGGGTCGTCATCGCGGATGGCGGTCTTGAGCAGGCCCTTGGCGTCGCGCGGTGTGGAGGGGATGGCCATCTTCAGACCCGGCACCGAGCTGAACATGGCCTCGACGCTCCACGAGTGGGTCGACCCGAGCTGACCGCCGGCCCCGTTGTTGCCACGGAAGACGATGGGGCAGCCGAACTGTCCGCCGGACATGTAGAGCATCTTGGGCGCGTTGTTGATGATCTGGTCAGCCGCGACGAGACAGAACGACCAGCTCATGAACTCGATGATCGGGCGCAGGCCGTACATCGCAGCGCCGATGCCCAGGCCGGAGAAGCCTGTCTCGCTGATGGGCGTGTCGATGATGCGTCCGGGGCCGAAGCGTTCGAGCATACCCTGCGAGACCTTGTAAGCGCCGTTGTAGTAAGCGACCTCTTCGCCCATGAGGAAGACGCGCTGGTCGCGCTGCATCTCTTCACACATGGCTTCGTTGAGGGCGTCGCGGTATTGGATTGTGCGGGTGGTGACCATGTTGAAGTAGAGCTCTGACTTTCTTGATTGATCTTGGACTGACCTATTCTGCGAACTCAGCCTTTCTGAGTTTCTGGAAAAACCTCGGATTCCCAAAACAGGCGGCAGTCATTGTGTCGTTTATTAATTTTCTTCATTTTGGCGGCAAATGCGTTATCAAAATCTGGTTTTTCTTGAAAAACAATACGGCTGGTGATTGAGTTACATGAACTACAGCATGTAACTAAGTTTGAGGCTTCGTTTGTGCCGGAAGCGCTGCGTGGAACCACATGATCCAAAGTTAGCTGCTGCCATGAAAGAAAGTCACTCCCGTCAAACCCACAATAGCGGCATCTGAAGCCGTCGCGTTTGAAAATAGGATGCCCATGACCTCGCAAAGTTTCTCGATATTTTTGCACGGCTCATTAATGTGTTTATTGGTTTATGACAACTAAAAATTTCCAAGAGTCTGAAAGATGTTACTTTTGTTCTTTCCGGTCTAACGCAGGTAAAGCGAATCGGCGCAAAGGTCGACGCCACAATCCCAAAGCGCCTCGCCCGCTTCACCGACGGTCACGTGCTCAAATACACCCTCCCGATCCCAAGCGGCAAACACGCCTTGACCCGTAAGGTCGGAGACATCCACCACACCGGCATGTCCGTCAGTGAAACGAACCCGCAGACGGTATCGCCCCTCTGGTGAAATCGATCTGAGCTGATGGGGAACGTTCATCGCGGTGTACTCAGTCGGTAAACCGATCAAAAAGATCGTTGAGTTTGGCTTGATCGAACAACGACCCATCGCTCTTGAAGACCTCGACCTCGACCGAACCGTCCGCGAGGACATCGATCTCCCAGCGTTCACCGGGAACGACCACATCCACCGACACCGCGCCCTCGCGGTCGTTGCGGACGCGGTAGTGGATCTTGGCCTGACGCAGCCTGTCCAAGAGCGTGTAGAGGTTGTCGGTGCGCGTTTTCATCGATCAAACCGGGTATCGCTAAGGAGTTTGCGGATCGTTCGGAATCCCGGGGTGTTCCTCTGCGCTTCAGCGTTCACCTGTTCCCATGTCCACTCAAGCAGGTCTTCCCAACGTGGCGATCCGGGTGGCAGGGGGGCTTGTCTTACGCTGGATTTCTTTAGCCGCAGTCACTACTGTCCCAACGTTTGATGCAAGAATCATTCTAACTTCAATCAACCGCGCGATCTGCAACGAATCATGACCTGCATCGACTTCAATTCGATCCCATCATGGAGCCTTTCCTCAATGTCAGGAGAGGCTCATGTAC
>WGMF01000030.1 GCA_016125215.1 Phycisphaera sp.
CAATCCTCCAGGTTTTAAGCGTCTCGCTTTTCGAAAAAACCCCGCTTTTACAGGCGTTTTCGAGACAAAACGAAAATACCAAGACCGACCCATTCGCTAACCAGTTGTCGCTGTTCGAGTAATGTTGGGACAGTAGTGATATCTCCTAAGTAGTGAGTTGATCCATTCGTGAACTGATCAAGAGATGTCAATCGTATATTCACAGTCTATCCGATCACGCCGCGGATTCGTGCTCGACCGACAACGCCGGCAAGGCGACATCTGGACCTCGCCTTAACCCGTGCCGGGTGCCACATGGCGTGGCCGCGATGGCCGCCATGTGCAAGACGTGGATTAACGTGCGGATCAGGCTTTCGTCTCCCATGGTCCACGAAGCCATAACGCAACCCAGGATATCGCCATACCAAAGATGAAACTCAACACGGCGTTGAACGGCACACCGATCGCCGCGGTGTAAAACATGAACTCCTTCCCATCCCGGTAATTGTCGCCGCCCCACATCCAGGCGATCATTGCGCCGGGCCACAATAGGTACTCGATCACCGGCAAGCGATGCACTCCGGACAGGGCCGACACAGACACCGCGAGGGTGATCAAAGCTATCCCAGCGCTGACGACCAAGGCGATTTTCAAGTGGCTCTTCAAGATCGACCTACAACAGCCTGCAATATCCGGCATTTCGCTTCACTCCCAAACAGGTGAGGGGTCAGGTCAACACGGGCAACGCAACGACCTCGCGTTCCCGCGCTGGCGTTCGCGGCCCGCGCCGGTATTGCTCCGTGAAGCCCTGTCGCCTCTCGTGCGTGGCGCTGTCGTTGTAGAGGCGTGTGACGAGACCGAAAAATCCGCGGCGCAGTTCTTCGACGCTCATCGGGTCGGGCTGGTAGTTGATGTCGAAGAGCGTGCAGCGGTCCCACTGGCCGTCGTGGGTGAGGCGGTGTTGTGCTTTGAGTTTTTCATACAGAGGCGTGCCGGGGAAGGGGGTCATGTACGTCACCTGCACGTCGAAGGGTTGGGCCTGTTCGACAAAGTCGCGCACGTCATCGAAGGCGCGCGTCGTCTGCCCGTCGAGGCCGAGCACAAAGCAGGCGTTGACCCGTATGCCGTGCGACTGAATGCGCTGGATCGCGTCGTGGTACATCGGCCAGCGGGTGTGTTTCCAGTTGCGGTGGAGTTCGAGTCCGTCGAGGCTCGATTGCGTCGGGCTTTCAAAACCGATGAGCACCTCGGCGCAGCCGGCTTGCGCAGCCAGGGCGATGAGTTCATCATCATCGGCAAAGGAGATGTCGGTCTCGGTGAACCAACGGATGTGGCGCTTGGCCAACTCGGGCAGGAGTTTGAGCCAGTACGCCCGGTTCACAAAACTGTTGTCGTCGGCAAACTCGATGAACGGCCGTTTCCACAGCGAGCAGACCTTGTCCACCTCGGCCAGCACGCGGTCGATGGGCTTTTGCTTGTAGTGCGGCGTGAGCAGGATCGAACTGGCACAGAACGCGCACTTCCACGGGCAGCCCCGGCTGGTCTGGATCGTGATGCGGTTGTAACGCTCCATGTCGAGCAGCTCGAAGCGCGGCAGGGGGGCGTGGCGGATGTCGAAGGGTTTGCCCCTTGCATCGTAGATCGGTTTGAGCGCCCCGAGATCGGCGTCATGCAGGATATCGAGCCAGACGCTCTCGCCCTCGCCCACGACGCTCGACGCGCCGACGGTGTGCGGTTCGTGGGGGAGCGTCGTGACGTGCAGGCCGCCCATGACCACCTGTTGCCCACGTTCGACAAGCCGTTTGGCCAGCGCGTAGGCTTCGAGCGACTGGGCGCTGAACGTCGAGATGGCCACGAGGTCGGCATCAAGCAGTCCCACCGGTAAGGGCTCGGGTAAGTCATCGACCTCGATGTATTCCACCTCGTGTTCGCTGGGCGTCATGCCCGCAAGCGTGAGCAACCCCAGACTCGGCAGCGACGCGATGGTCTTGCTGCGCTCGACAAAGCCCGGCAGGGTCAGGCCGAGTTTGAGCAACTCCGGGTCCCGCGCACGCACACCACTCATGGCCACCAATACGATCTTCATGGACAGTCACTCCTGAATCGTTAAAGGCCCACAGCACGCAACTGCAACACCACGGACCAGACCACGCCCGTGAGCAACAGACCCACGGGGACAAAGAACACCTGACGGGCCGGCTTAAAGAAGGCGCTGGCAAAACAGACGCTGGGCATCGCCACGGCACCGAGCACGAGGCACCACGCGGGCGTCCAGAGTTCAGATGTGTTGCCCGCGTTTTGGAACGTCAACGCGAAAGCGAGATTGACAAACGCCAGCCCGAAGAAGGAGATGTGCCCCAGCCGAATGAGCCTGCGACGCCAACCCGCAAAGCCGCCGAGGAAGTTTTCATCGTGGAACTTCAGTCCGATCACCGCGCCGCTGGCCATGCCCAGCGCGATGCCCACCCACGCGGCGATGAGGTTGAGTTGCGGTGCGGTCATGGCGGGGCCTTTCATGGGCGTCCGCCATGACTAAAACAAGCCCTGTGCCACCGGCGGGGTGTTTCGTAAGGCGTGTCGCAGCAGGTAGATGCCGTTGTTGGCCGGTGAGGGCGGGGTAAACGGTCTTTTATTTAGAGTACATAAAATGTATAATTAATATCCATATTATGTCCAACAAAAAAACATCCGCGGGCCTCTTTGCAAGCGACGCCGAACTGGCCCTGGCGCGGTCCATCGTCGCGCTGGCGTTCTGCAATCCGTTTCTCCCCGAACGCAGGCAATATGAAAGGCAGGTGCTGGGCGAGCGTTTCGTCGAGGCCGGCGAGAGTTGGAGCCTGGACACGCGTAGCCCGGCAACCGAGGCCGCGACCAACGTCACGCTCGTGCGCGAGGTCCTGCACCCGATGGTCCACCGCCTTGCGGACTCGCTGCGGGACAAGCCGACCATCCCCGATGCGGAGCGCGAACTCTTCGACGACCTGGCGCTCTACCATCTTTACGAGACGGTCTCCGACGATATCCAGGCCCTGATCGAAAGCGAACCCTCCACGCGCTCGCGCAAGGCCGGCACGATCTTCCGCAAGGCCAGGGCGGAGGTCGCACGCACCTGGCCCAACGGTGAAGAGGGGCTTGCCCACCACGGCGGACTCGCGCACGTGCTGGCGTGTTTCTATCAACTCCGCCGGGCGTTCCACCACGTCTTTTCGTTCATCATCGGTCGCTCGCGGGCCTCCGTCCGTCTGCGCGCGGACATCTGGCAATCGATCTTTTCACACGACCTGCGCCGCTACGTGCGCGTGCTCCACAAAACGATGGGCGACATCACCACGCTCGTCGTCGGCCCGTCGGGCACGGGCAAGGAACTTGTCGCGCAGGCGGTCGGGCGGTCACGCTACATCCCCTTCGACGCGGCTTCGGGGCGGTTCCTCGGCGACATGGAGGGTTCGTTTGCGTTGCTCAATCTCTCGGCCCTCTCGCCCACGCTTATCGAGTCCGAGCTGTTCGGCCACAAGCGCGGCTCGTTCACCGGGGCTGTCTCGGACCGCGACGGGTATCTGGCCGCCTGCCCGAAGTGGGGGTCGGTTTTTCTTGACGAGGTCGGCGACCTCGAGCCTGCGATCCAGGTCAAACTCCTGCGCGTGCTCCAGACGCGCATCTTTCAATCCATCGGCGACAACCGCGACAAGCGCTTCGAGGGCAAAGCCATCGCCGCCACCAACCGGGACCTCTCAGTCCTGATCGCACAAGGCCGATTCCGTGCGGACCTCTATTACCGTCTCTGTGCCGACACGATCCGCACACCGAGCCTGACCGAACAGATCGGGGGCCACCCCGTCGAACTCGAACGGTTTGTGCGGTTCCTGGCGCGTCGGCTCCTTGGTGACGAGGCCGACACGGTGACGGGCGATGTCATGGCGTGCATCGAAAAAGACCTGGGCCTGGACTACGCATGGCCGGGCAACGTGCGCGAGCTTGAGCAGTGCGTCCGACAGGTGGTGATCCGCAAGACGTACTCGCCCATCGAACAACCCTCCGCCGGCGATGAAGTGTCGCGCCTGGCAGAGGACGTGCGGTCGCGTGCGCTGAGCCTTGAGGCATTAAACACACGGTACGTCCGTCTGGTCCACCGCGACAGCGGGTCTTACCTCGCCGCGGCCAAAAAGCTCGGTGTGGATCGGCGCACGGTCAAAACCCTCGTCGACAAAGGGCGTGAAAGTGGACTGTATTGAGATTTCTTCCGGGGGTTTTGCTTCCGGGGATTTTACTTCCGGGGGTTTTACTTCCGGGGGTCGTCTTCGTCTTCGTTGAGCATGGGCAGTTCGAGGGCTTCGTCGTCTTCTGCCAGGAGAGGCAGGTCGTCGTCGTCATCGAGCGAGGGGAGTTTGTCGAGGGCCTGATGCGGGCTGGGGTCTTTTCCGCCGGCCATCTGTTCGAGGGCGGCGATCGGGTCGTCGAGGTCGACGGTGGGGGTGTAGTGTTCGTCTTCGACGGTCATGGGTTCGTGGTCGTCGAGGTTGTCGGCGATGGTCTCGGGTTGAGCGGGGGCACCGGACGCGGCGCCGGTTTTGCCGGCCATGGACTCGCGCTTGGCGGCTTCCACGGCACTGGTCTTGGGCGGGGTGATCTGGGCGGGCTGACCGTCGATGACCACGGTAAACTTGACGGGGCCGACCTGGATCTCGTCGCCGGCGTTCAGGATGGCTTCCTGGATTCGGCTGCCGTTGAGGAACGTGCCGTTGCTCGAGCCCAGGTCCTTGGCGGTGAGCTGGTGACCCGCGGTGTCGAGACGGATTTCGCAGTGCTGTCGGCTGACGCTCGAAAGGGGGATGCGCAGGTCGCAGTTATTGGTCCGCCCGAGCAGGGTGCGATCTTTGTTGACCACAAAATCCCGCCTCGAACCGTCCGACTTGAACATGACCAGATTGACGTTCATCACACACTCTGCCCACCAGGCAAAAATCGATCTTGAAAACACAGTCTAACCCCCCCATTCCCGCAAGACAAACCGGTCCTCGGTCGGCTGATCCGCCGTCCGGGCCGGCGGTCCGTGGCCTGTATCTGCACGTGCCGTTTTGTTTTCACAAGTGCCACTACTGCGATTTCTACAGCCTGGTCAACGACCCGTCTGAGGACGCGGACAAGCAAAGGGCGTTCATCGACCGCCTGGTCGGTGAACTTGAGCACCAGCACGGGCGCTATGCGCTGGAGATCGAAACCCTCTTCGTCGGGGGCGGGACGCCGACGCTATTGGAGATTGGGCAGTGGGGGAGGTTGCTGGACGTGTTGCACAGGCTTGGGTTGATCGATCCCCGTGCGCAGGGAGTTGAGTTCACCGTCGAGGCCAACCCGGAGACGGTGAACGAAGACCTGATGCGCAAGCTTGTCGACGGCGGGGTCAACCGCGTGAGCATCGGGGCGCAGAGTTTCGACACGGGTTTACTCAAGACGCTCGAGCGCTGGCACGACCCCCGGAATGTCGAGCGCGCGGTGAAGACCTGCCGTGATGCGGGGATCGGGAATCTGAACCTCGACCTGATCTTCGCGGTGCCGGGTCAGTCCAAGGCGCAGCTTGTCCACGACCTCGATCGCGCGCTAGCGCTCAAGCCCGAGCATCTGAGTTGTTACTCGCTCATCTTCGAGCCGAACACCCCGCTGACCCAGAAGCGCAAGATGGGGCTGATCCACAGCGTGGACGAGACGCTCGAACGGGAGATGTACGAATATGTCATCGAGCGTTTGACGGGCGAGGGTTACGGGCACTACGAGGTGAGCAACTTCGCGCGGCCGGGTCGGCGTTGTGCCCACAACATGCTCTACTGGACCAACGCCAACTTCCTTGCGGTCGGGCCATCGGGTGCCAGCCACATCGACGGGCGACGGTGGAAAAACGAAGCGCATCTCGGGCGGTACCTTGCGGGCGAGGGGCAACCCCCCGTCGTGGATGAAGAACAGCTCGACCCCGCACGCAGCGCGGGTGAACAGCTCATGCTCCGCCTCCGGCTGATCGAGGGTGCGCCGCTGGCTTGGCTGGATTCACTGCTTCACGCAAAGGACCAACGTCGCAGGCGCATCGACGACCTCGTCGAGATCGGGATGCTCGAGCGCAACGCGACGCACCTGCGCCTCACCCGTCAAGGCCTGTTCGTGGCCGACGCGGTGATCGCTGAACTGTTGTGATGACCCCTGATGAAATAGCCCCCGTCGGACAGCCCCCGTCTCAACCGCGTTTGCGTGGGCTTTTCTTTTTGCCGGCCCTGGATGTGCGTGGCTTTTTCTTCACGGCTTGGGTTTTTCCCGCCGCGGCGTGGGCCGTGGTGTAGCGTTTGATCGAGGCCAGCACCTCTTCCCGTGCCTTGTCCGCCGACTCCCAGCCCAGGGTTTTGACGATCTCATCACCGTCGGGGTTTTCCAATTCTTTGTACGTCGCAAAGAAGTGTTCGACCTCCTTGAGGTAGTGGGGCGGCACGCGCCAAAGGTCGTTGTGTTCCTTGAAGATCGGGTCGGAGTTGGGCACTGCCAGGACCTTGTAGTCGTTCACACCGCGGTCGGTCATCTTGAATAAGCCGATCGGTCGGGCCTCGATGAGGCAACCGGAGAAGGTCGGCTCGTTGACCATCACGAGGATATCGAGCGGGTCGCCGTCTTCCGCGAGCGTCTGCGGGATGAAGCCGTAGTCCCCGGGGTAGTGGAGCGAGGAGTAGAGATATCGGTCCAGCCGGATCAGCCCGATGGCTTTGTCGACCTCGAACTTGCTGCGTCTGCCCTTGGGGATCTCGACGATGACATTGACCACGCCCGGCACTTCGGGGCCTGCGGGCACTTCGAGATATCGGTTCCACTTGGCCATGGCGGGTCTCATCGGGTGGGTGTGGAGTGTCGGGGTGATCGTTCGCGGAGGCGATTGAACCCTTGCCTAGTTTATCGGCGATCAGCCCGCCCGACTCCACAGGCGTGAAGTGACTGACGGACTGCGCTAGGGTGCGATCACAACCGACAAGACCGATCGCATCGGCTTACGTTAACCGAGCCGCCACCGCGCGGGCGCGGAGCGTCGCTGCGCCCGTGAGGTTGTAGACATCGACAAAACCGTTCTGCATCAGGATGCGCGCCGCCACATAACTCCGCAGGCCCGAGGCACACGAGACGGCCGTCGGTCGTTTCGGGTCCAGTTCTCCCAGGCGATCACGCAGGTCGTCGATCGGGATGGCCACGGCGTGGGGGGCGTCGGCCAGCGGCGCTTTGGCCACCTCGGCGGGGGAGCGCACGTCCACGACCTGATAGCCCGAAAGGTCCGCGTCGGGGTCGAGGGTCTTGACCAAACCGTCGAGCTGGTTGCACGCGGCAAAAGCCGCCATGTGGACGGGGTCCTTGGCGCTGCCGAACGGCGGCGCGTACGCCAGGTCCAGCCCTGCCAGGTCGCGCACGGTCGCCCCGAACGCCATCGCGGTGGCGATGACATCGATGCGCTTGTCGACGCCCTCGCCGCCGACGGCCTGTGCGCCGAGGACCCTGCCGGTGTCGGGCGCGTAGACGAGTTTGAGCGTCATGGCCTGGGCACCCGGGAAATAGCCGGCGTGGTTGTTGGCAATCACGATGACGCTGCGCGCCGGGATGTCGAGCCTCCGGGCAAGCTTGCGTGTCAGGCCGGTCATCGCGGCGGTCTTGTCGAACACACGCACGATGGCGGTGCCCAAGACACTGGGCATCGAGCCGGCGCGACCTGTCACGGCGTGGTCGGCGGCAATGCGGCCGGCCCGGTTGGCAGGGCCGGCCAGGGCGATGCGCATCATCTGTCCCGTCGGGCCGAAGGGGTACTCCGCCGCGTCGCCCACGGCGTAGATGTCCGCGTCGGCGGTCTGCATCACCCGGTTCACTTCGATGCCGCCGCTCTTGCCCAGCGCAAGCCCCGCGTCCTGTGCGAGTTTGACGTTGGGTCTGACCCCGATGCCGAGGATGAACAGGTCCGCGTCGAGTCGGGTGCCACTCTTAAGAACAGCGGCGTGGGCTAACAGATTGTCAGACTCGAACCGTTCGACGGCGTCGCCCAGGTGCAGCGCGACGCCTTTGGCTGCCAGCGTTTCTTTGATCGGCTGTGCCATCTCCGCGTCGAAGATCGGCAAAACCTGCGGCAGCAACTCGACGAGCGTGACGTGGATGTTGAGGCAAGAGAGTTGCTCGACCATCTCCAGGCCGATGTAGCCCGCCCCGATGACGACCGCCCGTTGGACCTTGTTTCCGTGGATCGTGCCGAGGATGCGGTCGGTGTCTTCGAGGTTGCGCAGCGTCAGGACGTTTGAGCTTTCCACGCCGGGCAGCGTCGGCACGAGGGGCGAAGCGCCGGGCGCGAGGATGAGCCTGTCGTAGGCTTCTTCATACTCGGTGTTGCGATCACGGTCGAGCACCCGGACGAGCTTTCGATGGCGGTCGATGGCGGCGACCTCGTGACGGGTGCGCACGTCGATGCGGAAGCGTTTGGCAAGCAGTTCGGGTTTGGCCACGAGCAGCCTGTCCCGCTCGGCGATCTCGCCGCCGACGTGGTAGGGCAGGCCGCAGTTGGCAAAGGAGACGTGGCGGTCCTTCTCGAAGAGGACGATGTGCGCGTGTTCGTTCATCCGTCTGGCGCGGCAGGCTGCCGAGGCGCCGCCGGCCACGCCGCCGACGATCAGAATGCGGGGGGAGGGTTGTGTCTTCATGGGAGACCTTGGGGAGAAAAGTGTGTCGGTCGGAGTGGGTTAGCCCAGGTGCCTGCGGATGCATCGGATGACGCTGCCGGCGTGGGGGTTGGTGACGTGGTAGTAGACCTCGCGTCCCTTGCGCAGGGAAGCGAGCAGGTTTCTGGACTTCATGAGATTCAGGTGCCCGCTGACCGCGGCGTGGGGCAGGCGCATTTTGAGCGCGAGCTGGCCGACGGTGAGCCTGCGAGCCAGGAGCAGTTCGACGATGCGCAGCCGATGCGGGTGGGCGATGACCCTGAGGACGCCGGCGGCGTGTTCGAGCGCCTCGTGGGGCAGGGCCGTGCGCGTCGGGCGTGTGGTGTGTTGCATCAGATTAAGATATCAAAATATATCGATAAAACAATCCATTACGCGCCGCGGGTTGGGCGGTTGTTTTCCGCTGCGCACAAACCCATGTCTCGCACACTCTTCCATCTCTTGGCAATAACACCGGGTCGGGGGCGTTACATTACAGGTATCGGATCGCCCGGACGCCGATGTCGGTGTCCGTCCGTGCGGCTGCGACGGGTTGTTACCCGTTGGGCCTGATGGGCTTATCCACGTTTCAACTCCCCCCACGTTGAAGGATGCTGATGATGAAGCTTCGAATGTATTGGGTTCACTCCGTGTGTGCGGTGGCGCTGGCGGCCGCCTGGAATCTCTGTCCCGCTCTGCCCGTCATGGCGGCGCAGGCCGACAGCGTGGCCTCAACTCACGGCACGGGCGACCGGTACGCCCAGATGCTTTCGCAGCTCAAAGCCGAGATCGAACGAGCCCTTCCGAAGGTGGATGCGCAGAAGATCGCCGCTTACGACCAGGCGCGCAAGGCGGAGGAAGCCGCTGAGAAGCGCGTGGAGCAGGCACAGTCTGCGTTTGGTGAGATCAACAAGGCCCGTGGCCTGATCGGTCACGCCAACTGGTGGATCGGCGATGCGAAGAAGAACGTTGCCAAGGCGCAGGACGCCCTGAAGAAGGCCAAGACCGACGCCGAGCGCCAGGCGGCAAAGAAGACGATCGATGAACAGACCCAGCGCATGCACGACGGTGAAGAGGCGCTCAAGGAGCGTCAGGCTGCGCTGGATAAGGCTGAAAAAAACGAACCCAAACTCACCGGGGAACTCAACGCAGCCAAAGACGCCCTGGCCAAGGCCAAGGCCAGCACGCTCTCGGCGTTTGATGCGCTGGGCCTCAACGCGTTCCTGGCCGGCGACAGCCTCGATACCAAACTCATCAAGTTCGAGGTGCTCTTCGGCGGCACGCCTCAGGGCTTTTCCGAGTTTGCTCAGCAGGGTGAAGCGCAGCGGCAACTGATCGAAAAGCTCCTGAGTGACAACGACCTGATGAAACAGATGGTCATGGCCGACGGCCCGACGGGGGGGAACTACGGCAAGGCGATGGAGATTTATACCGCGATCCAGCACGCCAGCCCCAAGGCGGGCGAGGGTGTGCTGCAGCGCCTGGCGCTGGCCATTGCCCTCGAACACGCCCAGCCCATCAAGCAGGGCAATGCGAAGAATGACGTCGACGCACCTGCCATCATCGACCCCGTCAAGCGATACCTCGCATACGAAAAAGCTTATCTCAACAGCGAACTGGACCCGGCGTTCAAGGACCTGAGCACGTGGGACCTGCGCTTCGTCGTGGACGGAGACGAGCCGGACGAAACCCTGGCGTGGGGCCGAGAGATGCTCCGCAACTACCGCCCCGACCACATCACCAACAATGATTACAAGTGGCGGTACGTCGGCTCGGTGGCCAGCGAGATCCGTTACGGCTCGGATGACAACAAATACGATCAGCCCGATCTGCAGAACTACCAGAACATCCTCAAGAACGGCGGGGTCTGCGGTCGGAGGGCGTTCTTCGGCCGATTCATCCTCCGTGCCTTCGGCATCCCGACCACGGCCCGTCCGCAATCCGGCCACGCGGCGCTGGTCCACTGGACACCCGATGGGTGGGTGGTGAACCTCGGGGCCGGCTGGGGCAGCGGTTGGACCAAGACCCGTTACAAAGACGACCTGGACTTCCTTGCCACGACGCAGGCCCGTGCGGACATGGCTGCCTACATCCAGGTCAAGCGTGCCCAGTGGATCGGCGATGTCAAGGGCGAAAAGCCCGTCTTTGGCTTCAACGAAAAAGCCCAGCCGGGTTTCTGGTACGGCGTGTCACTCTCGAAGCAACGCGAGATCATCCAGCACACCAAGACCCTTGCCGCCGCCGGTGAGGAGCTTGGCGAATCGAACTCTTCGGACATCGGCGCAGCCGGGAGCGACCAAACCATCTCCGAAGCCGACCGCAAGATCACCGTGGACAGCCACGGCGTCATCACCATCCCCGCCGCCGCGTGCAGCGATCCCGTCAAGAGCACGGGCAAGATCATCTTCATGCCCAGCGACGCGGGGGGCATGCAACTGCACTACAGCCGAAACGGCGGCGGGTCGTTTGAATACACCCTCGACGCACCGGCCGCGGGCAGGTACGCGCTGGTGGCCAAGGTCGTCACCCCGAGCTGGCAGCAGCACCTGATGCTCACCGTCAACGGCGCGAACCCGCCGATCGACATCGAGCTGCCCTTCACGGTCGGCATGTGGGGCCAGACCCAGCCCGCGGTGGTCGAGCTGGTCAAAGGCAAGAATGTCCTGAGCTTCACACGCAGGTCGGACGGCCAGGCCAAGGGGTTCAGCATCAGCCACTTCACGCTCACGCCGGTGAAGTAACCCGAAAAGGCTTCAAGTCATCCACGATCAACGCCCCGGCTTGTGCGACCCACAAGCCGGTTTTTTATTGGTGTGCATCGTGTGCTGGTGGCTTTCAGTCCGGGCGAGTGTTTCGGCTCTGCAGGTCGCACCACGCCTTGTTGGGGTCGTAGACGAACTTGAGCTTGCGCTCGTTGAACGCCTTGCCCCAGTCGTCCCAGTCGAGCAGCTCCAATTCCTCGGGTTCGCCGAAGGGTGAGCCGCCGATGCGGATGCGGTCGGGCTGACCGGGCAGACAGCCGGGCCAGTAGCCGTTGGCTTCGCACCACATGCGGACCTGATCGACATTCGTGGTTTCATAGACAGTCATGCGCAGCGTCCGTGTGTGGGGGGTGTGACCGAGTGACGTATTCTGCACACATCCGCCCCACTCGGCAAGGCGTCGCACGTTCGATAAACTCGTTTGACTTGGCAAACCCCCATCGGGAAAGGTCGCGCAGGTGATTAAGAGCATCAGCTACTGGTCGGTCAAAGGCGGCGAGTCCTGCCCGATCCCAGACGCGATCGCGCAAGCCAAAAACGCGGGCTTTGCGGGGATCGAACTGTGCATCGGCAAGTCGGCGGTCATCACACCGACCACTTCACAGGCCGACTGCGAGGCCATCCGAAAACAGAACGACGCCGCCGGTCTCGTGGTCCAAACGCTTGCCAGCGGAATGAGCTGGGGCCTCAACCCCGTGAGCGACGACGGGGCGATCCGTCAACAGGCCATCGAGGCCCACGCCGCCGCGCTGCAGCGCGCCGCGTGGCTGGGGTGCAAGGCCCTTCTCTTCGTGCCCGGTGTGGTCAAAAGCCCGATCGCCAAAGACGTGGTCCGTTACGACCACGCGCTGGCCCGTGCCGCCGAAGCCGTCCACCGCCTGCTCGAAACCGCGGATCGCGTCGGCGTCGACCTGTGCATCGAAAACGTCTGGAACGGCTTTCTCTACTCGCCCGTCGAGTTGGCGCACTTCATCGACCAGTTCAAGAGCAAGCACGTCGGCGTCTACTTCGACGTGGGCAACGGCCTGGGCGTCCACCAGCACCCGCCGCACACCATCGAAATCCTCGCTCATCGCATCAAGCGAGTCCACATCAAGGACTTTCAGCTCGTCTTCAACACCCCCGGGTCGTTTTCGTTCTGCGATCTTCTTGCCGGCCAGGTCCCCTGGCCCGAGGTGATGTCCGCCCTGCGCGCGATCGGTTACGACTCGACAATCGTCGCCGAGATGATGCCCCACGACCCGGCCCTCCTCGCCCGCACAAGCGCCGCGATGGACCACATCCTCGCCATGTAACGCAGACTTACAATGCCTATCCAGATGAACCACTCCGGCAACACAAGCAGTATCGGTGGCAGAGAAGTAACCGCAGATTGCGCAGATTTCACAGATCAATACAGATTGATGTCAGGGAATATCAGCCTGAATTATGCCTCGAATCTGCGTCATCTGCGGAATCTGTGGTTTCTGTCTCGACGCTTACATATTTCCCTGTGCGTAGTTGTCTAAGGGTTGGTCATCATGTCAGGCGGTCTTACACTCTATTAGAGGAGCTCGAACCATGACACGAGTCGGCGTCATCGGACTGGGCATGATGGGCAGGACCCATCTGGATGTTTACACCAAGCTGCCCGACGTCCAAGTCGTCGCGCTGGCGGACATCGACGCCGAGCGGTTACACGGCAGGACCCAAGCCACCGGCAACATCGACGGCCAGGCCCGGGGCGGCGGCAACCTGGCGGACGCCAAAAAATACGACGAGGGCAAGAAACTCATCCGCGACAAAAACGTCGAGGTCGTCGACATCTGCCTCACCACGCCGATGCACCTGGCCTACGCCAGGGCCGCCATGCGGGCCGGCAAGCACGTGCTCGTGGAAAAGCCGCTGGCTCGCACCTACCGCGACGCCAAAAAACTTGCCGACCTGACCGAACACTACCCAAGCCTCGCCATGCCCGCGCAGTGCATGCGATTCTGGCCCGGATGGACCAACCTCAAACAAGCCATCACCGACCATCGCTACGGCAAGGTCCTCTCCGCAACATTCCGACGGCTCGGCGGCCACCCCGGCGGCGATTTCTACTCCAACGGCGAACTCTGTGGCGGGGCGATCCTCGACCTGCACATCCACGACACCGACTTCGTCAACTACTGCTTCGGTCTGCCCGATGCCGTCAGCTCTCACGGTTACACCACCGTCACAGGCGAACCCGACCACGTGGTGACCGCTTACCACTACAACGACAAGACCGGCCCATTGGTCGTTGCCGAGGGCGGCTGGTCGATGGCCAAAGGCTTTGGCTTCAAGATGCTCTTCACCGTCAACTTCGAGCACGCCACGCTCGACTTCGACCTTGCCCGACCCGACAAACTCCTGCTCACCCAGCCCGGCCAGAAGACGCAGCCCGTCCCCCTCGACCCCGGCATGGGCTACGAATACGAGATCAAGTATTTCCTCGACTGCGTGCGACGCAACGAAGCACCCAAGACCGTCACCCTCCACGACGCGGCCATCGGCGTGGCCATCGTCGAAGCCGAACGCAAGAGCGTCCTGGCCGGCGGCAAGCGTGTGAAAGTGAAAATCTGATTGGATCGGGTTGGGAGCAGGTCATTCGGTTTCCAACGGTTCGTCCTGGCCCAGGTGGCCCTCGACGCGCAGCAGGGTGGTCAACAGGGCTGCGAACTCCGGGGCGATCGGTCCGTCGCCCGGCTCAAAAACCACTCGGTAGTAGCTTTTGCCCTTCAGGTTGCTGCGGATGGCGATGTCCATGCTGCCGTCGGGGTGGTCCTTGAAGATGGGCAGGTTGTGTTTGACCACAATCTTCGTGGAATTCTCAACCGGCAGGTCTTTGACCTGTTTCAGCACGAGCTGTTCGAGCTCGGGCGTCATCACCGGTTGCTTGTCGGGATCACGCTCGGGATAGACGGCCACGCTGGGGTTGTCCATGCCCAGGTTTTTGAACGCCACCGTGTCCACGCCGACGGTGTTCCCCCGAAAACGCAGGACCGTCACCGTCACTTTTTCCTGCTCCGAACCCTCGTTTGCTGTCGCGTAGGGATGGGCCAGGATCAGTGTCAGCATGGCTGTGAGCAACATCAGGCAGCGCGTGCGGGAAAAAATCCCTGACGGTTGGGGCGTTGAGATGTTCATGTTGCGACTCCTTGAAAGAGAGGGTTAGCCGTCGGAGAACAAGAGGACCACCGCTTCCGAAGGGTGTGACGGGACCCCGTGACCCATCCCCCGTGAACTCTGAGCCAATGGATCAGGCACCATCGAGAGGGCGGGGTGCGGTGACTCGGCCCACCTTACATGATTGACCGCGATTTGACCAGCATTTTTTTACCCCGCCTGGTGCATCTGCAGCAGGTTGTCGGGGCTTTCGGGTTGAAGGGTGCGGGCGCTGAGCAGGGTCGCCATGCAACAGGAGAGGGCCGCGGCGTCGTCGGCTTCCTGTGTGACGAGCGAGCCGGTGCTGGCGTGCTGGTCGATCAGGCGTCGCCAGTGGTGGGCAATCAGGTCTGCAAAAGATGACGAACTCTTCGCGGTGTCGGTCGTGCGTTCGTCGAGGAGCCTGCCCCCGTGGTCGTAGAGGGCGTAACCCAGGTCGTGGACACGCAGTTGGCCGGCTGATCCGGTGATGTTCAGGCCACGCGCGGTTCGGCCGGCCCGGTCGCTGACCTGGATGACGGCGGCACAGTTGTCGGGCATGCGTGCCAGGGCGCAGAGGTGCCCGGTGGCGTTACGCAGGGCTTCGGGGGGCGAGGCCTGCGGCCCGGTGAGCGTGGCGGTGATCGCGGTGGGGCCTTGCGTGAAGTGCAACACGATGCGCCAGGCTTCACTCAAGCGAGCGTAAAGCGAGCAGTCGCTGGACTGACCGAAGCCCGAGTAACCGATCGACTGGATATCGCCCAGCGCTTCCTTGGGGTCGGCCGCGGCCAGGTAGCCCGGGGCCTGCATGAAGTCGGGGACACGGACGATCCGACCGGTCACGGCGGCGTTGGCACCGGCGGACGCTTTGCCACGCAGCACGGCCAGTTCGTCGAACGTGCCGGCCAACGGTTCGGTGGTGAGGAGGATCGCCCCTTCACCGATGGCCATGCGCAGGTCCTCGCGGTCGGCGTTTTGCATCGTGAGCATCAGCACGAACGCGGCAGGATGATCGACGAGCATCTTGCGCAGGTCGTCGCTGTGCGGGCAGTCGAGTTTCTGGGCAAGCGTGGAAAGCTCGGCGGATCGCGGCCCGCCGACGGCCAGGGGGCGGACCGCATGACCCATGAGTTCGATGACCTGCGTGGCCAGGCCGGCACGCGGCGCGTCGGTCCAGAGCGTGATTTCAGGGGCGTGTGTCGGCATGGTGATTGACCAAATTACCATAAAGCCCGCGACGCCCCCCCGGATCATCGCCAGTCAGATGGTCGATATAATGCTTATGCGTGGTGTGACCGCGCGGCCGCCCCCGGAAGGTTCGCCCGAAGGGGGAGGAAAGTCCGAGCACGACAGGACACGGTGGTGGGTAACGCCCACCCCCCCCCGGAAGTTTTCCCCTTCGGCAAAAGACATAGGGGTCTACTTCCGGGGGGGAGGGATAGCGCCACAGAAAACATACCGCCCCGAGCTTGTCGAGGGGTAAGGGTGAAAAGGTGGTGTAAGAGACCACCGCCTGACTGGTGACAGTCAGGGCACGGCAAGCCCCACCGCGTGCAAGACCAAACAGCCCCCCCGCCCCCGGAAGTTCGCTTTCGGGGGCACACCTCGTCCGGGTGTCTGGGGGGCGGGTAGGTCGCTCGAGCCCTCTGGCAACAGGGGGCCTAGAGAAATGGTCGCCCCCGGAAGTCAAACACCGGGCAACAGAACTCGGCTTACAGGTCACACCCGCCGAAAGATAAGGCCGTGCCGGTTAACCCGGCGCGGCCTTTCTCTTTTCGATGAGGTGTTCAACGCATCAGCGAGCCGGCCCGTGCCGGGCCGGTCCGGGGCGACACGCCCCGGCTCGCTTGCATTGCATCCGGGGCGACACGCCCCGGCTCGCTTGCATGGATATTGAATCTGTCCGCTTGGTTACTTCCGGCGTGGTTTGAGCAGGCTTGTGACCAGCGAAATGGCAAAGAGGATGATAAAGATGAAGAAGAGGATGCGTGCGATGTCGGTGGCGGCGGCGGAGATGTTGCCGAAACCGAACACGCCGGCCACGATGGCGACGATGAAGAAGATCAAAGCCCATTTGAGCATGGCGAGCTCCCGTGTTGACCCGAACCACGCCTGTTCATGCGTGGCTGTGATTTTTCACTCACTCATCACGCGCTTGTTACTCGACCATCTTCACGACGTTAGCCGTCGGCATGGCCAAAGCGCCGTGGGCGCCGGCGGCGGCGAGGGAGAGGTCGCCGACGGAGGACTTGACGAGTTCGAGCAGGGCGGTGGACTGGGTCGGTTCGAGCAGGTTGCCAAACGCCCGGGCGGACTCGGCAAGGCTGCCCAGCACGGCGACGCGCAGGTCGGTGGGCTTGGAGGCGTCGAGGCCGACCGCGGTGATGGCCTGCTGCGCCTCGGGGTCGTTGATGAGGCTCAGCACAGCCGCGGCGCCCTTGACGACGTCGCCCCGGTTGTCGTTCATCGCAGCGAGCAGCGCGTTGCGTGCGTCGGTGACGTTGTAGACCCCGGACGAAAGACCCATGGCGACCTTACGCAGCAGTTCGAGCGACTTGAGGGCGTAGCTCAGGGCTTCGTCGTCGGTGAGTTTGCCACCGGTCAGGGCCTGTGCGGACTCGACGGGGCCTTGGAGCTGGTCGGGGGCGGACTCGGTGACGATCAGGCGTTTGAACGAGCCGGCCTTGCGGTTGAGCTCGATCGAACCGACCGCGTCGGTGACCGCGATGATCGGGACGAGCACGAGCCGTGCGTTGGCACGGGCCTGTGCGTGGAGGTCTTCCACAGCCTGGGCGCTGCCGACGAAGACGATCAGGTCGGTCCCCGCGCGGCTGTTGACGAGGGGGAGAAGGTCGTCGAGCGATCGGCCGGCGTCGGCGTTGTAGCCCAGGTCGCGCAGCGAGGCGCTAAGTGTGTTGGAGGTCTGCTCATCGGTGGAGATGACCAGAGCCTGGAGACTGCCTGCCTGACGCAGCGCCTCGGCCAGGACGGGCACGACACGGTAGCTGCCGTCGAAGACCTGCGTGGGTCGGGCGTTGACCAGAGCCTCGGCGGCGTTCCACCGCACGCGCTTGTCGGAATCGTCGAGGGCCGCGAGCAGGGGCTGCGAACCGCCGTTGAGGTTGAGCAGCGCATCGGGGCCTGCGGTGCGGTTGAGCGCGGCAATGGCGGAGAGCGCGAGCGTCGGGTCGTTGTCGCTCAGGGCACGGGCGAGCACGTCGTGCTGGCGCAGCGGGCCGGCGGCCATGAGGTAGAAGTCGGGGCTCTTGAGGTCGGAGCTGTAGCTCGGGTCGACCGCGCCCTCGGGCAGGTGCAGGCCCCGTCGGACGTTGGCCATGAGCCAGGTGCTCAGGGCCGGGTCGAGTTGCGGGTTGATGGTCAGGGCGCGTGAAGCGGCACGCATGGCCAGGACGTCGGCAAAGACCACGCCGGGCACGGGGATCGAGACGAGCTGCCGGGCTTTGTCCGAGTATTCCCAGACGATGCCCTGGCCGGTCACTTCGTCGGTGCCATCGAGGACCGAGCCCCGTGTGCCCTTGGTGTAGAAGGACTGCGCCATGTCGAGGAACAATGACGAGGCGTCGGCTTCACCGCCCATCACCATCGATGAGGAGAGCTGGTTGGCGGCGGTCTGCACAACGCTGAGCACCGCGGGATCGACCTTGCCGGACTGGATCACCTGTGCGATGTAGGGCAGCGCCCGGCTGTAACCGATCTCGGAGAGCACACGCGCGACCTTACGCATCGGCTCGGGCTCGAGCGAGGAGAACGATTCACTCAGCGGGTAGACGAGCGGCTGACCGATGGCAATCATCGCGGCCATGATGTAGGGGTGCTCGTCCTGCCGACTGTTGTCCTGCAGCGATTCGAGCAGCAGCGGGGCGGCAAACTGGCCCGCGGCGCGGAGGCGTTCCACGGCGCCGGCCCTTTGACGGGCACCTTGGGAGAGCAGCTTGATATCCGCGGCGATGCGGTCGCCCTCGCGCATCCGGCTGATGCGTGCCTTCTGGATTTTTTCAGCCAGCAGTTTGGCGTTGTCACGCAGCGCATCCATACCCAGCGCCCTGCGGAGCGTGTTGGCTTCAAAGTCTTTGTACTCCCCGCTGCCCTCGACGGCTTCGAGCAGCGAAGCGTCGGCGGTGTTGAGCAGGTATTTTGCGGCGCCGTCAGCCTGATCCGGACGGGCGATGCGCACGTAGTGGTTGAAGTCGATCCACGCCTGCTGGGGCGTCATCCCCGCGTCCTGAGCGTGCGCCCACGTCGGGGCCAACAGAGATACGAAAGCGACCGCCAGGACAAAGAGCCGGGGTTGGGGCCTGTGCATCGTAACACTCCCATAAGATGCGGGGACACGCGGACTAACGTAGAGAATAAACCAATTTATCCGTGGTGTGGTCCAGCGTCAAGGTGGGGGATTCACCGCCAAGACGCCAAGGACGCCAAGAAAACGCGGAGACATGCAGGGGGGTGCATTTTTTTACGGGTCCTGTTTTCAAGCTCTATCTAGCGTGATGGTCACGACACTTAACAAATAGACACGAACACCTATCAAAATGAATCTTGACGGGTACATAAGGCACATCGGCAGCGGGGCAGTAACCGCAGATTGCGCAGATTTCACAGATCGATATAGATTGAAGATCGGGAATACCTGCCTTGAATCTGTGCCATCTGCGGAATCTGCGGTTTCTGTATCGACGCTCACGATATTTCCATGATGGCGACGTGGATCATTCTGTTAGGGTTTCTGAATGAGTTCTCCTCTCCGACCTTGGCGACATTGGCGTCTTGGCGGTTGACCCGATTGCCCTACAATCGCGTCCATGTGGGACTTTCTCCAGACCGGTGGCGTGTGGGTGACGTTGGGGGTGTTGATCCTCGTGAACGCGGCGGGGGTGGGGCTGGTGGTGTTTCAGTTGCCGGGGACGTGGTTGATCGTGCTTGCGACGGCGTGCGTTTCATTTTTTATCCACGACACGATTTCGGTCACGACGCTGGTGGTCCTGGCGCTCCTTGCCATCGGGGGCGAGGTGGTCGAGTTCATCGCCGGGGCGCGCGGCGCAGCGAAGGCGGGGGGGGCAAGGCGGTCGGCTGTTCTGGCCATTGCGGTGGGGCTGATCGGTTCGGTGCTCGGGACGGTCTTCATCCCCGTTCCGGTGCTCGGGACGATCGTCGGCGGCTGCCTGGGCGCGGGCGTGGGGAGCGTGATGGGCGAGAAGTGGAAGGGCAGGTCGTGGCAACAGGCCCGCGCGGTGGGCAGGGGCGCGGCGATCGGCCGCTTCTGGGGCACGGTGCTCAAGATCACCATCGCATGCGTGATGTGGGCCATCGCCACCGTCGCGGTGTTCTGGCCGTAGATGCTAACAACTCGAATCGACAGCGTTCCAGAAGAAGAGTCAGAGCCGATACAGAAACCACAGATTGCGCAGATTTCACAGATCAACATAGATTGAGGATCGGTAAGACCTGCCTTGAATCTGCGCCATCTGCGCAATCTGCGGTGACTTCCCCTTTTCCGATTTCCCGTGTCCCGGTTTTGCACGGCTGATGGGTATCCTCGATAATCGGATTTCACCGTAGAGAAAATTTTTCACCATGCTCAAGTTCCTCGTCCACGACAAAGGCAAGCCGGCGATCAACCACGTGGTGCGCAACGCGTACCTCGTCGGGTCGGACGGCACGGCCATGCGCGCGGACATCCGTTTCGAGCAGGGGATGGTCGTGTGCAACAAGCGTGACGCCGGTGCCGCGGCGCTGGCGCTGCAGCAGCAGGTGGGCGATTGTGGAGAGCTGACGCTGCAGACCTGCCTGCTCCCCGAACGCGAGGAGCCTTACCTGCTCAACCTCGAACTCGTGCGTCACCGGTTGATGGTGCTCTTCAACAAGCTCGAAGACTGGATGATGCTCGACCTGGACCCCGAGCACCCGGTGGCCAAGCGGACGGAGTTTGCACGCAAGCTCTTCATTGAAGCGCTCTGCCTGCAGACCAGCGACCCCGCCCGGGCCGACCGCATGGCGCACGAAGCGCTGGTCATGGCCATCGACGGCACAGAGGAGCTGGCGCTGGCGCACGCCGAGCTTTTACTCAACCGTCGCAAGGCCACCGGCTCACTGCCGCGCGCACCGATCGGATGCGGCGTGGCGCTCGACCAGAACAACGACCGTGTGCGTGGCGGGCTGGCTGCCAACTTCGATTTCGTCCGCCTGCCCACGCCGTGGCGCGCTTTGGCACCGGAGGAGGGCGATTACCGATGGGGCGTGCTCGACAGTTGGGTCGAGTGGGCCACCAAGTCCCGCTTCCCGATCACCGCGGGCCCTATCGTCAGCTTCGACACCGCGGTGTTGCCCGACTGGATCTACATCTGGGAGCACGACTACGACACCGTGCGCGACCTGATGTACGAACACTGCGAGGCCATCGTCAACCGCTACAAGGGCAGCATCCAGACCTGGGTCGTCGCCTCGGGCCTGCACGTCAATGCGCACTTCGGCTTTGCCTTCGAGCAGCTTCTCGACCTCACGCGTATGGCCACCATGGTCGTCCGCAAGGCCCAGCCCAACGCACGCATCATCGTCGAGATCACGCAGCCCTTCGGCGAGTACTACGGCCAGAACCAGCGCTCGATCCCGCCCATGATGTACGCGGACCTGCTCATCCAGGGCGCGATCAACTTCGACGCCTTCGGCTTGCGTCTATTGCTCGGGCAGGCGGCCCCCGGTCAGTATGCACGCGACCTCATGCAGGTCTCCAACCTGCTCGACCAGTTCTCCGTCTGGCAGCGGCCCGTGGCCGTCACCGTCGCGGCGCCGAGCAACCCCGTGACCGAACTGATGATCGCCTCGCCCGACCCCGGCAAGCCCGTCGACGCCAACTGCGGACACTGGCGTAAGCCCTGGTCCCCCGTCGTCCAGAGCCACTGGCTCGAAGCGATGCTCTACATCACGCTGAGCAAACCCTTCGTCGAGTCCGTCACATGGGGCGAACTCGTCGACCACGAAAACAGCGAGCTGCCCCTGGCCGGCCTCGTGAGCGAAGAGCACCAACCCAAACAAGCGCTTAGACGCGCCGCCGCCTTCCGAAAGAGCCTGCAGGTGGCCGGCTCAAAAGTCTCACCGGCGGTCGGCGTGACCGACACGGAGGCCTGACGTGAACCGTGAACCGATCACGGCCCTCTTGAGTCCCCGCAACCGCCTCCGGATGTGTGAGTGCCTGGTGGTCGGCGTCTTTGCCCTGAGCCTCTGGACGTGGTGGCAACGGCCCACGATAAACGCTGGCCTCTCGCCCGAGGCCATCACTTACCGCATCGACATCAACACCGCGGACCCAGGCGCGCTGCGACTCCTGCCCGGCGTGGGCAAGACGCTCGTGCCGCGCATCATCGAATACCGCGACACGCACGGGCCTTTTCAATCGCTCGACGACCTCGACAAGGTCCCGGGCATCGGACCCTCCATCGTCGAACGCGCTTGCCCCTGGGCAACGGTCAGCGGTTTGTGAGCAAGGTAAAATGGTGTGCCTGTGTCGGACCGCTTGGCGTGACCCACCAACAGCGTTAATCTAAAACCATGCCTATCCGCTTCTACTGCCGTGGTTGCCAGGCCCGCATCAAGGTCCCCGACGCCGCGGGGGGCAAGAAGGTCAAGTGCCCAAGCTGCGGCCTGATCCAGCAGGCCCCCGGCGGCGCACCCTCAACCCCCGAAACCGCAGCCACAACCAAACCCGCATCACCACCCGAACCCCAATCCCCCTCACCCGTCGACGAAGACCCCCTCGCCGCACTCGCGGCCCTCGCCGCCGGCGACGACCCAACCCCTCCCCCTCCCCCGGAAGTCAAGTCTAAGCCTGTGGCAGACAAGCCCGCGACCCCGGAAGTCAAACCCCCGGAAATCAAACCCCCGGAAGCCAATCTCCCGGCAGACAAGCCCGCGCCTGCGCCAGTCAAACCCGCGCCCATACAAGTCAGACCGCCCGAGGACCGTGACGATGATGACGACGATGATGATCCGACTGACGCCCTCGCGGCGCTGGCCGGTGCCGCGCCCTCGGATGAGAGCGGATCGCCCATCAACACGGACAACGCCGGTCCCGCACACACGCAAGAGCAGCCCGCGTTTAATTTCGATCAGGACGAAATCGATGAACCCGACGACACGGATGACCTCGCACCCCCGCCAGCAGAAAGTTCTGAGCAGCCCGAAGACGAACCGGTCATCAACCCCGTGACCGCCGCGGCCGTGGCCGCCAGCGTGGGCGTCGGTGCCAAGGTCGCTGCGCTGCCCAAGCCGCAGCTTCCCGGTCGGGATGCGAGTGACCACGACGCAGGCGGCACACCCTCCTCGCCCTCCGCTTCGCGTCCCTCCGCATCACGTCCCTCCGCCTCGCGCCCCGGCGGGCCCAGGGCCATCCCGCTCTCGACCCATCCCAGCACCCACCGCCCCAGCGCTCAGATCAACGTGCCCCCCGTCGGGTCGCAAGCCCCGACAAGAACCAAGCCCGTCGTGCCCGGCGGCAACAAATCGCTCGGCTATCTGTCGCTCCTTTCGTGGGTGATGTTGATCGTGGCCGGCCTTTTCCTCGCGGGCGGCGTGCGCATGATGCTGGCCCAGCGCGAGGCTCACGCGCGACTGATCGACCAGGTCCTGGCCGTCTCGATGGGCATCCTCGCCGCCATCGTCGCCCTGGGCCTCTCCGAAGCCCTGCGCGTCCTCAAACGCATCGGCCAAAACGCTCACCGCCACGATTAAGCCCGGACCGTCGAACACATGGGCACGGGGAAGCAACCGCAGATTGCGCGGATTTCACAGATCGATGCAGATGACAGACCCATTGAATCAGTTTTGTATCTGCCTTTAATCTGCGCCATCTGCGAAATCTGCGGTTTCTGTATCGATGCGCCATTTAGTCGGTAGCCCTCTATCTTCAATGTCTCCCTTGATCTGTTTCATCGACCAGATCTGTCAGCCTAAGATGTCCGCATGGCTGACTCGCCCGTGACCGTCGTCTGGTTCCGGCAGGACCTGCGTCTTGCGGACAACCCCGCGATCCTTGCCGCCATCGAGCGCGGGCAGCGCACGGTGATGCTCTACATCCACAGCACGGACGAAGAGGGGCAATGGCCGCCCGGCGGCGCGATGAAGTGGTGGCTGCACCAGAACCTCGACGCGCTCGACAGGTCACTCAAAAAACTCGGGCAGAGACTGGTCTACCGCAAGGGGCCGGCGCTCGAGGTGCTGCGTGAATTACTCAACGGCACGGGTTCGGGGTCGGCGGTCTACTGGAATCGGCGGTACGAGCCGACCGTGATCGAACGTGACAAGAAGGTTAAGGCGGCGCTCTCACGCGACGGTTACCACGTCGAGAGTTTCAACAGCGCGTTGCTCTACGAGCCGTGGGAGGTCAAGACCGGCACCGGCACGCCCTACAAGGTCTTTACCCCGTTCTGGCGCACCTGCGTCGCCTTGCCCGAACCCCCGGAAGCTTTCCCCGCTCCCAAATCGCTCCCCCCGCAGGTCAAGGGCATCGAGTCGCTCACGCTCGATGACCTGCACTTCAAACCCACGCTCGGCTGGGCGGCCACGATGGAAAAGGTCTGGACCCCCGGCGAGGGTGGGGCGGCGGCAAGGCTCGAACGCTTCCTCGAATCCCACGCCGACCGCTACGCCACCGACCGCGACCTGGCAGGCAAGGGGTTGCATGCTAACAATCTGTTAGGCGCCTCCACGAGCAACATGTCAGCGTACCTCCACGTCGGCGCGATCGGCCCGCGTCAGGTCTGGCTCACCACACGCCGGATCACCCAGCAAGCGTATTCGCGCATGACCAAGGGGCCGCAGGGCTTTCTGCGCGAGCTGGGCTGGCGCGAGTTTGCCTACCACGTGCTCTACCACTTCCCGCACACACCCACGCGGCCGTTGCGCGATGACATGGCGGCCTTCCCCTGGCGCGACGACGACAAGGCGCTTCGCCTCTGGCAGCGCGGCAAGACCGGCTACCCCTTCGTCGACGCGGGCATGAGGCAGCTCTGGGCCACCGGCGTCATGCACAACCGTGTCCGCATGGTCGTCGCGTCGTTCCTCGTCAAACACCTGCTCATCCACTGGCGACACGGCGCAGAGTGGTTCTGGGACACGCTCGTCGACGCGGACCTGGCCAGCAACACGCTCGGCTGGCAGTGGACGGCCGGCTGCGGCGCGGACGCCGCCCCGTACTTTCGCATCTTTAACCCGATCACGCAGGGCACCAAGTTCGACGCGGAGGGTACCTATGTCCGGCGGTGGGTCCCCGAGCTGGCCAGGCTCCCCGAGGAGTGGATTCACCGCCCGTGGGAGGCCCCTAATCATGTGTTAGATCAAGCCGGCGTCGTGCTGGGCAAGACCTACCCTAAGCCCATCGTGGACCACCCCGACGCCCGTGACCGCGCCCTCGAAGCCCTGGCACAGAGCAAGCGCTGACCCGGCACACCCACGTCACCCCAAGCCCGATACCGATCCGTCGGCCCGCCCATTAATTGGCCAAGAGACGGTCATTCCATCAAACGCTGCCTAAAAAGCGCGCACCCGCCGGGCGGTTCTCCACCGTTTCTTCACCACCTCGACCCGCTCGATTCCCAGCGAAAAAGCGGATATCCTGTTCCCCTGCTCGAATGCGGGGTGTTATCGGCACAGTGGTTGCATGATGTTCCCACCCCAATCGCACCAGCCGGGGTTCGGCTGGCGCACTGTCCAAGGTCTTATTCGTTTCCCCAACTCCAGGAGCGGTCCACCGATGACAACCAACGCCCGTCACGCCGCCATCGCAGCGGTCACCAACTACAAACCCCTCTCCCCGGCGCTCGATTACAGCCAGACGCCCAGCCACGCGGTGTTCGGCTCGAACGTCTTCAATATGTCGGTGATGCAGGAACGCCTGCCCAAGACCGTCTTCAAGGCCCTCAAGAAAACCATCGAGCAGGGCGAGAAACTCGACGCCTCCGTCGCCGACGCCGTCGCCGTGGCCATGCGCGACTGGGCCATCGAAAAGGGCGCGACCCACTACGCACACGTCTTCTACCCGCTCACCGGCCTGACCGCGGAGAAGCACGACTCCTTCATCGAGCCCGACGGCAAGGGCGGCGCGCTGGCTGAGTTCAGCGGCAAGCAACTCATCCAGGGCGAACCCGACGCTTCGTCCTTTCCCTCCGGCGGCATCCGTGCAACCTTTGAAGCGCGTGGCTACACCGCGTGGGACGTCACCAGCCCCGCTTACATCCTCGAGAACCCCAACGGCACCACGCTCTGCATCCCCACCGCCTTCGTCTCCTGGACCGGTGAAGCCCTCGACAAGAAAACCCCCGTCCTCCGCTCGATGCAGGCCCTGGCCAAACAAGCCACCAAGCTCCTCAAGCTCCTGGGCACCACGACCCCCGGCTACATCTACTCCACCGCCGGCCCCGAGCAGGAATACTTCCTCATCGACCGAAACTTCTACTTCGCCCGCCCCGACCTGACCATCTGTGGACGCTCGCTCTTCGGTGCGCCCCCGCCCAAGGGCCAGGAGTTCGAGGACCAGTACTTCGGCGTCATCCCCGAGCGCGTCCTGGCGTGCATGCTCGAAGTCGAACGCGAACTCTACAAGCTCGGCGTCCCCGTCAAGACCCGTCACAACGAGGTCGCCCCCAGCCAGTACGAGATCGCCCCGATCTATGAAAACGCCAACGTCGCCACCGACCACCAGCAGCTCGTCATGATTACGCTGCGCAAGGTCGCGGAGAAATACGGCCTGGCCTGTCTGCTGCACGAAAAACCCTTCGCGGGCATCAACGGCTCGGGCAAGCACCTCAACTGGTCGCTCGGCGGGCCGAGCGTCGGCAACCTCCTCGAACCCGGCGATACCCCGCACGAGAACATGCAGTTCCTGCTCTTCTGCGCCGCGGTCATCCGTGCGGTGCATAAGTATTCCAAGCTCCTGCGCGTCGCCATCGCCCACGCTGGGAACGACCACCGTTTGGGTGCCAACGAGGCCCCGCCCGCGATTGTTTCGATCTTCCTGGGTGACATGCTCACCGAGGTCTTCGAGTCCATCGAGAAGGGCAAGGTCAAAGGCCCCAAGAGCAAGAGCTTCATGAGCGTCGGCGTCGACACCCTCCCGCCGCTGCCCAAGGACTACGGCGACCGCAACCGCACCTCGCCCTTTGCCTTCACCGGCAACAAGTTCGAGTTCCGTGCGGTCGGCTCCTCGCAATCCATCGCCGGCCCGCTGGTCGTGCTCAACACCATCGTCGCCGAGTCGATCGACTTCATCACCACCGAACTCGAGAAGGCCAGCAAGGGCGACCCCAAGAAAATGGCCGACGCGGCACAGAAACTCATTGCCTCCGTCTGGACCAGCCACAAGGCTGTGGTCTTCAACGGCGACGGCTACAGCGAGAAGTGGCACAAGGAAGCTGAGAAGCGTGGCCTGCCCAACCTCCGCAACACCATCGACGCGCTGCCCATGCTCGTCGAGAAGGACGCCGTCGCGCTCTTCGAGAAGTACGACGTGCTCTCCAAGCGCGAGCTGCACTCACGCTTCGACATCTACACCGAGCGCTACTGCAAGGACGTCAACACCGAGAGCCTGCTCTGCCTCTCGATGGCCAAGCAGAGCATCCTGCCCGCGGCTTACCGTTATCAGGGTGAGCTGGCGTCCACCGCCTCGGCGATGGCCTCCGCCGGTCGCAAGGCCGACACCACCTCGCTCGATGCGGTGACCGACCTTGTGGCGGCCCTGGAGAAGGGCGTCAAGACCCTCGAGCACGCCATCGACCACAAGGCCTCCGGCGAACTGATCGACCACGCCAAGCACTTCCGCGATGAGGTCATCCCCGCCATGATCGAAGTCCGAAAGAACGCCGACGCCCTCGAGCAAATTATTGCCGAGGACATCTGGCCGCTCCCGAGCTACCGCGAGATGCTCTTTATCCGGTAAGAACTCCCCAGCGTTATCTCAAGCTGCTTAGCTGACCACACCAACCCCCTTAAGCCCGCGCAGAGCGGGTTTTTTTTCATTTTTTGCCAGCTCATCAAAATATAAAATGCGTTTAGATTGAAAATTGTGAATCGAGAGAGTTTTATTACCTGATTCAGCTATGCTATATGTAGGTATACGGTCTTTCAATGCCTTCAACAGCAACGGTTGTGATCTTAAGGTCTGCATGAAAGAATAAAACAATCAGTCGGTGGACTTAAGAGATGGCCATTGAGCAACCCGATCCTCGACAGCATTTTCTGGAGCAACTCAGGCGGGTTGCGGAAAATCTCGAATTGCTCAAACGCGAAAAGCCCCTGGCTGAACTTTTGGATCCGGATCAACTTGGGGTATTCAACCACGCCCTTTCTACCCTGACCGGCCTTGTCGGCAGCCTCGAAAAGAATCGATAGCTGTACCCCACACCGTGCCGACGTGGGCAGGGTCTGGGTCCCCGCGCGAACGTGTCTGATGGCACGCGCTTACTGGGTCGGCTTGTCCAGGAACCGTTCACGCAACGCTTCGATGCCCATCTCACCCAGACCAAGCAGGTGCAGCAACTCGCCGGTGTCGGAAAAATCCAGACGCTTGCGCGGGTCGTAATACTCGAACGCCGCCTTCCACGACGGGCCGAACACCGGGTGGCTCAGCGCCGCCTTCTCGAACGTCGCGTTGCCGCCCTTGACGTTGAGGTAGGCGTTGGCGTCGCGGATTTTGATGTAGTCCGTATGGGCCTTGGTGTATTCGAGCGCCTCTTCGTGAGTCTGCTTCTCGTTCCACACGCTGTGCTGCACGACGTGGACGTGTTTCCGGGTATCCATGTCCGGCTCGGTCTCGTGGATCAACTTGAGCACAGCGCAGGTCAGATCGGACTGACCGCCCTCCTTGACCCACACGTCCCCGTCGGCCTTGAGCGCCATCATCCACAGCGTAGCCAGTCCGGTCGTCACGTTGTCCCATTCTTCGTGCGCAGCGAACCAATTTTTATTGCCAAAGACCGCGTCCATCACCCTGTCGGACTCTTTCACGAACCTGTCTTTATTCTTGCCATACGCGCCGGAGACAGCCAGGCAGTGCGTCGTGAACCACTCGTGACCGTAGAGGCTTTCGAGGATCGTCCGATCCGCCGCGGCGCTGTGCCCGTCGTCCCTGTCCGGCGCGTGGTCGTAATGCAGCGAGATGATGTCCGTCTCGGGGTTGAAGGCGCGAGACGGCTTGCCACCCTCCTCGCCGCGCAGCGGGGTGGTCAGCAGCAAAGCTAAAATCACAATCCACGGGATGACACTTGCCATCCCAGATATTTTACCACGTCCGTGATCTCACATCCGACACAGCGACGGGTCACGAGTTGCCTTGCAAGGTCGGCTCAACCGTGGCGTTGGGTTCCCGCGAACCGGGCCTGCTCCGCGCCGCCACCGCCGGGCCGAGGATGTGATCGAGTTCGGGTGTGAACAGTCTGGCAAAATACTCCGCGCCGGCTCGGGTGAAGTGTCGGCAGTCCTGGCTGATGAAGCGGTGGTCCGGCGTGAAGATCGGCACCGTCATCTTGTCGTCGATCACCTTGTCGATGATGTCGATGTAGTGGTCCCCCCACAGGGCCTTCCATTTGAGGTGCTCCTCGTAGGTGGCCTCTTCGATGCGCGTCCGCTGGGCGTAGTAATCCTGGCCCCGGTAGTTGTAGTAGATGCCGTTGCTCGACCCGAAGTTCTTCGGCCCGACGCACCACATCTTCTGGGGGTCGGCCCCGAATTCCTCGATCAGGTGTTTGAGTGTTTCCTCGGTCGGGCCGCTGAAAAAGACAAAGTCCGCATCAGCCAGACGCTGTTTTGCATCGGGCGTGTTGTCAGCCGAGGTGAAATAGGTCAGGTCCAGGTCGTGGCCGAATTTCGACTCCAGCAGCACGTTGGCCCAGTCGCGCGAGAAGCTGTTGCCGACGACCAGCACCTTCACCCTGCCGTCGTTATCGAACGGTTTGTTGCGGGCGTAGATGCGGTGGTTGTAGCGCGAGTGGACCCCGGGCGTGAGCTTGGCGGTGCTCAGGTCCAGCTCCGGCACGTCACGGATCACGCCGGCCCTGCGGTAGATGCCGAACGCCACCGACGTGGTGAGCACGAACGTCAGCCCCACCACGATCAAGACCGTGCGCGTGCTCACGCGCTTCTTGTCACGGAACGGCTGCTCGACGAGGTAAAACGAAATCACCGAGATGCCGAAGATCATCAGCGTCAACAGCGCCGCCCAGAGGTGGTCGATGTGCTCGAACACGAAGTAACGCGCAAAACTCACCACCGGCTGGTGCCACATGTACAGGCTGTAACTGATGAGGCCGACGCCCACCGCGAGCCGGTTTTCCAGCACCCACGAACTGACCCGCCCCGTGCTGTTGCTCGACATGAGGATGCCCAGCGTGGCCAGCACGGTGAGGAAGAGCTGCTCACGCTCGCCCAGGTAGGGGATGTCGAAAAGCAGCAGGCCAATCAGCGCGAACACCAGCACGGAGGTGAAGCCGTGCCGGACCACCCGCCCGTTGAGCATCACCGCCGCCAGGCCGCCGAGCGAAAGCTCGAAGAACCGGAACGGCAGCAGGTAGAACAGCGCCGCCCTGGAGAAGTCCGAAAAATAAAACGCGATCGACGCCACCGTCATCACGATCAGAATCGTGGGCAGCCATTTGAGTCGGCTCTTCGTGAGCAAGAGAAACAGCAGCGGGTAGACCATGTAATACTGTTCTTCAACGCCAAGGCTCCACGTGTGCAGCAGCGGCTTGAACTCGTTGACCACGTCCCAGTAGTTGCGCGTCGTAATCAACTGAAGGATGTTGTTGCTGAAGAGGTTGGTGGCCACCACCGACTGGCAGAGGTTCTCCAAATCATCCGGAAGCATCACGATCGCGCCCACGATGAGCACCGCGATATTGACCGCAGCCACGAGCGGCAGGATGCGCCTGATCCGGCGAAGATAAAACTTCACGAGCGAGAAACGCCCCTCCCTGCTCTCGCGGTAGATGATCGTCGTGATGAGAAAACCGCTGATGACAAAGAAGACATCCACCCCGAGGTACCCGTGCGAGAGGTAGCCAAAGTGAAACGCAATCACGACCATGACCGCGATCGCGCGCAGCCCGTCGATGTCCGGCCGATAGCCCGGGGCCTGCACAAACCACCCCGAGCCGGCGTCGGGAGGGGACGCAGGCGTGTTGGTTGCGGGTTCTTCCATATTCATCCGGGTTGAATCGCTTGGGGTCAACTCTTCATCGGTCACTTCGGGGCAAAACACACACCACCCCCGGACGCCCATGGCCCTTGCCCCCCTATACCCGGTTCATCGGACATATTACGGAGCGATTTTGCCCATGCCAAGTGAAACCGGGCTCATGTGCGATAACCCTGATCGTCTGCAGGCTCCAGCCTGTTGATGCAACGAGGTCATGGCCGATGCCCCACACGCTCTCTTTCGTTCGTGGCTACTCACGGCGACCAGACGGTCAGCCAAGGCCCAGGGTCTGGCAGACTCAACCCATGGTCCCTGTCATGGGGAGGATGAAGGTGGGGAGGATGAAAGTGTCAGAAAGCATGTGAGAAGCTGGACTGTAATAGCAACGGAGTGTATTGGGGTGCCACTGGCGGCTTGTCCGCCAGTGAAAAAGCCCTACGTAGACAGCAGTGGCGGACAAGCCGCCAGTGGCACCCCTAAGCTTCTCACACACTTTCTCAGGAACCCTGGATTTTTCCAGGCCCCTTGGATGTAGCCTCAGGTCGGCTTACCACGCGATGCGCAGGCCGACGGTCAGGCCGAAGCCGCTGTATTTTCCTCCGTCGGCGGCCCGGTCATGCATCGTGGCGTATTGCACGCCGGTCTGGACTTTGAGCTTGTGCTTGTAGATGTAGTAGTTCACCCCGAGATAAATCTCCTGGTATTCGTCCCCCTTGCCCGAGACGAGCTGGCTGTCATAGCGCGCCAACCGGACCCCGTTGGCCATGTCACTCGTGACGTAGGTGTAGCGGACGACGCCCTGGATTTTGTCGGTGAAATTGTGGTAAGGCATCACCACGACGCCCCAGAGGTCGCTCTGTTTCCCATAGCCATCGCCACCGCTCAAGTCCAACAACAAGCCCCAACTCTCCGTGTTGAGATTGAAATTGATTGAGCAGACCTGCTCCAACTGTCGGCTGACGCTGTTGTCGGGATCGGGGTCGTTATAAACATAATTGATGGTCAGTACCGCCCCCTTGACGCCTAGGTCTTGGGCAAAGTCGTAACCCAGCGTGACCAAGGCAAAGATACTGCCGTCGAAATTCCCAAACTCCGGGTTGGCTTTGCCCGCGGAAAAGATGCCGGCTTTATAAATCCACTGGCCCGGCTTGCCCGAAACCGTGACGCCCGGGAAATACTCCTCCGGGAACCACAGATTGTTCGCAAGGTTGCTGCGGTCAATCGTCAGCAGTTCCTTGGAGGAGGTCATGCCCTCGAGTGTGAAGCCGGCACTCTGCTTCCCAACCATCACCACAAATACTTCGCTCTCGCTCCAGGCCACGTAGCAATCCGTGATCTTCTGGTAGAGCGGGTTCGTCTCCTGCGGGTTCAGGTCCACCTCGGCGTGCAGGGTGAAATGCTGGAACAACGTCGCCTTGGCCCCGAGACGAAATCGGCGGATGTTCAACTCGTCATGTTGGCCCTGTTTGGCATCGACGAACGCGTAGTCCACTTGAAATCGCCCGGTGAACTTCAGGCTTTGAATCACCGGGTCTTCTTTGTCTTCATACAGGGTGAAGTTTTTCCATATCTGGTCATACACCGAGGGTTCCGGCTTGATCGACAACGCCGGCTCACTTGCCGTTTCGGAAAACGCGACGCTCGGTGCGATGAGGGTTAGTGCGACTGCCCAGACTCCAATGGTAATTGTTCTTAACATGTTTTTAACTTTGTGGGTTAGGGTGTGAGATAGGCGTGAGGAAAAGGGTTTCCAATCGGAACTATATCGAGCTGAAAATAGAAACGGGTGAAACGAAAAGGGGATGCGCCGCAGGGACCTCTGATGTTCAAATCCGGTCGGTTGCTCACCGGGCGGAATAAATATACACCACGACGACCCGGACTACCAGAAAGCCATGCTCCAGTAAGCCGACCACCAGAAAGCCATGATCGAACGCGACTTGATGACCCGGTCGGACGAACGGGGGTTGAGAAGCAAACGTGCTCGAGAAGATTTACTTCTGACGTGGACGGATTTGAGTCGACCTGGTTCAGGCTGCATGAGCCATCCCCAGCAGGCACTGGAAACACAGGGCGATGCGTGACCTCTTCAATGCGGGGAGGGATTGGTCAATGCCAACAAAAACACGGGGGGTTATCGGTCGGTGTTGTGGAAAACTCGTGGTGAAAATCGTGGATCGAACCGAACATGGATGGGGGGGTACGGGGCTGGGGTCCGGCTGAATTTCCCCCGTTATTCGCTGGTTTTGCAGGATAATCAGGGACTTACGCGCGACCCGGTCCGTGTTCGTGCGGCTTGTTGATTTTTTCGGGACGCCCCTTCGGGCCCTTTGGGGGTTGCTGTCGTGGGGGGCGATTTGACAAGCGTTCGGATCGTGTTACATTATTCCGTTCCCACCCCGGACCGGGTGTGAGTCTCCGCAAGGGGACAAGCGAACGGTTCGGAGTGGGGGAACAAGCATCGCAAAAAGCGATCACGGGTCGGATGAACACACGCGGCCACGGGCCGGTCTTCGACACGACGGTTCTTTGACAAGTGGATAGGCCAAGCGGTTGCATGACGCACGTCGTGTAGGTCTTACACGGCTGTTAGAAGTGTTGTCATGCAATCATCGAGAATGAGCTCTGAGGAGCTTCTTTTCCCCCGAAACCATCAAACGGGACACCCCGTGACACTATCCCCGTCACGGCCCCCGCGACCGGGTTTCGGGACATGGAAAAGTGCTGTGTCTCAATCGTGACACAGCGGGTTATGCCGACCCAACACCCCCCCCGGAAGTGGACAAAGGAAACGCGGGTTTTTCACCGTGCTCCGGAGTCTGCGAAAAGGGATCGGTGCCAGGTCGGTGTGATCAAGTTACTAAGGGCGTACGGTGGATGACTTGGCGTTAAGAGGCGATGAAAGACGTGGGAACCTGCGATAAGCCACAAGGAGCTGGTAACCAAGCTGCGATCTGTGGATCTCTGAATGGGGCAACCCTCCCGCAAGGGAATCGTCACCTGAATGCATAGGGTGACGAAGCGAACTCAGGGAACTGAAACATCTAAGTACCTGAAGGAAAAAAAAGAAACCTCGATTCCGTTAGTAGCGGCGAGCGAAGACGGAACAGCCCAAACCACTCTTCGGAGTGGGGTTGAGGGCGCCGATACGGTGACTCGAAGCTGTTGTGAATTGTATGCGAAAGGCAAGCCAAAGAAGGTGATAGCCCTGTAGCAATGGCTGAAAGAAACCCAGGCGTTCCAGAGTAGCGCGGAGCTCGTGAAACTCCGCGTGAACCCACGGGGCCCACCCCGTAAGGCTAAATACTCCTTAACGACCGATAGCGAAGCAGTAGGGCGATTGAAAGTTGAAAAGCACCCCGATAAGGGGAGTGAAATAGTACCTGAAACCGTACGCTTACAAGCGGTCGGAGTCGGTCTTCGGACCGATGACGGCGTGCCTTTTGCATAATGAGCCGGCGAGTTGGCCTCTGTGGCAAGGTTAAGGCGTACACCGCCGTAGCCGAAGCGAAAGCGAGTCTTAAAAGGGCATCTAGTCGCAGGGGTCAGACGCGAAACCTTGTGATCTACCCATGGCCAGGTTGAAGGGAGGGTAAAACCTCCTGGAGGACCGAAGTCGTGAACGTTGAAAAGTTCTGGCATGAGCTGTGGGGAGGAGTCAAAGTCTAATCATACTGGGAGATATCTCGTTCTCCTCGAAATAGTTTTTGGGCTAGCCTCACGTGACAGTCTAGGGGGGTAGAGCTACGGAATGGAGCTGGGGAGCTACCCGCTTGCCCACTCCAATCAAACTCCGAATACCCTAGTCTTTTGTCGTGGGAGTCAGTCTACGGGTGATAATATCCGTGGACAAAAGGGAAACAACCCTGACCGCCAGCTAAGGTCCCCAATCATGTCTTAGTTCTTAAGGAAGTTAGGATGCCGTGACAGCCAGGATGTTGGCTTAGAAGCAGCCACCATTTAAAGAGTGCGTAATAGCTCACTGGTCGAGGATCCTAGCGCCGATAATGATCGGGAATAAGACGTGAACCGAAGCTGCGGACCCTGAGAGAAATCGAAGGGTGGTAGAGGAGCGTTCCTGCCAGCGGCGAAGCGAAACGGACAACGTTTCGTGGAGCGGCAGGAAGTGAAAATGCCGGCTTGAGTAACGATAAGACAGGTGAAAATCCTGTCCGCCGAAAGCCTAAGGTTTCCTGGGCAAGGTAAATCCGCCCAGGGTTAGTCGGACCCTAAGGCGAGGCCGAAAGGCGTAGTCGATGGATAGCAGGTTAATATTCCTGCACTCAACGTGGCGGTTGAAACGGCGTGACGGATGGTGTAGTCGGGTCGCACGACCAGACGTGTGCGTGCCGAAAGGCCGAGGGCGCTTCGATCCCGAAGCCCGGTGAACCCGTCCCAAGAAATAGCGTCCGTGGACAAAACGTTGATCCGTACTAAAACTGACACAGGTAGGCGTGGTGAATAACCTCAGGCGCTCGAGAGAACGGTCGTGAAGGAACTAGGCAAATTAACCCCGTAAGTTCGCGATAAGGGGGCCCTCCCTCGCAAGAGAAGGGCGCAGAGAAAAGGCTCTGGGAACTGTTTATCAAAAACACAGGACTGTGCTAACTCGCAAGAGGATGTATACAGTCTGACGCCTGCTCGGTGCCGGAATGTTAAGGAAGCAGGTTAGCCGCAAGGCAAAGCTTGCGACCGAAGCACCGGTAAACGGCGGCCGTAACTATGACGGTCCTAAGGTAGCGAAATTCCTTGTCGGGTAAGTTCCGACGCGCATGAATGGCGTAATCACTGGAGCACTGTCTCCACGACCGACTCGGTGAAATATAAGACGCGGTGAAGATACCGTGTACCCGCAGCAAGACGGAAAGACCCCGTGGACCTTTACTGTAGGCTGGTATTGGCCACGACTTCTCCATGCGTAGCATAGGTGGGAGCCTTTGAGACCTCGGTTTCGGCTGAGGTGGAGGCACAGGTGAAATACCACCCTTGGTGTTGTTGTGACCTAACTTCGTCCCGTGAATCCGGGCGTAGGACCGTGCTAGTTGGGCAGTTTGACTGGGGCGGTCTCCTCCTAAAGAGTAACGGAGGAGCGCAATGGTCGGCTCAGCGCAGTTGGAAACTGCGTGTCGAGTGTAAGAGCACAAGCCGGCTTTACTGCAAGACATACTCGTCAAGCAGTCACGAAAGTGGGCTCTAGTGATCCGGTAGTCCCGTGTGGAAGGGCTATCGCTCAACGGATAAAAGGTACCCCGGGGATAACAGGCTGATCGCATCCGAGCGTCCATAGCGGCGATGCGGTTTGGCACCTCGATGTCGGCTCATCACATCCTGGGGCTGAAGGCGGTCCCAAGGGTTGGGCTGTTCGCCCATTAAAGTGGTACGCGAGCTGGGTTCAGACCGGCGTGAGCCAGGTCGGTCCCTATCTGCTGTGGGCGTAGGAAATTTGAGAGGATTCTTCCCTAGTACGAGAGGATTAGGAAGGACGGACCCCTGGTGTGCCAGTTGGATCGCTCGATCCACCGCTGGGTAGCTAAGTCCGGCAGGGATAACCGCTGAAAGCATCTAAGCGGGAAGCCCCCCTCAAGATCAGATTTCCATGCGTCGCAAGACGCGAGAGACCCCAGGAAGACCACCTGGGTCATAGGCCGGAACTGTAAAGGTTGAAAGACCCTCAGGTAACCGGTACTAACGGTCGATCGCTTGATCATACCGACCCCGCACCGATACCCAAAACATATCGAATCACACGTTACTTAACGATAGAATATCAACTTTCTTATCTATAGAATCATGTGCTTCTTATCCAAGGGTTTCGTGCAGGGCATAACCAAGCCCCTCACTCATTCTCGATTGATAACAACACAACTATGCAAAGCCCACGGCGACCAGCCGTGGGATCACCATCCCCAATGCGGGATCACCCCCCTCAATGCGGGATCACCATCCCCATGGCGGGATAAGCTCCCCCAAACGGGGGCGCCCCAACGACTCCTGCAACCCTTGGCCCATCCTGACACAACAGGCCCGCACCGCTTAATCGCGTTGCGTCAGGCCTTTGTCGGTGACCATAGCGACGGGGAAACACCTGATCCCATCCCGAACTCAGCAGTTAAGCCCGTCGCGCCGATGATACTGCAACCGCGGGAAAGTAGGTCATCGCCGACTTTTCGGGCCCCGTCAGCCTAAAGCTGCCGGGGTCCTTTTCAACATCAGGGCTCGTAGCCCTCCCCCTGTGACTCGCCTAGACCTTCATTGTTTGAAGCCAGCTAACGCAGCCACGCAACCCAGGAGCTTCAACATGAAGATCTACGTGGGAAACCTCTCCTTCAAAACCGACAACGCCGCACTCGAGGCCCTCTTCGCCGAATTCGGCGAGGTCCAGGAAGCCTCAATCGTCACCGACCGTGAGACCGGTCGTTCACGGGGCTTCGGCTTCGTCACCATGGACGACGAAGGCGCCAAGAAAGCCATCGACGAGCTCAACGGCAAGGAAATCGAAGGCCGTACGCTCACGATCAACGAAGCGCGTCCCCGCGAACCC
This sequence comes from Phycisphaera sp., assembly GCA_016125215.1. GTDB lineage: Bacteria > Planctomycetota > Phycisphaerae > Phycisphaerales > Phycisphaeraceae > RI-382. The sequence continues at coordinate 37,321 of WGMF01000030.1, forward strand.
CGCTCCGGCGGCTTCGGTGGCGGCGGCGGCGGCCGTGGCGGACCCCGTGGCGGTGGCAACCGTGGCGGCGGCGGCGGCGCCCGCTGGTAAGCCAACCCAATCCGATCACACACCACCCCGTGCTTCAAGCGCGGGGTTTTTTCATGCGCTGAGCGCCTCAAATCGTTGTGTCAATGCTGCGAACCCCGCATCGAGCCGATAACGTCCTGAATATTTCGCACATTTGAAGAAGCAGCTCTCATGCTGGAAGGTGTTGTTGGGAATCGCAACCTTAACCAGACAGGAGAGCTGCCATGGACAGTGTATCGGTTGGTTCGGTGGAAGTTGAGTCGGGATC
>WGMF01000058.1 GCA_016125215.1 Phycisphaera sp.
AACCCGCACAGACCCGGTAGACACGAACCGCGTGTGGTCAAACGAAGGAAAGACCGCTACAGCTACATGACCCAACCCCGCGACCAACTACGCAAACACCTTGAAATCACAAGCGTTGCCGCTTAAGTTGATGGCGTTCGTTCCTGGAACCTTTTCTTATCTCACAGTTACCGATTCATGGGGACCTGTCTTGCGGATCCCGTGTTATGCGCACCGATCACGCGAAAAGCTACGACCTCTCCGTCTCGAATCGTCACTAAAAATTCTGTCACCCTACCGTCCTTGGTGTAGCGATTCATTTGCCATGACTCCTCACCTTCGATTGAAGATACAAGCTTTTGGCTCCCACCGAGCGACATATGAGCCTCTTCCTTAGTCATGCCAAGCATAATCTCACGCTCGCTGATTGCTCTCGCCACGGCTTGGGCTTTGGCAAGACGATTACGCGCCTCGGGGTCTTTCGATATTGAAAGTTTCAGCTCTTCCAATTCTTTCGCCAGTTCATCACGCTCTTGAGTTACGCCCTTGAGTTCGGATTTTGTGTCACGCAACTGCTTGCCCAAACTCTCCAAGTCTGCCTCCATCCTCTCCACTTTGGCGTAAAGGTTCGATGCCAGTTTACGAAGTGTGTCGGCATTGAATGAGCTTAAATCGGGTTCTTCTGCAACAGAGACAGTGAACGGCACAAGAGCAATAAGTACAGCGAACACAATAACGCACGGCTGATTCTTGCTGAACATGACTAGTTCCTTTCTTTTCGTCGATGATGATGCCCACGGATATCGCCAACTCCGCTACAGCCTGTTCCTCTGTCTCGGCCTTGACGTGATGAAATTGCCCGGTCTTGTCATCCTTCCTGGCGGGTGGCACTGCCTGCGGGTGCCACTGGCGGCTTGTCCGCCAGTGATTAAGACACATGGAGTTCGATCACCAACCGATTGGCCAGTCGTGTACCGTGGGAAGGTTTTCTTTTCTGTTGCCCGGATCATGGTAATGGTGCCAGCTTGACCAGTGCCACTCCGATTCACGGGGGACCAGTCCCCGTCGGACCGGGTTGGCGTGGATGTAGTTTATCACACTGTGCAAGGTGTCGGGGTCGGTGATGTTGCGGTCGTAGCCGGAGCCTTCCTGCCAGAATCGGAACGAGGATTTGCTGGGCCTTTCCGTGATGGTGAGTCGGCCAAGCAACGGGTCGTCGTGCAGTTGCATGAGTTGTTTGACCCGGTAGGAAAACGGTCTTTTGATGGCTGACAGGAACGGGCTGATCGTGGCATCGATACGGTTGGGGATTACCAGCAGATGGACGTGTTCGGGCATGTAGACATAGGCCAGGAGGAGGAAACCCTGTCCCGTGGTGGCATTATCGATGGAATCGGAGAGGAGCTTACGATATGTGTCGTTCTGCAACAGGGGGAATCGACGGTAGCAGGAGAAGGTCAGTTCGTGGGCATGCCCGGGGTTGTCGATGTGTTTGACGAGCTTTCGATGGGACGGTGACGGCATGGTTGACGGGAAGTTAAAGCACTGGCGGGCAAGCCGCCAGTGGCACCCATAGCCTGTGGCATCCATTACTGAGTGGCATCCAAAGCCAGTGGTGCCGTTAACGCACACTTCCGGGGGCGGGGGTTACCAATCCTTCCCGCCTTTACGGCTTCCGCAGAAGTGGACTTCCAACCCGAGAGCGGCGGCGGTGGCGGCTTTGACGTAGGCCGCTTCGTCGGCTTCTTTCGCACTGTTGGCGTAGGCCACCTGGATGTGGTTGGCCTGGTGTTTGGCCATCATCTTGTCGCGGTCCACACCATACGTCACCGCGTGCATGATCGGCCACTGGTAGGTGGTGGCCTGCCAGCGGCGGTCGGTTTCGCTTTGGGGCAGTTCGACGACGCCCGCGCGGCCGACGTCCATGCAGAGTTTGCCGCCCTTGTTGTCGCCCTCGACGTAGATGCGTGACCAGACGATCTCGCCGGGCTTGGCGATGCCGCGCAGGGTGCCGCCGCCCTTGGGGAAGTACATGTTGGGCTGACGGAGGCTGTCGGAGCCGCCCCATCCGCCGACGTGGTGCGCGGGCGGGGCCGAGCCGGAGATGAGGAAGACCCAGACGTAGTCTTTGACCGTGCCGGAGGCGTCGAAGTCGCCCCAGCGCAGGTCGTGGAGCGTGTTCTCGACGGGTTGGCCCAGGGCTTTGTGGATGCGGTAGGTCAATAGGCCGTCGAGGCCGGCACACTCGTCGACTTCGTTGAAGTGCGGGATGGGTTCGCCGTCGCGGATGATGCGGTAGTGGTCGCGTGACCAGACGGGCGGGCGGTCGGAATTGTTGAGCGTGCCTTCCACCAGGTCAGAAGCGGGCATCAAATCCTTGAGGCCCTGCTGGTATTGGATGCCGATGGTGTGGCAGCCGAAGTCGTCGGCGATGCGGACGGCGGCGATGTACATCTTGCACTGCCAGCGGACCTGGTTGTCGGTGAGGTGTTCCCACTCATCGGGGCCGGTGTGGAAGACGAAGCCGCGCTCGCCCATCCACCATCGGATGTCGTCGGCTTCCTTGTCGGTGACTTGTGTCGCTTCGTAGTAGAGGGCGGACTGGCTCATGCGTTCCTTGAAGACGCCGGTCTGGTGGAGCAGGTGGTCGGGGATGATGGCGTTGAACATGCCCATGCAGCCCTCGTCGAAGACGCCCATGATGGCCTTGGTGTGCTGGAGTTGTTTGGCCAATTCTTCGCCGAGCTTTTTGGCTTTGCTGGGGAGTTTGACGTGTTTGAGCTTGGTGACGTGGGGTGTGCGGTGCGGGGCGTAGCCGTCGGCGAGCCACTTGCGGATGGTTTTTTTGAAGAGGTCGTCGGTGAAATCGTCGGACCAGATGGTGGAATACTTGACGCCGGCTTTGGTGAGTGAGCCGTTGAGGTTGAGCATGCCGACGAGGCCGGGCCAGGTGCCGGACCAGTTGGCGACGGTGAGGATGGGGCCCTGGTGGGAGATCAAACCGTGCAGCAGGTGGTGGGAGTATTGCCAGACGCACTCAGCGACGACGAGGGGGGCCTTGGGGTCGATGCCTGCGAAGACGCACATGCCTTCTTTCTGTGAGCTGATAAAGCCGTGGCCGACTTCGGGCTTGTAGGGGTGGGCACGGACGAGTTCGTAGCCCTCGTCGGCAAAGGCGCGGGCCAGGGTCTCTTCCATCTTGGCCTGCTCGGGCCAGCAACGCTGGTTCGCAGACTCGCGCAGGTCGCCGTTGGCAACGAGCTGGATTTTCTTGCCTTTGACACGGGGCGTATGGGGCTTGGACATGGTGTGTGGCTCCGGGATTAGAACCTGACAGGATACCGCGCCGGGAAGAAGACTCAATCCGGAGTTAGCCGCAGATGAACGCAGATGGGGCAGAGAATGGATGATGTCAGGAAGCAGGCCATTGATACTTGATGGTCGCAGAGAGTGCGTGGTGGCAATGGTCTCTGCCGCCAACTCCGAACTCCTCTCCTGCTCCTATCCGCGTTTATCTGCGTTCATTTGCGGCTACTTCCCGGCTTACCCCACGTCGGGTTCGACCTGTGTCACCACGGCCCGCAGGTAGGCGTCGAGGTAGCGCTCGGTGAAGAGCTCGAGGGCCTTGACGGTCAGGTCGTGGTCCATGCCCCAGACCGCGACGCGGAGGTGTACGAACTCGGGGTCGAGTTGGATGACCATCTTGTGTTCCTGAAGCATGGCGGGTTCGAGCTTCTGGGCGTAATATTGCGACAGCGCGTTGACGCCGGGGCCGCCGATGCTGATGGTCGGGCGGGACTGGAGGTCTTCCTGGTTGACGTACCACAGGTCGGTGCAGACGACGGGTTCGACACGGATGTTCAAGGCGGGCTGGTGGTCTTTGAGCCAGTGGAGGATGCCCTCGCGCAGCGCGTATGCGAGCGGGCGGTCGGCGGTCTCGGCGCGGAGGTGGGCGCCGACGACGATGAGGAGCAGGTTGGTGGTGTCCACCTGTTTGGGCGCGGGTTGTGGGGATTCTTCGGGCATGAGTAGAGTAGTGAGTTCTCGCGAAGCTCGCGAAGAGCGCGAAGATATAAATGGGTCTAGGGTCTGGGATCTGGGGGCTGATATTTCAGTTGACACTTGTTTTCAAGTTGCATTATTTACACACGCCGTACCTTTGCCATACAAGCAATCTAAACAGCACCGCATTGATCAGCCCTTAGACCTCAGACCCTCTCGTATTACTTCGCGTCCTTCGCGAGCTTCGCGAGACTCTACTCGCCCATCAACACCGCAAGCAGGCCCTTTTGAGCGTGCAACCTGTTGTGGGCCTGTGGGAACACCCGGCTGCGCGGGCCGTCCATCACGCTGTCGGTGATCTCGATGCCGCGGTAGGCGGGCAGGCAGTGGAGGACGATGGCGTGCCTGGGTGCGGCGGCTAACAACCTGTCATTGACCTCGTACCCCGCAAAGGCACGGAGGCGTTCTTGTTTTTCCTGCTCCTGGCCCATCGAGACCCAGGTGTCGGTGTAGATCGCGTCGGCGTAATGGACCGCCGCAATCGGGTCGTGCGTCGTCTCGAAATTCATGCCCGGCACCTGCGACATGATGCGGTCGATGAACTGCGGTTCGAGTTCGTAACCGGGCGGCGTGGCAAGGATGAAATTCATGCCACACTTGCCGCAGAGCGTGGCCAGCGAACGCGCGACGTTGTTGCCGTCGCCCACGTATGCCAGCGTCTTGCCCGAGAGCGCGACGGGGTCGGTCTGACCCGGGCAGAATTCGTCCATCATGGTCATGGCGTCGGCCAGGGCCTGGCAGGGGTGTGAGTAATCACTGAGCATGTTGACGACGGGGACGGCGCTGTGCTGCGCGAGCTCGGTGAGCTTGGCGTGCTCGAAGACACGCGCCGCGATGCCCTGCACCATGCCCGAGAGCACACGCGCGATGTCCGCAACCGATTCACGTTTGCCCAGGCCGACCTCTTTGTCGGTGAGCACGATGGCGTGGCCGCCGAGTTCGTTCATCGCCTGCTCGAAACTCACGCGCGTGCGCAGGCTGGGTTTCTCGAAGATCATCGCCAGCGTCTTGCCCAGGAGCACCGTGCGGGTGGACTCTTTACGCTCCCGCCTTGCGCGCAGGGCAAAGGCCTGCGCGAAGATTCTCCGCAGCGTGTCGGACGGGGTGTCGGCGATGGAGACGAAGTGGGGCATGGGGGGGGATGTCTAATGTCTGATGTCTGATGTCTGATGTTTTATGTTTTATGTCGGAACGGAATGGATGATGGATGATGTCAGCTTGAAGTTGTATCTCATCGGTCTATTCCCTAGATTTCAAACCTCAGACCTTAGACCCTGCTTCCATCCGCCATCAAAGCACGATCTCGGTCCCGATGCCGCTGGTGGTGTAGACCTCTAGCAGGAGCGAGTGGGGGATTCGACCGTCGATGATGTGGGCCTTGGAGACGCCGGCTTCGAGGGCGGTAAACGCGGCTTCGACTTTGGGCAGCATGCCGGCCGAGATGACGCCCTTCTCAACGAGCTCTTCGATCTGTCTCTTGGAGAGGTGGTTGGCTAACGTCGAAGCGTCCTCGCCCGTGCGGATGCCGTGCGTGTCGGAGACGAGGACGAGCTTTTCCGCTTTGATCGCGGCGGCGACGTGGCCTGCCACGCTGTCGGCGTTGATGTTGAGCTTGCCCCCGGAGGGGTCGCGGCCGATCGGTGCGATCACAGGGATGTAGTCCGCCTCGACCAGCGCGTGGACCAGCGGCGCGTTGACGCCCTCGACCTCGCCGACAAAGCCGATGTCGATCTTGCGTGACGCGCCGTCTTCGCCTTTGGTCTGTAGAAAAAGCCTCTTGCCGAACACGACGCAGCTCCGCAGCGTGTGCAGGCCGATGCCTTTGTGCTCGAAACTGTTGATGTCGTCGACGATCTGCTTGTTGACCTCGTTGACCAGCACGTGTTCAGCGATCGCCAGCGTGCGCTCGTCGGTGTACCGCCTGCCCTGAACGAACTGGGCCTCGAGGCCGGCCTTCTTCATCGCCTCGGTGATGCTCTTGCCCCCGCCGTGCACGATGATCGGCTTCATGCCCACCGCATCGAGAAAGCACACGTCCTGCACGAGGCTACGCAGCGTCGTCGGGTCGTCCATGATCGACCCGCCGACCTTCACGACGACGGTCTTGCCCTCGAACCGGCGGATGTATTCGTGGGCTTCGACAAGGGCGGCGGCTTTGGTGATGGCGTCGGTCATGGGCTTTCGTGCGTATCGCGTGGGCGGGGTTGGGCGTTGAAAAAAAGCAAGCCCCCGATTCGGGAGCAAAGCGTGAGTGTATCTCTCACGGCGTTGCGTTGCAAAGCTTGTGTGCTGGTTGCCTTGCGAGCGCTGTGGTATGATGCGTGTGGAGAGAAAAATAAGGAGCGACGCGATGCCATTCAAAGCGGTGTGGATCATGATCGGGATCACGATGGCGCTGTGGCTTGGCGGGGCGCTGGGATGCGCTTCGCAGGACCACCCCGACCAGAACTACAAGACCCTCGAAGAAGACCGCCCGCAGTTCCAACCGCCCGACAGCGGCGGGGCAGCACCCGTCGAATCCACCACCGCCACAGCCCAGACCGACGCCGAAGGCCCCTCGCTCGTCGGCGTAGACCGTTCGCACTGGGACAAGACCACCGTTGGACCTGATGACGGTGTCACCCACCACCACCCGGTCTACTTCAAAGACTGCCCCATCCAGCACGACGAGATCGACCGTCTGCCGATTGTTCAACTCGACGCGCCAGGAAGCGACCCCGAAGCCGCCTACCGTGATGCCCTGTCCGGTGAAAGAGCGGGCTGGCTGCTCGACGGCAAGAATATTCTCGGGGCCTTTACGCAGCCGGTGAAGTTCGGTTTCGACCTGGGCACCTGGCCCGTCCACGCGGTGATCCAGCACCCCTACAGCGACGTGACCACGCCGTCGTCTTGCGGGAAAGCCTGCGACGATTGCGGCGGCTGCGGCGGCTGCGGCGGCTGCGGTGATTGCGAAACCGACGGTGCGTGTGACGAAGACCATTGATCGAATTAAAAAAAGACCATAACCCGACGCGACCTTTCACGGGTCGCGTTTTTATTGGCTACAACCTCGTCATCTCGAATATCCCGCAGCCGTAGGAGCAGCCGTAGTTGTTCTGAATGTCTTCATTGTCGAGCGGGACATCTTCATACAAGTCGCCACGGTCATCGACGAACGAAAACGCATCGACACGGTATTTGTCTCTGAAATAGTCCAGAAGGAACGCGACGGAAAAAATCCGGTGTGCGTTGAACTCGATGCGCTGCGGGCCGATGGGCGTGGAGAAATAATGCTTGCCCCCCGGCTTGAGCATGGCGTGGAGATTGTCCAGCCCGAGGCGATAGCCACCGTAGTTGACCGGGTCGCCGTAGCGTCCGAGACCGAAGTGCTCGATGGTGTGCAGGCACGAGAGCGAATCGCAGTAACCCTGCAGCCCTTCGGGGAGGGGCGACATCATGTCGGCCTGTTTGAAGGTGACATTGGCGATGTTGTTTTCGAGCGGGCGGATGTCGATGACCTCGATCTTGCGGAACGACGCCACGTGCGCGACAAAGCCGTCCACGCGCGAGCCGACGTCCACGTGGCGCTGCGGGTTGTTGAGGTGGACCCTGCGTGCCACGAGCAGGTCCTGGTGAAAGTAGTGTCCCCTGGCGGCCCCACTCTTGGCAAAACGGTCGCCGAGGCAGGGCCTGGACCGGGCCAGCGGAAACTCGCGAGCCGATGCCGCCATCTGATTTTTGAGTCGTCCCCGATCCCGGTAGTAAGCCGGCAGGCCGCGCACAGCGTGGATGGTTTTGCGTGGGTCAAAACCAAACGTCGCCAGGAAACCGTGGATGCTCCGCATAAGTTTTTTCATGTGCGCTCTCTTACTCGGTCAGATAGGGTGCCCCCCTGCCGGCGAACCGGCATCATATCGCAGATTTTTAGGTCACACTCATCCGTCAACCTTCTCGTGACAAAAGCAACCGCCCCCCGGGGGTGTGCGTCCCGGAGGGCGGTCGTGGGTTGCGATCATTCGAATGTTCATCCGACATCGTTACACGAAGACTTGCAAATGAAAATGGGTTCGGTGCTCAGGCTGCCTCACGGCGAGGGGGATGGTCTTCATCTCGATCATCCTTCTCACGCTCGGCGTCATCGCTTAGAGGTTCGATCCGGCCGATCGTCGGGGGACGATGGGCGTCGGGCCGACGGGGCGACTTGCCCTTGAGACGGTTGGCCATGTCCCGCATCTGGTCTGCTAATCGCCGAACCTCAGCCACACCCTGTGAGGGGGTCATCGGCACACGGGGCGTCTTGGCATCCGTTGACGGTTCGGTTTTTATCGTGGTTGCCTGCGGCGCGGTCAGAAGCATCGTCGTGTTGTCCGCCGCGTCGCACGCAAGTTCCGCCCGGTTGCAGACCGACTCGAGCCGATGCGTCGTGTGCTCAGCCTTGTCGATCATCTCACCCAGACGTGTGACGACCTGCACCGGATCGCCCGAGGCCACACCCGTAACCTTGCACAGGTTGGCAACCTTCTGCCCCGCGGCTTCGATCTTCGCCATCGCTTCGGTCAGCGTCTGACGGGTCTGGTTGTCAAGGTGTTCGATCCGGTCGCTGAACTTCTTCTGCATTGGGGCCGAGAGGGTATCGACCTGCGATTCGAGGCGGTGGATATGCGAGGCGACCTCCTCTTCGACTTCGTGCAGCGCAGCTAGCACCTTAGGACGCAGGTCTTCGAGGCGCTTGACCATCTGGCCCTCGCCGGCTTCGACCATCGCCCGTGTCTGTTCGGTGAGCGCTTCGAGTTTCTGCCTGAGCATCGCCTGGGCCGACTCGATGGCCGCCTGGGCCTGCGGCTTGAGTGATCCGATGCGGTTGCCGAGCTGTTCTTCCATCGAACCGACCAGCGCGTTCAACGAATCGCGCACCTCAACCACACGCTGCTGCATCTGCTTGTATGTCGCATCCAGCGCGGCCTGCGACTGTTTGCCGACGGTGTCCTGGTGCTCGGCGAGCTTGCGGAGGATCGGCTTGATGGCCGACTCGACCTGCGCCCGAACGCCGGCCACGTGTTGCATCACGACAGCCCGTGTCTGTTCGACGGCGGCCTGAGACTGTTCATCGAACGCTTTGCCGAGCTGGGTAAACCGCTCGTCGATGCTCTGGAGCTTTTCATCGAGCTGCGCATCGAACGTGCCGTCGCGCTCGGCCATAGCCAACTCGTGACGCTTGAGCGCCTCATCGATCAAGCCACGGTGAGTATCCAGCCGCTGGGCCAGGTCTCGCTCGAAGGGTTCGAGCATTCGGCTGGATTCGTCTCGGGCCGACTCGATGCCATCCGAGAGCTTGTCGTGGAGCGATTCCATGAACTGGCGGGCCTCGACCTCTAAATCGTTGAGGCGGGCCTGGATCGACTCGGCCACGACACGGCTGCCGTTGTGCGCCAGTTCCACGCCCTTGTCGACCTCGCCCTGCACCGAGCGGGCCAATTCCTGCGCCTCGTTCTCAAACTGGGCGAGCTTCTGACGGAACGCATGCACCATCGTGTCCGCGTTCTGTCTTGCGTTGTCGAGCTGCTGTTTCATACGGGCCTGGGACTTCTCGTACAGATCGTCCGCCGCATTGGACAGGTCAGTGAATCGCTGTTCGAGCGGGGCGGCCAGCCGGTCCGTGTGTTCGGTCGCCTCGTGCAGGCCTTTGTCGATGCGCTGACGCAGTGTGACGATGTACGCCTGAGCGTCGCGGTCGAACGAATCGATCTGTTCGTTGAAGGGTTCGACGAGTTTGTCCGCACGACGCTGGGCGGCTTCGAGCTGGTCGGCCACACGGGCGTCGATCGATCGACAAAGCTCGCGGGCCTCCGATTCGTGCTCTGCCAGGCGTTCGCGCATCGGTTCGAGCATCGCATCGGTTTTGGCCTTGCCCGTCTCGAAACCCTCGGCGAGGGTCCGCTGGATCGATTCACCCAGTTCTTCACCCCGCCTGCGGAAATCGGCGATACGCCGATTAAGTTCATCCGTCGTGGATTGAGCTTTGGATTCACAGTCGCGCTGGAGGTTGCCCAGGCGTGCTTGCACGGCATCGAAAGCCTGGTCGGTTTTATGCGTGAAACGGTCGAGCTTCTCACGCAGGGGCTGCTCGAAACCGTCAGCCAGTTCCTGCGATTTTTCTTCGACCCGGCCGGCCCACTCTTCGAGTCTGCCGTCGAGCGGTTTGAAGATCGCCGCGGCGCCACGGTGCGCCTGCATGAGCGTTTTCTTCACACGCTCACGCAGGGTCTTGATGCGCTCCTGCGATTCTTTGTTGAATGTGGCAAGTCTGTCGTCAATCACTCTGGCCACGTGGCCGGAGAGGTCCTGGGCCTGCGACTGCGCCTGTTCCAGCGCGACTGAGAGCGGACCGGTGATCGAGGCGGATTTGCGTTCCGACTCGATGACCGCGTCGATCAGGGGTTGACGGATCGCTTCGGCGCGGGACTGGGATTCGTTGATCGCGGTCTGCAGTTGTTCCTGTGTCGTGCCGACCAACTCGGCGGCGTCGTGACGGAACTCGTCAAGGATGCGCTGCAGCGGTTCGGACAGTGTTTCGGTCTGCGACTTGACGATCCCGGAAATCTCGTCGAGCCGACCCTTGGCAGACTCGATTGCACGGTCGACGTGGGCGTGGGCCTCGCCGTCGAGTGCCGACGCGTTCTGACGCCAATCGTCGAGGCGCTTGTCCAAGTCTGCCATCACGCCATCGGCTTGTGACCGCGCGGTTTGGAATTGAGACTCGATGCGTTCGCGGGCCTGCTGGGTTACCGCGTCGGCGTTGGATTTGAATTCGTCGAGGCTCTTGTTGAGCACGTCGCCCACGACGCCGGCCTTGCCCCGGGCCAGGTCGATCGCTTCCTGCACCTGCTTCTGAACGTCGGCTGAGAGTGTGTCGGCCTGCTCGCGGTGGCGGTCGAGTGAATGCGCGAGCGTGTCGGCGAGTTGTGTCGCCTCTGACCGTGCCTGCACGAGTTTTTTCTGCAGGTCCTGATCGATGGAATCGACACACGCTTGGGAGTCGGTGTGGAGGGATTCGATACGCGATGACACCGCGCTGACCAGGGCTTCGATACGTGCGTCGGATTCGTTTTGCAGGGCCTCGCAACGGGCACGGGCGTCGTCATACCCACGCGAGAGCGTTTCGTCGGTCGTGGTTGTGATCTGTTGAGCGCTCTGGCGGAGATTGTCGAGGATCGAACGGTTGCTGTTTTCGATCTCGCGGAGCTTATGCGTGCTTTGAGTGAGGGAGGCTTCAACTTTCTGAATGTGTTCGTCGGCACGCTGAGCAAGGGTGTCGGCGTGCCGGCCGATCTCCTCGATGCGCTGGGCCAGGGGCTGCTCGATATTCAGCGCACCCTGGTGGGCGGACTTGAGGATGTCGCGGACCTGGTGCTTGAGGGCCTTGACCTGGTTCTCGGAGAGTTGCTTGAACAGACGGGCCTTGTCCTGCGACTTCTCGCTCTGTGCGATGAGCTGCGCCACAGCGGCGTCGGCGGCCTGGCGGGCTTTGGCCTCGAAGGCCTCGAGTTTTTCCGCCAACGGGTCGGCGATGCGGTCGGCGCTCTGTTTGGCTTCGAGCGTGGTGGCGCGGATTCGGCGTTCGATCTGGTCGGCCAGTTCCTGCGACTCGAAGCTGAATTTGGCAAGCTTTTCATCGAGCGGCTTGGCGTAGGCGTCGGCCTGGGCGAACGCGCGGTCCACTTGCTTCCTGATGGCCTCGTCCGTGGACTTCACCACGGCCTGGGCCTTGTCGGCAAAGTCGTTGAGCTTTTCTTCCAACGGCACGGTGATCGCGTCGGCGCTCTGTTGTGTGGCGTGAAGTGTTTCATTGATGCGCTCTTCGATGGCGGACGCCTGGGCCTGCGCCTCGGTCTTGAATCGCGCGAGCTTGTCGTTGAGCGGCTGGGCGTGGGCGTCGGCGGCGGTGTGGGCCTGTTCGATGGCCTTTTGGACTCGCGCTTCGATGGTGGAAGCGAGTTGCTCGCCACGTTTCTGGAAGTCCAGCAGCTTGCTCTCGAGCGGCGAGGCGATTTCTTCGGCGCTCGAACGCGCACGCAGCACGCTCTGGTGCAGGCGGGACTCGATCTCTTCGGTGAGTTTCTGGGTGGTCTTCTCGAAACCGGCGAGTTTATCCATCACCGGCGTGGACAGCGCCTCGGTTCGACGCTGGGCCGAGGTCATCTGGTCGCCCAGGTCGCGGTCGGTTTTGCGGTAGAGACTGGTCAGCTGCTCCTCGAAACGGGCCATCCGGTTTTGCAAGGCTTCTTCCGCGTGGCTGAGCATGTCCTCAAATCGAAGTTCGTATTGACCCATGCGGACGGCGATGGCCTCGTCGAGCTGGTGGCCCAGGGGTTCGATCTGTTCCAACGCCTGCCTGCGGGACTGCTCGATGCGCTCGTCGAATTGCCTCTTGATGTCGTCCGCGATTTCCCAGACGGATTTCTCGAATTGCGGGACGCGGTCTTCGAGCGAGCGCTGCGCGTTTTTCACCGACGTTTCGAGCTGCCGCTTGACGTTGTCGGCTGACTCGGTAAAACGCCGGGCAATCGGTTCGGTCAGCGCGGTGGCTTCGTTTCGGCTGACGTTGATGAGTTCGGTTAACTGGTCCTTGAGTTGCGGCAGGATGCTGCGCGCTTCACGCTCGAAGGCGGACAAGCGCTGGTTGAGATGGTCCTCCGCGGCCTTGAGGGCGTCGAGGCGTTCCTGGATGGGCTGGGCCAGTTGGGCCAGGTCCTTGCGGGCGCACTCCATCGATTCATCGAACCGCGCGCGGGCCTCTTTCTTGAGCTTGGCAATCTGCTCATCGGTCGGGCGGGCTTCTTCAAGTTGGCGTTGCAGCGCGGTGATGAGTTTCTTCACACTGTTTTCGAGGCCGTTCATCTGGACGATGCGCTGCTCGAAACTCCTGTCGGTGTCGCGGAACTCGTTGATCCGTCGTGCGATCCACTTGTCGAGCTCGGAGACCTTCTCGATGGCCTTGGTAAGTCGTTCCGCGGCGACGGCGGGGTTCGAGAGTTCGGAAGCGACCTTCAGGGCGTCTTGATGGGAGGGCATGGTGCACACCTTTCTCAATGCAAACAACACGGAAAACACAACAACCCGTGTGCGAGCATCGGCCAGAAGGTGTAACGACTGAAGCGCCTGTAACGGTTGGGAGGGATATTCCGTCGGGAGCCGGGGCCGATAACGGGACGATGCGTGTCGATAAGCACGTCCCCCCCGTGCTCATAATGTTGCTCGACATGGGCTATGCCTGTAAACTGACCGACTCGACTGATTTCCATCCACACACACAAGAGAAAGCAAGTATGGCTGCAAACTACAGTAACGGCACGCACCTGTTCACAAGCGAATCGGTCTCGATGGGCCACCCCGACAAGGTTTCGGACCAGATTTCCGACGCCATCCTCGACAGCCTGCTCGCGGCCGACCCGATGGCGCGGGTCGCGTGTGAGACGCTGTGTACGACCGGTCTCGTTGTCGTGGCGGGTGAGATCACGGTCCACAATCAGAAGGCGATCAAGGCGCTCGACGACGTCGAAGAAACCGTCCGCAATACCATCAAGCGCATCGGCTACACCGACCCCGAAGCCCGGTTCAGCTACGACTCGTGTGGCGTGATCCGTGCGCTGCACTCGCAGTCGGCTGACATCGCGATGGGCGTGGACCGTGAGGGCGCGGGCGACCAGGGCCTGATGTTCGGTTTTGCCTGCCGTGAGACCAAGGAGTTCATGCCCCTGCCGATCTATCTCTCGCACCGGCTCGTTGAGCGTCAGGCTTATGTGCGTGAGAAGAACATCATCAAGGGCCTGCGTCCCGACGCCAAGAGCCAGGTCACGGTGGAGTACGAGGGCATGAAGCCCACGAGCATCCACACCGTCGTGCTCTCGACCCAGCACACCAGCGCGTGGAGCTCTCCTGCCAAGCAGAAACAACTCAAGCAGCAGGTCATCAAGCACATCATTGAACCGGTGATGCCCAAGAAGCTTTACAACTCGAAGAAGGTCAAGGTCCACGTCAACCCGACGGGCCAGTTCGAGATCGGCGGGCCGCACGGCGACACGGGCCTGACCGGGCGCAAGATCATCGTCGACACCTACGGCGGGCGCGGTTGCCACGGCGGCGGTGCGTTCTCGGGCAAGGACCCGACCAAGGTGGACCGATCGGCCAGCTACATGGCACGCTACATCGCCAAGAACGTGGTCGCTGCGGGATTGAGCGACGTGTGCGAGGTGCAGCTCTCGTATGCGATTGGTGTGGCGGACCCGATCTCCGTGCTCGTCGATACCCAGGGGACCAATAAGATCGACGAAACCAAGATCAGCAAGCTTGTGCGCAAGCACTTCCCCATGACGCCGCGCGGCATCATCGAGCACCTCAAACTGCGTCGCCCGATCTACGAAGAAACCGCACGCCACGGCCACTTCGGTCGCCCGGGCTTCTCGTGGGAAAAGACGGACATGGCCCGAAAGCTCCGCGCCGACGCGGGGCTGTGAGGCAGTAGCCGCGAATGAACGCGAATGAACGCGGATGTGAAAGGATACAGGAGTTAGGAGTTAGGAGAAAGGGATACGGTGTATTTAGCCCGGTCGCTAGCGACCCGTGAGCGTGGCCATCAAGATCGATAATTACTTGCTGGGATACTCAGCCATGAATTTCTCTAACATCATCCATTCTCCATCGTCGATCATCCAATCTTAATACCTTCCTATTCGCGTTTATTCGCGTTCATTCGCGGCTGACTCACCATGCAACTCAAGCAGGGCATCAAGGTTTCTCCCGGTGTCGCGATCTGCCAGGCGCTGGTGATCGACGCGGAGGATCAGCCGATCCCCAAGCGGACTGTCGCCCGCAGCAGGCAGAGCGCTGAGCTTGAACGTCTGGACGCGGCGCTCAAAGCCAGCGGTCAGGACATCGAAGACCTTCGCAAGCACGCCACCACCAAGGTCGGGCCGGAGCTAGCCAAGATTTTCGACGTCCACCTTGTGATGCTCAAGGACAAACACCTTGTCGCACAATTCCGGGAGGCAATCTCGACGGATTCGGTCACGGCGGAGTACGCGGTCTACTCGGTGATGCGTCGCCAGCAGGCGGTCTTCAGCCAGATGGACAAGGGCTTTTTCCGCGAGCGTGCCAACGACCTGTGGGACATCGAAAAGCGGATCATCGGCCACCTGATCGGTGACGAGCGTGCGCACCTCACGGGCCTCAAGCAGGACGTGATCCTTGTCGCTCACGACCTCACGCCCAGCCAGACCGCTTCGCTCGACAAGTCGCGTATCAAAGGCATTGCCACCAACGCCGGCGGCCAGACCAGCCACACCGCCATCCTCGCCCACGCCCAGGGCATCCCCGCGATCGTGGGCCTGGAGAACATCACCTCGCTCGTTTCATCGGGCGACACCATCATCATCGACGGCCACAAGGGCATGGTCATCATCAGCCCCGACGCGGCGCAGTTGATGGAGTACCGCCAGCAGGCCGAACGCTTTGCCCTGCTCGAGACGCAGTTCGACGAACTGGCCCACCTGCCGGCCGTGACACGCGACGGCAAGGCAATCACGCTGCTGGCCAACATCGAGTTCCCCGACGAGGTCCCCCCCGCCGTGGCCAAGGGCGCGATGGGCATCGGGCTTTACCGCACCGAGTTTCTCTTTCTCTCGGCGGATGAGGAGCCCGACGAAGAGCAACAGTACGCCGCGTACAAGCGCGTGATCGACCTGCTCAAGGGCAAGCCGCTCACGATCCGCACGCTCGATCTTGGCGCGGACAAGGTCGCCCACATCGACGGCCTGGCCACCAACGAACGTAACCCCTTCCTCGGTTGCCGATCGATCCGGCTGTGCCTGCAGAACCTGCCGCTCTTCAAGACGCAGCTCCGCGCGATCCTGCGTGCGAGTGTCCACGGTCAGGTCCGCATCATGTTCCCGCTGATCTCCAATGTGATGGAGCTTCGCCAGGCGAGGATGATCCTCAACGACGTGATGGAGGACATGACCGACCAGGGCCACGAGTTCAACCACCACATCCCTGTGGGCATCATGGTCGAGGTGCCCTCGGCGGCGTTGCAGGCCAAGACGCTTGCGCGGGAGGTGGACTTCTTCAGCATCGGCACCAACGACCTGATCCAATACACCGTGGCGGTCGACCGGGGCAACGAACGGATTGCCAATCTTTATTCCGGTGCGCACCCGGCGGTGGTGCAGCTCATCAAGGACGTGGCCAGGGCCGGCGTGCGAGGCGGGATCGAGGTGAGCCTGTGCGGGGAGATGGCGGGCGAGCCGCAGTTCGTGCCGCTGCTCATCGGGCTGGGCCTGAAGAAACTTTCGATGACCCCGCCGGCGCTGCCGGAGGTCAAGAAGGTGATCCGCTCGGTGACGATGGACCAGTGCCAGAAGATCGCGCGCAAGGTCAGCGGCATGGAATCGGACCGCGAGGTCCTGAACTACCTGCGCGACGAGATGCGCAAGGTCCTGCCCGAAGCGATGGAGGTCCGGGGATCGACCCGATAACGCCACGGGTCATGGGATCACGCCCACAGGCCGATGAATGAAAACATCCGGGTTTGGGGTCGGTCCTATGGGGGTCGGCCTGACTACCTGTGTGGCGTGAAAACGGGCGACATCCCCCGCTCACTCCCAACCTGTTATAATCCCCTTAGCCTCCGGGCAAAGAACAAACATCCACCCCCGCAAACCGGCAAACCGCTCGCGACAACCCCCGGCCCTCAAACATCGAACTTAGCCGGACATACGCTCGAGCGCAAGCCCCAGAACAAGGACGGGACGACCCCACTGGAAAGGATTCGCCCACTCGCTCAGGACCACGACACACCCAGCCGACACGCACGAAACACACGACGCGCCTTCACGCCCGTGAAAATCGATGCCCCGGCTACGGTGTTTCTGCGCGCCTGACTGCGCGACCGCCACAACCTATGGGAACACTCGCCCCGGCAGCACATGCCCAAGCGCGACATGCTCATCAACTACGTCCCCGGTGAAGAGTGCAGGATTGCCATCACCGAGGACGGACGCCTCGAAGAGTTCTATCAGGAAAGAGCCGGCACAGAATCGCACGTCGGCAACATCTACAAAGGCCGGGTCACCAACGTCGAGCCCTCCATCCAGGCGGCCTTCGTGGAATTCGGCCTCGAACGCAACGGCTTTCTCCACATCTCCGACCTGCACCCGAAATACTTCCCCGGCAAGGACCGTGAGGAGTTCGAGCGCGTCGGACAGAAGACCCCCAGGCGCGAACGGCCCCCGATCCAGAAGTGCCTGCGACGCGGGCAAGAACTGCTCGTGCAGGTGCTCAAAGAGGGCATCGGCACCAAAGGCCCGACGCTCACGAGCTACCTCTCCATCCCCGGCCGATTTATCGTGATGATGCCCCACATGGAGCGCCTGGGCGTCTCTCGCAAGGTCGACGATGACGATGCGCGCCGGGCTGTCCGTGACCTGCTCGACCAGCTCAAGCCCCCGGAGGGCTTTGGATTCATCGTGCGCACCGCGGGTATCGGCCGAAACAAAACCGACCTCAAACGCGACCTGGCCTACCTCCAGCGGCTCTGGAAGACCCTCGAAACCCGCATGGAAAAAGTCAACGTCGGCGAGCTCTACACCGAGAGCGACCTGGTCGTCCGCACGATCCGAGACGTTTTTTCTTCCGACATCGACCGCATCCTCTGCGACAACGAGATCGCCGCCAAACGCGCCCGCGCCTACCTGGGCATTGCCAGCCCACGCGCGGGGTCCAATGTCCTGCTCTACGAAGACGACATCCCCCTCTTCCACCGTTACGACATCGAAAGCCAGATCGAAAACATCAACGCCCGCACGGTGCCCCTGCCCTCGGGCGGCTCGCTGGTGATCGACTCGACCGAGGCCCTCGTCGCCATCGACGTGAACTCCGGCAAGAACCGCGAGAACTCCGACGCCGAGCAGACGGCTTACAAAACCAACCTCGAAGCGGCGGACGAGATCTGTCGGCAGTTGCGCCTGCGCGACCTCGGGGGTGTGGTGGTCAATGACATGATCGACATGGTCAACCTCAAGCACCGCCGTGCCGTCGAAGCCCGTTTCAAGGCCAACCTCAAGAACGACCGCGCCCGCACACGCACCGCGTCGATCAGCCCGTTCGGCATCCTCGAGATGACACGGCAGCGCATGCGGCCGTCGCTCAAGAAATCGCTCTATGCCGAGTGCGCCGCCTGCTCGGGCGCGGGGCAGGTCAAGAGCGCCGAGTCGGTCGTGCTCGACGTAATCCGCAGGTTGGCTGTCGTCTTGCACCACAGGCAGGTCAGCCGAATCGATCTCACCGTCAGCCCCGACGTGGCGTTTTTGCTGCTCAACCGCCGAAGGCACACGCTCGTTTCGCTCGAACAGCGCTACGACAAGCCCGTGATGGTCCGCGTCAACGGCGGAGGCCCGATCGACTTCCTCCACATCGCCGCTTTCGACGAGCGCGACGGCGCGATCGACCACGAACGCCTCAAGCCCTCTTCCGAGCCCCGCCTCACCCCCGTCGAAGGCCCGCCCGACGAGATGCTCGACAGCCTCGATGAAGAGTCGCAGGACGATGCCAACGATGAGCATGAGGCACCTCACGACGGTGCTCACGAGCAAGAAGGCCACAACCGTACGACCGCACGCCACGATCAACACGATGAACCGTCCGCGTCTGACCATGACCAAGGTGATGAGCAGAAACAGGATCAAGTCGGCGACAGTCAGGGCCAAGCGACGGATGGCCAACCCGCGAGCAAAAAACGCAGACGCCGCCGACGTGGTGGCCGCGGTCGAAACCGTGGCGACGCGACGCAAACGCATGCGGCACCCGAAGAACATCCCCCCACCCAGTCCGACACACCGCCACGAGTCACTGCCAAAGCCGACGATCAGTTTGAATCCGCACCCCATCACGACGATGAGCCGACCCCCGGCAACGAACACAATGATGAATCCTCGCCACCCGACGTGGACGGCAACGTCAAGTCGGACTCGCCCGTGAACACGTCACCACCCGGCGAGGGCGGTGGCCGTCGGCGACGCAGGCGCAGGCGCGGCGGTCGCGGTCGCAGACGCTCGGGTGCTAACGCCAATGCCCAGAACACAGGCGATTCACAGGGCGAATCCTCGGGCAACACCGGTCAAGCCCATCCCCCTCAACACCGCGATAACAACCCCACTCCCGAACACGAACCCTTCGATTGACCCCAACGACCGATGACCCACACCCCCCCCACCCCACGACGACTCGTGCTCCTCGGCTCGACCGGGAGCATCGGCGTCAACACGCTCAAGGTCGTCGAACACCTCAACAAGGACGGTCACGCCATCGAGGTCGTCGGCCTTGCGGCCGGCCGCGGCGGGGACAAGCTCATCGAACAGGCCCGCAGGTTTAATGTCACCACCGTCGCGGTGGCGGATCATGCTCAACGCGAGGTGATCTCAAAGCAACTTCCGGGGGTCGAGGTCTTCGCCGGTGACAGCGCAGCCCTTAAGCTCGTCGAACAGACTCACGCCACCGACCTCTCCGCTGCGATCGTTGGTTCGGCGGGATTGCCCGCCACCATTGCCGGGGCACAGCGCGGCATGCGCATCGGCCTGGCCAACAAGGAAACCCTCGTCGCCGCCGGCGAACTTGTCACGCCCATCGTCAAAAAACACCACGCCACGCTGCTCCCCGTCGACAGTGAGCACTCAGCCATCTTCCAGTGCATTGCCTCGCAGGCGCACGACCACCCCGGCAAGCACGTCAAACGCATCGTCCTCACCGCGTCCGGCGGCCCCTTCCGTACCGCGACGAAAGAACAGATGGACAGCGCCACCGTCGAGCAGGCCCTCAAGCACCCGACCTGGAGCATGGGCCCCAAGATCACCATCGATTCGGCCACGATGATGAACAAGGCCCTGGAGATCATCGAGGCCCACTGGCTCTTCGACCTGCCCCCGGAAAAGATCGATGTCATCATCCACCCGCAATCCATCGCACACAGTTTTGTCGAGTTCGACGACAACTCGATCCTCGCCCAACTCGGCCCGCCGGACATGAAGACCCCGATCCAGTACGCCCTGACCTGGCCCGACCGCGCCCCCGGCTGCAGCGATGCCATGGATTGGTCGAAGTTATCCAAACTGGACTTCGAGCAGCCCGACCCCCGGAAGTTTCGGTCGCTCAAGCTGGCCTATGATGTCATCCGGGCCGGCGGCACCGCGGGGGCGGTCTTCAACGCCGCCAACGAAGCGGCCGTCGCGGCCTTCTTAGACCGCAAAATCCGCTTCGGCCAGATCACCGACCTCGTCGCAGACACGCTGGAGAAAGTCGAAGTGAAAAAGGTGGAGAACCTCGAAACGATCCTCGAAGCCGACCGGACCGCAAGAGCATACGTCGGGTCGCGGGTGAAAGCGTAATCCGATACAGAAACCACAGATTTCGCAGATGACGCAGATTCCGAGCCAGATTGAAGAAAAGTCAAAAGATGTCCGTGACGAACGGACTTACGCCATTATCGGCGCAGCAATGGAAGTGCATCGAGAGCTTGGACCGGGGTTTCTTGATTTGGTGTATCACGAAGCCTTGGCTATCGAGTTTGAAGAAAGAGGGATTCCTTATGTGCACGAATCATCGCTGGAAATCCGGTACAAAGGTCGCAGACTGAATCAGACTTATCGAGCCGACTTCGTCTGTTTTGGTTCGGTTCTGGTTGAAATCAAGGTGGTACCTAAACTCACCGGGCTCGAATCCGCCCAACTGCTCAATTACCTCAAAGCCTCAAGCATCCAGACAGGATTGCTCTTAACTTTCAACAACGACAGTCTGCAATACGATCGATTCATTCTCTCTATATCTGCGTCATCTGCGCAATCTGCGGTTGCTCCGGATAGCGCCCCGTAAACCATAAAGGCCCACCATGCCCTTCCAACTCCCCTCGCTTACCGGCACGAGTTCGTTCCTGATCTTTCTGCTCGGGTTTGGGTTTCTCATCTTCATCCACGAGCTGGGGCACTTTGTGGTTGCCAAGCTTGTGGGCATCAAGGTGACACAGTTTGCCATCGGGTTTGGGCACAGCGTACTGTCGTGGCGCAAGGGGCTGGGGTTCCGCGCAGGCTCGACGGAAGCCGAGTATGAAAAACGCATCGAGGATCACCTTAGAAAACAGCACAACCTCGCGGAAGGTCAGGTGCTGCCGCAGTGGTCCACCACGGACAGAGACCGAGCCGTCGCCTCGCTGGGCCTGGGTGAGACCGAGTACCGACTGAACTGGATGCCCCTGGGCGGGTACGTCAAGATGCTCGGGCAGGAGGACCTCGACCCGACGGCGCGCAGTGACGACCCGCGCTCGTTCAACACCAAGCCCGTCTGGGCACGAGCCTGCGTCATCAGCGCCGGCGTCGTCATGAACCTGATCTTCGCGGTGATCTTTTTCATCGCCTGCTTCCTGCACGGCGTCGAGTTTCCGCCCGCTGTGGTCGGCGCGGTGGCACCGGGTTCACCCGCCGCGACGACCTTCGCCGTGGGCCACGACGGCGACGAGGCCTACCGTGGCCTGCTCCCCGGCGACCGCGTGCTCAAGATCAACGACGAACGCATCCCCGACTTCATGGGCATTGCCACAAGCACCGTGCTCGGCTCGGCAAGCTCGGACCGTGTCCTCAAAGTCCAGCGCGAGGGCGAAGACGCGCCGCTGACTTACAAGTTGTTACCCATGAAGGACCCCGACACCGGGCTGCTGTCGCTGGGCATCGCACCCGGTCGCACGCTCACCCTGGCCGCCATCCGCGAGGAAAGCACGCTCTACAAACAGGGCGTCCGGGCCGACATGACCGTCACCGCCGTCGACGGCAAGCCCGTATCGACCTACGGTGAATACGCCCGTGCGATCACGTCTGCCCACGGCAACGAAGTGCAAGTCGAGTTCGACCACGGCAAGGTCACCGTCCCGCTGTCAGCCGACATGGTCCTGCCCGACACCGGCGACTACCCCAACCTGTTGGGCCTGGTCCCCGCCACGCGCATCGGCAAGGTGATGAAAGACTCCCCCGCCCAGAAAGCCGGCGTGCAAACCGACGACCTGGTGGCCGAGGTCAACGGCCAGGCCTGGCCCACCGCGACCCAGCTCCAGAAAGCCGTCAAAGACGCGGGCACCGATCCGGTCTCGCTCACCGTCGAGCGAAAGGGCGAACTCGTCACACTCGAACCCGTAGCCCCGCACAACGGGTTGCTCGGTGTCTCGCTGGGTGTGGAGACCGACCAGGTGATCATCGGCCAGTACCTGTCCGACACGCCCGCCGCGGCCCTCAACCTCACCGGCGGCTCTCGCATCCTGGCCATCGACGGCACAGACGTGGCCGACTGGTCGCAGATGGAACGCGCCCTGCAACAGGCGTGTTCCAAACTCACCGACGGCGGAAAGGTCGGTGTCCGTTTCGAGTTGGCAGTGAAAGACCGCCCGGTCATGCAAGAGGACCTCCCCATCACCGCGGATCAATCCCGGTTGATGGCCAAGGCGGCCTGGGTCGAACCGCTGGGCTGGATGTTCGGCGACCTGCGCGAACCGGTCAAAGCCGGCAACCCTTATGACGCGCTGGTGATCGGTCTGCAGAAGACCCACCACTTCATGCTGCAGACCTACCAGACTATTCTGCGTATCGCGCAGGGTTCGGTCCCGCTCAAGGGCGTCTCCGGGCCGGTCGGCATCATCCACGCGGGCACCACCGTCACCTCACGCGGCTGGCCCTACCTCTGCTTCTTTCTCGGGCTGATCTCGGTCAATCTCGTCGTGCTCAACTTCCTCCCGATCCCGATCGTCGACGGCGGGCTGATGGTCTTCCTCATCATCGAAAAAATCAAGGGTTCGCCCGTCAACGCGAAAATCCAGAACGCCGCGTCACTCGTCGGCATCGCCCTGATCGGCAGCCTCGTGCTGTTCGTGACCTACCACGACATCACGCGCCTGTTCACCGGAGGTTAACACCCCATTAGCCCCGGGCTTTGCCCGGGGATGAATCGGTGGATCGACTAACGGATGGATTGACAGATCGATTGGCGGATGGATTGGCGGTTTGGTAGCGGCATTGTCCCGGGAATTGCCCGGGGGATGGGTGAATCACGTGATATGCGCAGTGCCCCCGGGCGGAGCCCGGGGCTAACGGATTGACCCGCGCACCCGATGCGGTCATAATATGGTCTTCCCGTCGAGGTACCGGCCGTGCGTGGGCTTTCACAACCCACCGCGAGCAAGGCGTGGGTCGGCGGGTGTCGCGGTTGACCGTTCCCCCACGCTGAACTTTTCCCCCCTACCGTTCGCCGGTCGTCGATGACCGCCGCGCGACACAGGAGCCTTCGCCATGGCCGACCACGATCACGACCACACACACGACCACGCACACGACCACGATCATCATCACCACGATCACGACCATGACCACGCGCACGAAGAGCGTGGCGAACAGACCGTCGCCGTCGCCGACGCAGGCCCGGCTCGCAAAAAGCTCACCATCGAACTGCCCGCTGATCGCATTGCCAAGAAGATCGAGGAGAACTACTCCAAGCTCCGCAACGACGCGGTGATCCCCGGCTTCCGTCGCGGCCGAACACCCCGAAGGCTCATCGAAAAACGCTTCGGCTCGTCCATCAAGGACGACGTCAAAGCCCAGCTCATCTCCGAGAGCTACTCGCAGGCGGTCGAGGATGAAAAGCTCGAAGTCATCGGTCAGCCCGACGTGAAGGACATCGACAAGATCGAGTTGCCCGAAGCCGGTCCGCTCAAGTTCGAGGTCGAGGTCGAGGTGACGCCCACCGTCGAACTGCCCGAGCTCGAGGGCATCGAGGTCAACAAGGTCAAGGCCGACGTGACCGATGAGGACATCGACGAACAACTCAAGAATTACAGCGAACGCTTCGGCAAGCTCCAGCCCGTGACCGACGGCGGGATCGAATACGCCGACTACGTCAAGGCGGACCTGCGCATCCTCGAGGGCAAGGACGCGGCTGACGATGCCGCCGAGATTGCCCACATGCCCGAGGCCTACATCCTCGTCCACGGCGAGGACCACGACTTCAAGGGTCACGTCGCCGGCATCCTCGTCGACGACCTGGGCAAGCGGATGCACGGCAAGAAGCTCGGCGACATCGAATCAGTCTCGATGACCGGCCCGTCCGGCCACGAGAACGAGAAGATCAAGGACAAGGACATCACGCTCAAGATCAAGGTCACGAGCATCGAGCGCCTCGACCCGATGCCGATCGAAGAGCTGCCCGCCCAGGCCGGCGTCGCGGATATCGACGCCCTTAAGACCGAGGTCCGAAACATGCTTGTGGACCGCAACAACCGCCGACAGCAGGCGGACATGCACGAGCAACTCCGCACCAAGCTTAGCGACGCGGTGACGCTCGAACTGCCCGCGGGCCTTTCGTCACGGCAGGCCGACCGCATACTGCGAAGGCGTGCGCTGGACCTGGCGTATCGCGGTGTGGAGCAGCAGGAGATCGAGCAGAAGGTCGCCGAGATGCGAACCGAATCGCAGGAGCGTGCCCAGAAAGAGCTCAAAGAGTTCTTCATCCTCGAGGCCGCCGCCAAGAAGCTCGAGGTCTCCGTGAGCGAGGCGGAGGTCAACGGCCGTGTGGCCATGCTGGCGATGCAGCGAGGCCGGCGTCCGGAGAAGATGCGTCAGGAGATGCAGCGCAGCGGCGAGCTTGAACACCTCTACCTGCAGTTGCGTGAGCAGAAGACTCTCGACGCGATCCTAGAAAAGGCCAAGGTCGCCGAGGTCGACGCCCCGGTGGAGGGTGAGGGAGGCGACAAGCCCAGCGCCAAGAAGAAGGCCCCCCGCAAGACCACCAATCCCAAGAAAGAGAGCAAGGAGTAATCGCGTGATGGGTTGGGCTGTGCCACCTGTGGTGTTCTCACTGGCCCAGGCGCGAAGCAACGCCTCGGATTACCTGACGGACATCCTGCCGGCACTGGGCGCGTTGCTCGTGGCAATCATTGTCGTCGGGGTTATCGGGTTGATGGTTCGGCGGTGGTATTTCCACGGCCAATCCCATCGTATCGATGAGGGCTTTACGCTCTCGGACCTGCGTCGGATGCACCACGAGGGGCACCTGAGTGATGTGGAATACGAGCGAGCCAAGGCCAAGGTGATCGACGCGGCCCGCGGCGTGGTGCCCCCGGAAGAGGCTGGGGATCAAGCGGCGGAAGATGGCGTGGTGCAAACCGACACCGACCACGATCCAGACACGGATACCGACACAGACTCCGATAATCTTTCCGACGAAAAGTGACCGTTTTTTACCGTCGTACGGCTGTTTTTAACCCACGCAGCGGTGGTCGTGATACAATGAATTATTAAGCGTCCGAAGGCCTTGGGGGCTGCGGATGTGTAGCCGGTGATCTCAATCGAGCGGGTCAGGATCAAGAACATCTTGGTGTTGGACGATTAACGGATAGAGTCGGCGAGAATTGGCCTGTGCCCGGTGGTTGCCGGGTTGATCAGCATCGCCCCAATCAGGAACGATCCATGTCGAATCAGCGATCAGGACGCAACGGTGGAAGAGACAGCGCTCCCTTGGGCAGCGCATCGAGCAACACCCCCGGCGGATCGGGCGGCGGCTCCGGCGGCTCCGGGGGCGGCGGCGGATCGGGCTCAGGCGGCGGCGACGGCTCATCCGGGGGCGGGGGCGGCGGGTTCAAAGGTCGTCGTGTCACCACTTGTTCGTTCTGCGGCAAGACCTCGCGCGAGGTCGGCCCGATGGTTGAAGGCCCCAACGATGTCTACATCTGTGCCAACTGCACGGACCTGTGCCAGAACATCTTCAAGCAGGAACGCAGGCGCGTCTCCACAGGCAAGCCAACGTTCGGCAACATCCCCTCGCCGCGACAGCTCAAGGAGTTCCTCGATCAATACGTGATCGGCCAACTCTCTGCCAAAAGGTCGCTGTCGGTCTGCGTTCACAACCACTACAAGCGCCTGACCAACGTCGAAGACAAGGACGCGGGCATCGAGCTGGATAAGTCCAACGTGCTGATGATCGGCCCGACGGGCAGCGGCAAGACGCTGCTGGCGCGGTCGCTGGCTCGCACGCTCAACGTCCCCTTTGCCATCGGCGATGCGACCACGCTCACCGAAGCCGGCTACGTCGGCGAGGACGTGGAGAACCTCCTGCTCAAACTGCTCCAGGCCGCGGACTACGACCTCGAAGCGGCGCAGCGAGGCATCATCTACATCGACGAGATCGACAAGATCGGCAAGACCTCGCAGAACGTCTCGATCACCCGCGACGTCTCCGGCGAAGGCGTGCAGCAGGCGCTGCTCAAGATGCTCGAGGGCACCGTGGCCAACGTCCCCCCGCAGGGCGGCCGCAAGCACCCCGAGCAGCAATACATCCAGATGGATACGACCAACATCCTCTTTATCACCGCCGGCACGTTCGTCGGCCTCGAAGAGATCGTCCGCCGAAGGCTCGGCCACCAGGCGATCGGGTTCATCAGTGAAGAGGGTGACGAATCCTCCATCGAGGAACGCAACCGGCTGCTCGCGCAGGTCACGCCCGAGGACCTGATCGAGTTCGGCATGATCCCCGAACTGATCGGCCGCCTGCCCATCATCACCGCGCTCGAACCGCTGTCGGAAGAGGCGATGGTGCAGATCCTCACCGAGCCCAAGAACGCATTGGTCAAGCAGTACCAGCACTTCTTCACGATGGAGAACGCTTCGGTCGAGTTCACACCCGGCGCGCTGGCGATCCTGGCACGGCGTGCGCTCGAGCGCAACACCGGTGCCCGTGCGCTGCGTGGCGTGCTCGAAGAGGTCATGCTCGACCTGATGTACGACCTGCCCGACATGAACGGCGACGGCAGTAAATACATCATCGACACCTCGGCCATCGAGCGTCGCAAGCCGCTTTCCCAGTTGCGCGAAGTGAAAAAAGAGTCGGCTTAAAGCCGTGATGCCCCGTTGAACCGGGCCTATACTCAAACGTCAAACCCAAAGAGTTCGCCCATGAGACGCAGCCCCGTGTTGACTGTGATTCTGGCGCTGGCGGCGCTTTGCGTAACCCACGCACAAGCGCTGCGAGCCGACGATGCTGTCCTGACCGATCAGACCGCCCCGCAGCTTGCACAGAAGGGCGAGTTTGACGAACTGCTCAAGCGCGTCTCGTCCGAGGCCGGCCCCGATTCGCCTCGCTACGTCGCCCTGCTCACCAAAGACCTCGAACGCTACCTCGACCACCACGCTCAACAGACCGCCAAACGCCGAGAGAGCTACGACAAGGCCCTGGCGGACCTCGACAAGCACCTGGCTGAAGAACGCATCGACGACGCCCTGCTCGACGCCATCGAGGCATATGGTCTTGCGGATGACGCCAAAGCTTTTCTCGCTTCGGACCGCGTCAACCAACTCGTCGATCAATCCAAGGCCGCCGCCGAGAAAGCCGAGAAAGACGGCCAGTGGCTCGATGTCCTGAACCTCTACCGCAAGCTCAACTATCTTTTTGAAGTCGACGCCCGTTTCCTGACGCACGTCAAGGACGCGGAAAGACACGTGCGCGTGCTCCGGCTCTACGCCCCCAAAGCACTCGAGGCGATGCTCAAGGATCGCGCCCGCGCCAGACTTGCAAACCTGGAAAAAGACAAGGCCGAACAGGCCCATGCCGACAAGCCCGGTGGCGATCCGGCACCCGACAAAGACAAGGCCCAGGCCGGCGACGACCCCAATCAGCCCATCGAACGAAAAGACCCCGTCGACCTGATCGACCTTGGCGATGAGACCTGGAAGCAGCGTCTAGAAGGTGTTGAGGTTGAGATGCTCAAGGAGGGCCTCCTCACCGCCGGCTCGCGTCACGTGGACAACCGTGGGTACAAGCCGCTCATGGTCGGCATGATCGACGCGCTGGGCGTCTTGATCGACACACCGCAGATCGTCGAATCGTTCCCGACCATGGCCGACGCGGGCAAGGTGCTCGTGCTGCGTGGCGTGCTGCGAACCGAACGCACCCGGCTCGACGCAATGGGAAACGCCCCCGACAAGACCGACGCGATGGACCTTGTCGAAAGGCTGCTCGACGCTGACAAACAGACGCTCCAGTTCCCCACGAGCGTCATGGCCTACGAGATGATGGACGGAGCGTTATCCGAACTTGACGACTTCACCGCGATGATCTGGCCGCAGGAGCTTGAGCAGTTCTCCCGATCGTTCAGCGGAACGTTCTACGGCGTGGGCATCCAGATCTCCAAGCGGGACGGCCAACTCATCGTCGTCAGCCCGCTGGCGGACACCCCCGCCTTCCGCGCGGGCATCAAGGCCGGCGACGTGATTGCCACGGTTGACGGCGTCGATACCTCGTCCTGGTCGCTCGACAAGGCGGTCCGCATGATTACCGGCCCCGAAGGCACGCCCGTGACGCTGGGCATCGACCGCGTCGGCGAAAAGAACACCCTCGAGTTCAAACTCAAGCGGGCCGAGATCCCCATCGAATCGATCCGCGGCTGGCAGCACCGCAACGATAACTCGTGGGACTACTACGTCGACCCCGACTTCGGCATCGGGTATGTAAGACTCTCGCAGTTCATCCCGCAATCGGCCAGCGACCTTGACGCCGCGCTCGAACAGATGCGCAAACAACGCCCGCTCAACGCGCTGGTCCTCGACCTGCGCTTCAACCCCGGCGGGCTGCTGACCAGCGCGATCGAGGTGAGCAACCGTTTTGTCGCGAGCGGCCCGATCGTCTCGACCGTCGACATGGACGGCAAACGCACCAGCGAGGCCCGCGCCAGGCCCGACCGGGTCCAGCCGCACATCCCCGTCGTCGTGCTCATCAACCAGGGGTCGGCCAGTGCGTCGGAGATCGTCTCCGGTGCGCTGCAGGACCACCACGCCGCGATCATCGTCGGTGAAAACAGCTTCGGCAAAGGCTCGGTGCAGGACCTCTTCCGCATCGACGACGCCAAGGCCTACCTCAAACTCACCACGCAGTACTACATGCTCCCCGGCGGTCGCATCATCCACCGTCGGCCCGGCTCCAAGACGTGGGGCATCCAGCCTGACCTCGAAGTCAAGATGACCACGCAACAGGTGGCCGACTCGATCGAAGTTCGCCAATCGCTCGACATCCTCCGCCGCGACGGCGAGGAACTGCCCGAGGGCAAGGAACAACCCAAGATCACCGACATCATTGAAAAAGGCCTCGACCCGCAACTCGAAGCGGCGCTCCTGGTGCTCAAGACCCAGATCGCCGCCGACCAGATCGCCCTTGCCGCCGGCAAACCCCAGCAAGAGCCCGCGGCGGTGCCGTGAGCTAACTCCTTGTCGGAGTCACGACGATGCCCCAGGTCAAGCACCTCACCTCGGTGATCGAACGTGAAGGGGACGGTTACGTCTCCCTCTGCCCGGAGCTCGACATCGCCAGCCAGGGCGACACCATCGAAGAGGCCCGCGCGAACCTGATCGAAGCGGTCGAGGGGTTTTTTGAGGTGACGTCGCCCGAAGAAATCACGCAACGGTTGCACGACGAGTCTTATATCACTCGATTCGAGGTGACCTTTGCCTAGGCTCGGGGTGTTCTCTGGCAGCCAGGTCGGAGCCATCCTCCAATCCCACGGGTTTGAATTTGTCCGGCGGCGTGGCAGCGACGTCATCATGCAATAGCGCTGGACGGGGGGACCTTGACCGTGCCCGTCCCAGACCACCGTGAAATCCGGAGAGGCACATTGCAATCCATCATCCGTAGGTCCGGATTGCCCCGTTCCTTGTTTGAGGTCAGTTGAATCTCGCACGGGGCTGGATCGTGCATCACAACCCCGGCGCCATTACAATCCCCATCCATGTCCGGCAACACCTTCGGCAGACTCTTTCGCGTGACGACGGCCGGCGAGAGCCACGGGCCGGGGAATGTCTGCATCGTGGACGGTTGCCCGGCGGGGATCGAACTTTCCGAAGCCGACCTCCAGCCCGATCTGGATCGCCGTCGGCCGGGGCAGTCCAAGCTCACCACGCAGCGCGACGAGCCCGACAGCCCGAAGATCCTCTCGGGCGTCTTCGAGGGCAAGACCACCGGCACGCCCATTGCCATCGTCATCCCCAACCGTGACCAGCGCAGCGCCGACTACTCCGACATCAAGGACAAGTACCGCCCCGGCCACGCCGACTACACCTTCGACGCCAAGTTCGGCTTCCGGGACTACCGCGGCGGCGGGCGTTCGTCGGCGCGAGAGACCAACGTCCGTGTTGCGGCCGGCGCGATTGCAAAAAAAATCCTCCGCCAGTGGCACGGCATCACGGTCGTCGGCTATGTCAAACAGGTCGGCGATGTGATCGCGGATATCCCCGAACCTGAAAAAATCACTCTCGAACAGGTCGAAGCCAGCCCCGTGCGTTGCCCCGACCCCCGGAAAGCAGCGGCGATGATCGAACTCATCGAGCGTGTCCGCAAGGAACAGGACTCGATCGGCGGCGTGGGTGAAGTGGTGGCGACAAATGTTCCCCCCGGCTGGGGTGAGCCGGTCTTCGACAAGCTCAAGGCCGACCTGGGCAAGGCGATGTTCTCACTCCCCGCGGTGCTCGGCGTCGAGTACGGCATCGGCTTTGGCTGTGCGACGATGCGTGGTACACAGAACAACGATGTGTTTGAGTCCGTGAAGGATGGCGATAAGCAGCACGTCGCGACAACCACCAACCGTCACGGCGGGATGCTGGGGGGGATTTCGTCGGGGATGCCGATCGTGATGCGCTGCGCGGTCAAGCCCACATCGTCGCTCAGTCAGCCGCAGAGGACGGTCACCCGCGACGGCGAGCCGACGACGATCTCGACCAAGGGCCGACACGACCCGTGCCTGCTGCCCCGCTTCGTCCCGATGGCCGAAGCGATGATGGCGCTGGTGCTCGTGGACCACGGCCTGCTCCACCGCTCCCGCCAAAGCCCGCGATAAGTCGGGGCGCTAAGATTGGCTGTGGGCATCTGGTTAGTCATCGTGGTGGTTTTTTCACTTCTGGGTCTGATCCCGCTGACGCTGGTGATATGGTTGCTGGTCTATGCTGCGCGGTCAGCGACGGTTCAGGTCGGCCGGTGTGCCGGGTGCGGTTATGACCTGGCCCACCTCGGTGAGTCCCGCGCGTGCCCCGAATGCGGGCTGGCGTTTACCCGCAATGCCCGCGGCGACGCGGTGAGTAAACGCTCGGCTTGACCACCAGACAATACAGGCCGCACCGCTTACCTATCTCCACAACTTACGTTCTACTGCGTAACGTATTGTTAATTTGGGTAAGCATAAATTCCTTGAATTGGGCTGGCATTCTTCAAAAGTGATGGTATATTAATTGGAACACTTCACCTACCATTGGGGAGAAAAACCAATGTCGATCCGAACCGCTTCGTTATCACTCTTGGTTGTGCTGCTGGCCCTCACGGTTGGAACCGGTGTCGCGCGTGCGACGACCTTCACCTTCACACCGACGCCTGCCGACCTGTACGACCTGGACCACTACTATTACTACAAGTGGGGTGTCAACTTCTCCGTGCCCAACGGCGAAGTGATCTGCGACGCCAAGATCCAGTTCAAGAACATTGCCAACTGGGACAACAACCCCAACGTGCTCTACGCCCACCTGTTTGATTACGCCTCCCTGGGTGTCAAGCAGTATTACGATGGCCAGGGCGGCGGTGACGCCTTCGCCGGCGTCGGCGTCAAGCTCTTTGAGTGGGTCAACCTCACCACGACACCGTCCACCCGCACGTACACATTCGACCAGACCGCGCTCGACGCCCTGGCGACCTACGCCCTCGACGGTCGCATCGGCTTCGGCTTCGACCCCGACTGCCACTACTGGAACGACGGCATCACCCTGACGATCGAAACCTGCTCTCCCCCGCCGCCCCCCAGCACCGCGGTCCCCGAGCCGGTCACCGCGAGCCTGAGCCTCATGGGCCTCTCCGCCCTCACGCTCACCGCTCTCCGCCGACGCCGGGCCTGAGCGCCGCCGCAAACCCAAGGGTTTCACACGGGGGCCGAAGAGAGCGCTAGGTAAGAATTAAAGAACAAGACAAGATCACAAAAGACGCCAAGAAATTGGCGTCTTTTTTTGTGAAGAGTGCCTGCGGATGTTGGTGAAACCTTGCCACCCACCCAGCCAACAGGGGCTTACAGACACCAAGCCTGATCCCCCCACGCTCGCCCCGGCCCCTGCGTGAAACCTATCGCACGATCCTCGCCCCGCCGCCGCCGGCGACGTGTTTGAGTTCGCTCAGTGTGATCTGCGACGTATCGCCCCGCGTGGTCTGGAGCATGGCTCCGTGGGCCGTGCCGATGTTGACGGCGGTCTGCGGGTCGGACCCGGTGAGGAAGGCGTAGGCAAAGCCCGACGCAAACCCGTCGCCGCCGCCGACGCGGTCTTCGATGATGAGTCGGTCGAACGTCGGGCCCTGGTAGAAGGTGTCCATCTCGGACCAATAAAGGATAGCGGACCAGTTGTTTTCGCTGGCGCTGAGGACCTCGCGGAGAGTCGTGCCGATGACCTTGAGGTTGGGATAGTCCTTAGCCACCCGGCGGACCATGTTTTTGTAGTTCTCGATGGGCAGTTCCTTGAGGTCTTCGCCCGCGCCCTCGACCTCGTAGCCGAGCACCTTCTGGAAGTCCTCCTCGTTGCCGATGAGGCAGTCGATATATTGCACGAGGGGCTTGGTGGTCTCGATGGCCTCCTTGCTCGACCAGAGCTTGGATCGGAAGTTCAGGTCGTAGGAGACGATGGTGCCCGCGTCGTGGGCGGCCTTGAGAGCCTCGGCGGCGACGAGGCGCGTCGAAGGGGAGAGGCAAGTGAAGATCCCGCCGGTGTGCAGCCAGCGGGCACCTTGCTTGGCAAAGATGCTCTTGAAATCCACACTTCCGGGGGTGATTTTGGAGGTGGCGGAGTGGCCACGGTCGTAGAGGGTCACGCTTGCCCGGGGTCCGGAGCCGACCTCGGTGAAGTTCAGGCCGATGCGGGCCTCGCGTCCGACGCCATCGTATTTCATGTTGACGACATGCGAGACATCGACGCCGGCCGAGCGGGCGTGGTTGAGGATGATCTTGCCCACAGGGTTGTCGACGAGGCCGCCGATCCAGCCCGTCCGCAGGCCCAGGCGTGAGAGGGCGTATGCGACGTTGTATTCCCCGCCGCCGACCCAGACTTCGAGCAGGTTGGCAAACTCGATGCGACCGGTCCCGGGGGGGCTGAGGCGGACCATGCACTCGCCGAGGGAGACCAGGTCGTAGGCACAGGAAGACGCGTCACGGATTTTGAGGGACATCGCTGAGGCTCCGGGTTAGTGGAGCGGCGATTGTCGGGAGTTGGGGGTCTTGTGTCAATCCGTGTGAAACGCCAAGGACGCCAAGGGGGGAAGTGGAGCGCCACGATGTCTGAAGTCTGATTCTATTTCCGAGCCATTGATGATTGATGATTGATCACTACTGTCCCAACATTACTCGAACAGCGACAACTGGTTAGCGAATGGGTCGGTCTTGGTATTTTCGTTTTGTCTCGAAAACGCCTGTAAAAGCGGGGTTTTTTCGAAAAGCGAGACGCTTAAAACCTGGAGGAT
>WGMF01000036.1 GCA_016125215.1 Phycisphaera sp.
TACATGAGCCTCTCCTGACATTGAGGAAAGGCTCCATGATGCGATCGAATTGAAGTCGATGCAGGTCATGATTCGTTGCAGATCGCGCGGTTGATTGAAGTTAGAATGATTCTTGCATCAAACGTTGGGACAGTAGTGATGAATGATGATTGATGATCTCAGAGTGGTCTTCACCGGTCGCAAGCGACCGGGCTAAATGAGTGGCGAAGCCCAACTGACCAATCAACCCGTCACCCGTCACCAGTCACTAGTCACTAGTCACCAGTCACCAGTCGAGTGTCAACTGTGTTGTGCGATCCGGGTTGACGGATAGCCAGGGGGAGTGTCTGCGTTGTTCGGTCAGGGTGGTTCGGCGGTGGAGATCGGGGTGGTCTGCAAAAAGCCTTCGGATGATGTCGGGGCTGTTGCACTGCGAGCTGCGGTGGAGCAGGGCGATGTGCTGGGGTGTGCGGTTGTCGGAGGCCCGGACCAGAGCGCGGAGGGCGTCGAGGGTTTGTTCGTTGGAGAGGTGGCCGTGCTTGCCCATGATGCGGTCTTTGAGGAAGTCGGGGCGCGAGCTGGTCAGTTGCATGCGTGGGTCGTAGTTGGACTCGATGGCCAGGATGTCGACGGGTCGTGAGGTGAGCGGCGAGGGTTCTTGTGACGGGGCGTCGGTGAGGGGCTGGGGTTGTTTGCCCGCAAAGCAATCGATGAGGCTCTGGGGGACGTGGCCCAGGTCGGTGGCATAGCCAAGGCTGCCTGATGGGGTGTCGATGCGGAAGCCGACGGTGCCCTTGTCGTCGTGCGGGAGTGTGACGGTGGTGACGTGGAAATCGGGTGTGGGATCGAAGGGGAGTGAATCGATGGTGCGGACGAGGCCCTCGTCGTGGAGCTGGGATTGACCGGGCACGCGGGCCAGGTGGCGCAGGTGCCAGCGGTGGATGAACAGGGGCACGCGCCAGAGGCGGAGTTGGCGGACCTGGTGCGGGTGGAAGTGGTCGCGGTCGAGGTGGGTGACGAGCAGGCCGAGGATGAACGAGGGATCGACGCCGGCTTGGGTGAGGAGTTTGTTTGTCCGCCGTGGGCTGAACCCCGCATCGATGAGCAGGGCTTTTTGACCCCGTCGCACGACCGAGCAATTGCCGCCCGATCCGCTGCCCAGTACGCACAGGGACAGTCTGTCCGATGGGACGAGACGCTTGGAGCGAGGGGCGCGCGTCATCGACCGGCCCGCCGCGGCTGGGCTGTCGAAAAGCATCATCTGGGGTGCGGGTTCCAGAGACATCCGTGCCTCGATCGTCGTGGGTCCACGCGATCATGCTCGGTTGATCGCGCACCGGCGTCAAGCGGGGTAGCGCTCGATTTGACTTCTCGTGCCAAAGTCCTACCGTATCGGATCGGCTTGTCCGCAGTTGATCGGGGTGAACCGTCGGCGGACGGGCGTCACAACACACCGCGTTTTGCACCGCGTTTTTATGGAGTATGAGCCATGGCTCTGAAGGTTGGTATCAACGGGTTCGGTCGCATCGGTCGCCTGGTTTTCCGGGCGGGCATCCAAAACCCCAACATCCAGTTCGTCGGCATCAACGACCTCGTGCCCGCGGACAACCTCGCTTACCTGCTCAAGTACGATTCGATCCACGGCCGGTTCGAGGGCAGCGTCGAGGCCAGGGGCGAGAACATGCTCGTCGTCAACGGGCGTGAGATCCCGACGTGCTCGGTAAAAGACCCGGCCACGCTCCCGTGGAAAGCCACCGGCGCGGATTACGTCGTCGAGTCGACGGGCCTGTTCACCGATTTCGAGGCCGCGAGCAAGCACCTGACCGCCGGCGCCAAGCGCGTGGTCATCTCGGCCCCGACCAAGAGCCCCGACCAGGTGCCCACGCTCGTCATGGGCGTCAACCACAAGACCTTCGACAAGAGCAAGCACACCGTCGTGTCCAACGCCTCCTGCACGACCAACTGCCTGGCCCCGATTGCCAAGGTCGTGCATGAAAACTTCGGCATCGCCGAGGGCCTGATGACGACGGTCCACGCGGTCACCGCCACACAGCCGACGCAGGACGGGCCGTCGAGGAAAGACTGGCGCGGCGGACGCAGCGCCGGCTTCAACATCATCCCCGCCTCGACCGGCGCCGCCAAGGCTGTCGCTTTGGCCATGCCCGAACTCAAGGGCAAGCTCACCGGCATGGCTTTCCGAATCCCCACCGCGGACGTGTCGGTGGTCGACCTCACGGTCAAGACGACCAAGAGCACGACCTACAAGGACATCTGCGCCGCGATGAAGGCCGCCAGCGAAGGCCCGCTCAACGGCATCCTGGGTTACACCGATGAGGACGTCGTGTCGAGCGACTTCATCACCTGCCCGCTGTCGAGCATCTTCGATGCCGGCGCGGGGATCGAACTCAACTCGAACTTCTTCAAGCTCGTCTCGTGGTACGACAACGAGTGGGGCTACTCAAACCGCGTGGTCGATCTGATGCAGCACATGGCCAAGGCCGACGGGCTGATCTGACGCCCCGATCCCGACGCGCAACAACGCTCCGTCAAGACCCACACCGTGGGTCTTTTTATTGCGCACTCCACCGTGTGGCATAGGGGTTCAGCCATACCGCCCAGACCTCCGCAATTACCAAAACTATTTAAATTCACAACTAGCCATG
Source organism: Phycisphaera sp. (assembly GCA_016125215.1). Lineage (GTDB taxonomy): Bacteria > Planctomycetota > Phycisphaerae > Phycisphaerales > Phycisphaeraceae > RI-382. The sequence goes on from WGMF01000036.1 coordinate 2,643, forward strand.
CCAAGGTCAAAAATTCATGAAATATTTACAAGAATGACCCGCAACGCCACTAGGCAAGTCAAAAAACGGTGATATACTCCCCGAAAGATCAAGCCACTGTTTAGTTTTTGTAAAACAGAGACCCATGTCTTGTGGATCGGGAGATGAGATTCCCGCCCGCATTGTTTTCAAGCGAACCCGAAAATGGGCTGCGAGCAGTCCAACGCATCGCAAAGGCACATCCCTGGGAGAATAGCACATGACGTTGATCAGCAAGACCTCCGGTACGCGCAACAGCCTGAAAAAATCCTCACTTGGGCTTTTGCTGGCCACGGGTCTGATTGTTTCCGTCGCCTCCCAGGCTCACGCCACACTGACCTACACCCCGACCGGGTCGTTTGTCACCTACAGCCAGTTCGTGCTTGAGCCGACGCTGACCATCAAGACCCCCACCAACGCACCGAGCACACCGGGCTACCCGGGTTTCGGGATCAACGCCACCAACTCCGTGGCCCTGAGCGGCGGCACGGTCAGCAGCACCGCCAAGGCCGGCGTCGGGTACACCACAAGCTCCAACGCGGCCGGGATTGTTTTCCAGCCCGGCACGCTCATCACACAGTCCGACCCCGGCAGCGCCTCGGACGCCAACAGCCTCATGCAGATCAGCTTCGCGGTGAACTGGACGGTGAGCGACGCCGCATTCGGTTCGCCGATCTTCACCAACTTCAACCTGCCCGTTCAGGCCAACGTGGGCGTGGGGGGTTTTGCGACCGCGCAGGTCAAGAACATGACCTGGGAAAAAGTCGGCTCCGCAACACCGCTTGCTCAATTCGGCTCGGACTTCGGTTCATCGGGCGCCACGCTCACATTCACCAACCCCACCGGTGGCAGCCAGGTCCAGCTCGGCACGATCAACTACACGGGCGTCGTCCTGCCGCCCTCCTCGCCTCTGCAGGTCGGGGACACACTCCGTCTCACCGGCGTGATTAACTTCCGAGCGGAGAACACCAACAGCCCCACCTCCATCGGCGTCGCCTCCACACAGACCGCCTTCCACGTCAACACCTTCGATACGGACGGTTCGCTCGGCTCATCGCCTTCAACGTCCTACGACGCCAGCTCACGCCGCGGCACGGACAACGGTCAGTACATCAACAACAACGAGGTCCCCTTCGTCCTCGGCCAGGGCGTGAACTACGCCAACAAGTCCACCGACCTGGCCCCCGTCTTCAACGGCAACAGCCAGATCAACACCAAGGAAGTCAGCGACTTTGCCCACGACTTCTCGCTGAGTTTTTACTTCAAAACCCCCGAATACAACAACGAGGGCAGCGAGACGCTCCTGAACCTGGTTTCCGAAACCGGCGACGAGTACATGAACATCCGGCTCAGCAGCGGCGGCTACATCGACGCACAGTTCAGCAAAGGCTCCAGTGAGGCGTACAGATTCCTCAGTTCCTACGACATCGGCGGCTTCGACGACGACATGTGGCACCACATCCTGGCCACCGGTGTGCGTGATGAAGACCTGGGCACCACCGAGCTCAAGCTCTGGGTCGATGGGCAACTCGTCGACGAGAACGTTCTCGATGCCCTGTTCGGCGGGGACGGCCAGTTCCAACTCACCCTCGGTGCCGAGGCCTATGTCTACCCGGACGTGATCGACCTCACCGAGGGCGCCTCTGGTTTACAAGCCGCCGCGGGCCAGACCAACTACATCACCGACTTCTACAGCCACCTCACCGGCCAGATCGACGAGGTCATGATCTACGACTACGCACTCGACCCCGACTTCGAGGCCCCCGTCCAGCACACGCTCATCATGCTCGACGGATACGACCCCAACAACCAGCAGGAACCCGGGCAGTCGGCTGTGGCCGGCGACTCGGTCGTCCCCGAACCCGTCACCGCGTCTCTGGCCTTGTTGGGGTCCACCGCGCTGTTCGGGTATGCTCTGGGTCGCCGAAGGCGGGCATGAGGATGGACAGTCGGCTCGGCACCGTGTTGCCCGGTCGACCTCTTCCGCCCAGGCGTGTGGATCAGGCCCACCCCCATCGCACGTGACCGCGGAAGAATTCTATGACGCCCATCAATCGGACGCCCCCGCTCGGACAACCCATCTTCTCACCCATCGCCCTGACGGTCGCGCTCTGTATCGTGGCGGGGCCATGCCTCTCGCAAGCCTCCGCTCAGGACAGCACCCAACGATTCGACCGCACACTCGAACAGATTAAACGCGAACGCGAGCTCCGCGCCGAAGCCGGCGTCCCGACCACGCAACGCGCCCTGATCGACATCGGCGGCTACACCGGGTTCAGCATCTTCTCATTTGATGACTCGTCCGGGGGCAACCACACCCTCAGGCAGTGGGACATCAACCTCTACACCACCGTCAACATCGACAACGCCCACCAGCTCTACGTCCGCGGCAGGTTCAAGTACGAAGACTGGAACGCCGGCGACGATTCCACCGGCGACGGCGACGGGTGGCAGGCCACGCTCGAACGCGGCGTCTACCGCTTCGACCTCACCCGCGCCCTGCAGGCCTACGGCCAAGAGCCCCCGGACTTCAACGTCATCCTCTCGGGCGGCAGGCAACTCATCCACTGGGCCAACGGCCTGACGCTCAGCCAGGACATCGACGGTGCCGACATCACCCTCACCACACGCCAGGTCGACCTCGAAATCCTCGCAGGCGTCACAAGGGAAGACACCGTCGATTTCGACAGCTCACGCCCCGACTTTGAGGACCACACCAAACGCGGGTTCTACGGCGGGATGGTCCGGTACAGACCCGTGCCCGAACACCAGTTGTTTATCTACGGCCTCGTCCAGCAGGACAACAACAACCACGACTTCGACCCCGACCCCCTTGCCGCAGCGCGCGCCGCCGACCCGATGCACGTCTACCCCACTCTCCCCACAACCTTTGAATACCAGTCGTGGTACCTCGGTGTCGGGGCCAACGGCAACGTCGGCGACCACGTGCTCTACGGCGTCGAAGCCGTCTACGAGGGCGGCACCGGTCTGTCCAACAGCTTCGACGCGACCATCAGCTCCATTACGCAGACCCAGGAATCCATCTCCGCCTTTGCCGCAAGCATCACGCTCGACTACCTCTTCCTCGACGCCAACCGCACGCGCGTCTCCGGCCAACTGCTCATCGCCACAGGCGACGACGACCGCGCCCTCTCCACTTCCGACACCTTCGGCGGCAACACCCCCGGCACCGACGACACCGCCTTCAACGGCTTTGGCCTGGTCAACACCGGGTTGGCGTTTAGCGCGCCCGTCTCCAACCTCATCATGGTTCAGTCCTCTGTTTCGACATTCCCCCTCCCCTCGTCGTCCGCATTCAAACGCGTGCAGGTCGGGGCTTCGCTCTTTGGGTTCTTCAAGTTCGACAGCGGCGCCCCCATCGACGAACCGACCGGCCACAGCAGCTACCTCGGCACCGAGTTCGACGTCTTCCTCAACTGGCAACTGCTCAGCGACATCGCTTTCACCACGCGCTACGGCGTCTTCTTCCCCGGCGCGTCGATCTCCGGCGACCGCGACGCTCGCCACTTCATCTACACCGCACTCACCCTCGCCTTCTGAACCCCCCGCAAGTCAACATTCGGACCCCCCCGGAAGCTCAAACACCCGGAAGCTCAAACATGACACGCACACACGCTTGTGGCCTGATCGCACTCACTCTCATCGCCCCGCTCACGGGCTGCACCACCGCGAAGGTCGCCGAACCCCTGACCCTCACCCTCGCCGGGAACGACACCGATTCCCAGATGGCCTTCTGGCACGACCTCAATGCCCGACCCATCGTCTGCAACGACGAGGCCTTCCACGCCCTGCTGCTTCTGGCCGATGGCCAGGACGACTCGGCCGATTTCACCGCACGCACCGCGACCCTGATGCAAAAGAACCTGCTTGAAAAAACCTTCCGGGGGCAGGCCGACGACGCTGTCACACGCGGGACCGTGGCCCACATCGCCGCCAACATCCTGAGCATCAAAGGCGGGCTGATGATGCGCCTCACCCGGGGCACACCGCGCTATGCTTTACGGGAGATGGTCTTCCTCAACATCTTCCCCCCCAGCAGCGAGCAGCAGACACTCACCGGCGACCAGTTCGTGAGCATCATCGGCAGGCTGCAGGACTACCAGCAACTCAGCGCCATCATGGACAAACAACCCCTGACCGCCGCGAAGTAACCGCCATCGATGTGTGCCACTGTCGGCTTGCCCGACAGTGTTACACGCGATGAGCCTGCACTGGCGGACAGGCCGCCAGTGGCACCCCCAAATGCCCGATCGCACAACCGTCCATCACGGAGCCACGCCATGACAAAGAAAACTCATCGCATCGTCCTGGGAACGGTCTTCGCTCTCCTGGCCGCCCTGACCTCGGCGGCGCTCAACCCCGTCATGGCGCAGGACGCCCCCGCGCCCGAAGCGCCGGCCGTCGCGCCCGATGATGCCGACCGCGCCCCGGTTACGGATGAACAAGCGGGCCAGGCCCCCGCAAGCGACACAGAGGTGTTGCCTGTGATCGTCGCGGAGGTCAAGGGCATGGTCCAGGTGCGTGAGAACCCCGACCAGCCGTGGCTGGACGCCAAGGCCGAGATGCGTGTCACACAGGGGGCCGAGTTCCGCACGGGGCTGCGCAGCTCGGTGCTGCTCGTCATCCCGCCCGACCAGACCGTCACGCTCGACCGCCTCGGGACGATCACCGTGCTCCAGGCCATCAAGGACAACGGCACGCAGACCATCCGCACCGACCTGGGCATGAAATACGGCCGAACGCATTACCAGATCAAGGAAGCGCAGGAGCTTCACGACTCGACGATCCGCACCGCCAGCGCGACGCTTGCGATCCGCGGCAGCGACGTGCTCGTGACCGACAACGCGCTGGGCTTTGAGGTCAGTGCCGAGAGTGAAAAGGGCGTGCTCGCAAGGCTCAAGGATTTACAGACCAGCGCCCTGATCGGCAAGAGCCAGATGGTCACGATCACGGGCGAGCAGGCCAGCGCCGCGGGCTACGGCAAGACCAACGCCTACGTCAACCCGCAGGGTGCCGGGGCGGTGCTCACGCTCACCGAAGACATGCTCAACGCCTCGCTCCCGGGTGTCGGCGGCGATGCGTTCCGTGGCGTGAAAGCGTTGCAGGCCCAGTTTGAAGAGCTCGGCGGCACCGGCGTCGGCGTGCCCCAGTTGGATGGGCCATTCACGATCGTGGTGTCATGGAACGCGGTGGACCTGATGTCCCTGACCGACCTGGACCTCACCGTCATGGTGCCGGGCCTCGGGACGATCTCGGCCGCCAACCCGACGCTCGGCTCCCAGCCGACCCTCTACACCCACTCGGGGGACTACCAGAACTCGGTGGGCGGCGTCGAGTATGTCCAGGCACCGATTACGTTCGTCCAGGGCACACACACCGTCAACATTGCCAACAACGGCTCGGTGAACTCCCAGGTCTACGTCAATGTCTTCCAGGGCCCGCTCTCCACGGAGATTTTCAGCGCGGGCAATTCTCCCAACCCGAATGTCTACCTCGCACCGGGCCAGACGATCCAATACCAGGTCACCCCGCAGACCCTGCAGAACAATTGATGCTGGTTGGGTGCCGCACCGCGTGACAAGAGCGGGTGCCACACGGCGTGGCCGCGAAGGCCGCCGTGTGGGTGCTGGAGCATCATGCCCCCTCACTTGCTCTCGAGCACGATGCTGCCGTCGAACTCTTTGCCCGGTGGCGTGTCGAGGTATTGCCTGCAGAGTTTTTCGTAGAGGTCCGCGAGTTTCCCCGGGCCTGTGGCCTCACGGACACGGGCGATCGCTTCAAGACATTCCATAAATCGCCGGTGCGTGAAGTGGTCGAGCAGGGCTTCGTAGAGTGCCACGTGCTCGCGCTGCTCATGCGTGGCGTCACTCAACAACGCCATCGGTTCGTAAGTCATCACGCCCGTGGTCTTGCCCACGACCTGCAATCTGCCTACGGGTTTGAGAAGGTACCGGCCGTTGAGAAGTTCCGCGGTGCGCTGACCGATGAGGATGAGCGTGCCGGTGGCCTTGTTGGCAGACTCGAGCCGGGCCGAGAGATTCACCTCGTCGCCCAGCACGGTGTAGTCGCTTGCGTCAGACGGGCCCGCGTCGCCCACGACCATCTTCCCCGTGTTCACCCCGCAGCGCACCTTGACCGTCGGCAGTTGCCTCGTGTAGAGCATCTCGTTGAACTTCACGACGGCTTCCTGCATCGCCAGCACGGTGCGGACCGCGGCGGCGGCGTGGTCTTCGTTGGGACGCGGGGCGCCGTAGAAGAACATGATCCCGTCGCCGAGAAACTTGTTGACGTACCCCCCCTGCTCGCGGATGAGCGGGACCATCAGGCCCATGTAATCGTTGAGCAGCGGGACGGTCGCTTCGCCGAGTTTTTCGGTGATGGTGGTGAAACCCGCCAGGTCGGTGAAGACGACGGTGAGCTCTCGCGTCTCGCCCTGCAACCGAGCCATGCCGCGGTTTTCCAGGACGTAATCCACCAGCGCCGGGTCGACGTAGTTCGCAAAGCGGTCGCGCACACGCTGGCGCTCGGCACTCTCGACAAGGTAGCGTGTGAGCGTGCAGGCCGGCCACGCCAGACCGATGGCCAGCATCGGCCCCGCGACGCCCACGATGGTGTTGCCCAGGTCAAAGAGCACGATGCCGTTGACGCACCAGTAGAACACCGCGACGCCCACCGCGACGATCAGGCTGCGCACCGGTGTGGCCAGCGCGGTCCAGAGCGTCACGATCAACCCGAACACCAGCGTCAGGAGGGTGGCCACCCAGACCGGCGCGGTGCCCCACAACTCGCCGCTGACGATGCCGTGAAAGACTACGCCGTGACAGATCACACCGGGGCATCGGCGGTGCAGCGGCGTGGGGACCCAGTCGGTGGTGCCTGTCGCGGTCCAGCCGACGAGTACCGCCCGACCGGAGAGCTGGGTACGCAGCTCCGTGCGCCGCTGGAGGTACTTGCGAAACTCGCTTGACACCTCGGGCAGCACCTTGAGCGAGGGCAGAAACACGTCGATCTGGTGCTCCCGCTCACGGGCGTAGTGGGCCAGTTGCTCAGCTAACCCGCCTTCGGTCAGCAGTTTGGTGATCGCGTCGCGCTGGTCTGAGGGGAGATCAGCCAACCGCTTTTCCCGGTTATTGGGTGTCATAGCCAACCACTCATCGCGCACGCGCTCGAGCTTGGGGCGCTGCTCGTTCACGTAATCCTGGACCACGGCTTTGCGGTCGTCGTCGGTCATCTCTGAAAAAATCGACGCCATGAACTGCGCCTCGGCCAGGGTCTTGTCGATCCACGTGAGCCGATCCACGATATGGTCAGCGTCGTCGGGCAGCTTGAGCTGCGTGTAACGCTCGAGCAAGCCGACGCTGGCCAGTTGCAGCACCGCGGCGATCGCGTCGTCGGCGACTTGGCTGTTGTGAGGGATCGCCTCTTCCAATCGCAACAGGTCGTGGACGTACGCCATCGAAAGGTGCTGCGCGGTCTGTTTGTAATCGGGCATGTCATACATCGTCTGCCAGTCCCAGTCGCCCTCACGGCCGGACGGCCCGAACCACGGGATCGGGATGACGTGCCCGACTTCGCCCTGCCCGGGCATGGCCTGCGTCGCGGTCGGGATGGTGATCGTTCGCCCATCGGACAACGGCAACACGACACGGCCCCTATCGATACGCAGTTGCTCCAGCGACACCCCCAGGTATCGGCAAGCCATCGCCAAACCCAGTGTCGGGTAGATGCGATCACCACGCTTGACGAAGATCGGGATCATCCTTGATGCGCCGTCGGCGTCGGGCAGGTAATCGACCGAACACGTCCCCGCGCTGGCCTTGGCAAGCATCGGCAGCGGCGGCGCATCGCCCGATCCGTAGGCAAAGCTCATATCCACCTCGGCGGGCAACGACGACGACCGTAACAGCGCAAGCGATTTCACCCGCGGGTAAAATTCGCGCAACACCCCCGCAAAACCCCCGGCCCCCGGCCATTGACCCATGATCTTCTCGACAGTCGGTCCAAGCTCCATCGACGGGTCGGCGGTGAGGACCGATTCGAGCTGCACGAGCGCCAAACGCTGCCGCTGGCCGGTGTAGGTGGTCTTGTCGGGTTTCTCGGTTGGCCCCAATGGATTCTCCGAGATCAGTTTCGACACAAGCTCCTCGTAGGGCATGTCCGGGTCGGTGGCTAACAACTTGTAAGTTTCGACCTCAACGGCGCTGCGCACCGGCGACGCCAACCCGAACGCCACCGGCAGGATTACGTTACCCGACCTCTTCACCACGTCGGCCAGGATCGCGTCGTGGTCGACCGTCTCCAGCGAACCGTCCTCGCGCAAGACCGTCTGCGGCGTCTGAGGATCGGTCAATAGAATGTCCAGCGCCACAACCCTGGGCCCGGCCCGGTGGACCTCGTCGAGCAACCCCGCCAGAGTCGCGCGCGGCCAGGGCCAGCGTCCCACCGCCTGCAGCGATTCGTCATCGATATCCAGGTGGACCAGCGCGTCTCCAGCGGCCGGGAGAAAAAACTGGCAATCCCGTGCCCTACGGTCGGAGAGCCAGCGCTCCGGGCTGTCCAGTTCCCCCGTCGTGTCGAGCACGCAGACCAGAAGCGTCATCGCCAGACCCACACCGAGCGTCAGACGCACGGGCTGGCGGTCGCCTGGGGTCCGTTTCGAGCCTCGGGAGAGGGGTTTTACAGCCATGCGCGGGACCATCGGAGTTGGGGTCGACTGAAAAAATCATAAATCCCGTTGAGTCATGGGGCAACACACGCACCCCGGTGCCGCCCGTTCCCGCGTTGTGATTTGCAGAGTTTTCTTCGTCCCGATATAGTGTTTTGTTCGGCCCATCGGCCAACCCAATCTCAACAACGCACCCGTAACGATCAAGGAACGCCCCACGATGGTCGCATCGAAAGACACCGCTGTGCTCGACAGCCACGAGGTCAAGGACTCCCCCACCGCACGCAAGTACCTCGAGATGGGCAAGGCCGCCGAGGATCGCGGCGAACGCATCAAGGCCATCGAGGCCTACGAGGCCGCCTTTGCCGCCGACCCCGACAACACCGATGTCTGCTTCCACCTGGCTATCAACCTCGACCTCGTCGGTGAGGAAGACGAGGCGCTGCACCTTTACGAAGAGTGCGTCCACCGACCCAACCCGCCGCTCAATGCGCTCTTGAATCTGGCGATCCTCTACGAAGACCGCGGCCAATATGCGCAGGCTGAGCGATGCGTTCGGCAGGTGCTCTCGACCGACCCCAACCACGCCCGCGCCCGGCTGTATATCAAGGACATCCTTGCCAGCAAGGCCATGATGATCGAGGACGAAGAGACCCGCCTGCACAAAGGCGACACCACCCTCGACACCCCGGTGACGGACTTCGACCTCACCGTCCGCACGCGAAACTGCCTGCGGAAGATGAACATCCGCACGCTGGCGGACCTGCTCCGCGTCACCGAAGCCGAGATGCGCAGCTACAAGAACCTGGGCGAATCGAGCATCGACGAGATCAAGGCCATGCTCGCGCAGCGCGGCTTGAAACTCGGCCAGTCTATCGAAGAGTCCCAGTCGGCCGCCAAACAGGCGGTGTACGACCAGCTCAAAGACGATCAGGGCGACGCCGGCCAACTCGTCCAGAGCGTCAACGACCTGAACCTCTCCGTCCGCGCCCGCAAGGCCCTGGCGCTGCTCGGCATCACGAGCGTCGGCGACCTGTGCATGCGCACCGAGGCTGAACTCATGGGCGTGAAAAACTTCGGCATGACCAGCCTGCTCGAGATCAAGGAAAAACTCGCCGACCTGGGCCTGGGCCTGCGCAAGCTCGAAGAGGAAGAGGGCGCTCAGGCTGAGTAAGAGTGGTTCACGCGGGGTGCGCGGGGAGCGCGGGGAAAAAGTTTCTCGCGAAGCCCGCGAAGACGCGAAGAGGGAAAAACGTTCCACGCCAAGGACGCCAAGAGCGCCGGGTTTTCGAGCCATTAATGATTGAAATTGATGATTGATGATCTCAGAGGGGCTGGGATCATGAGATTACATGTCTAAATTATTGGCGAGCTTGGCGTGAAACTCTTCTCGCTCCCTGCGACCCCTGCGTGAACTCCTAGTCCCCCTTTGCGCTCTTCGCGGGCTTCGCGAGACATCGAGTTCACATCACCGAGTACTCATCGGGCAGCGGTTCGGCCACGTGCAAACCCAACCGATCCATCACCCACACGATCGTGTTGAGCACGACCCAGCACTCGATGGCAAACGGCAGAAAACCCTGGAACCCGATCCACGGCATCTCGAAGTAGCGGTACTGTTCAAGCGTCCCCGTGAACGGCAGGTGGTAGGTCCACTTCGTCACCGCGTAGTAATTCCAGAACTCCCAGCAGAAACCGCACACCGCCCCGCCGAGCATCAGTGAGAGAGTGCGTCCCCACCGCCCGGCTTTCCAGTCGCCGAGGATCGACGGCGCGCCGAGCCAGTGGTTGATCGGGTCGAGAAAAAACATCAGGCTGACCCAGAGCGTGAGGTTCCCGATCGCGTCGTGCACGACGAAGGGGTAGACGACAAAGAGCACACCGAGCAACACGCAGCCCACTTCGACGAAGCGCGGAATGCGCACGCCCCTTGTACGGAGTCTGCGCAGTCCAACATGTTGTAAGGTCTGCGCAGCGAGGAACATCCCCGGCGAGATCGCGGCGAAGGCGATGAAATATCCCCCCGCCCGGCTCCACCACGCTTCGGGCAAGCCGTGGTACCGCCAGGCGTCCATGAAATAGAAATTCACAAAATCGAAGTAACACCAGACGGGGATCGACGTGAGCCAGGCTATGAGAAACCGGTGCGGTCTGGCGCGGAGGGAAGAAATGGACCGGTCTTGTTTTTTGTGCGCCAGCACGGTGAGCAGGCCGTCGAAGACGAGCAGGTACCCGACCCAGCACAACGGCGTCATGTTCTGGGCGACGTAGCGTGCAAGCGTGCCCCAATAGCCCACCGGGTCGGGCAGCGCCTCTGCGGGGGTGTTGTGTCCCACAATCAACCCGCCACGGAGGTGGACATCCACCGCCAGGAGGGCTTCGCACGTCAGGATCAGGGCCAGCCCCAACGCCAGGGTCAGGCTGGGCCTTGTGAAAAACCGGATAAGTCGGGGGGCGGGCGTCTTCACGGGGGCGTAATTTAGCATGTTGCCCGGCCTTGATTTACGGCCGATCCGCTTCCGACCCCCGCCAGACCCCGAAACAGGCTGGCACTGGACTTGCAGGCCCAAATGCAAACGTCTATACTGTTTCGTTTCCAATAACCCCACTACAACCTGGGCCGTGGCGATTGAGGGCGTTCGTAATCTGGACATCCAAATAACACCCGCACCTGCATGATCGGAGTGATCGATGCGAATCAAGTCCGTGCGCGACTATTCCAAGCATGGCGACGGCATTGCTGTCCCCAACCTCGTTGAAATCCAGCAAGCGGCCTACACGCGCTTCCTCCAGCTCGACAAGGCGTTCGACAAGCGCGACGCCCAGATCGGGCTCGAGTCTCTCATGCGCGAGGTCTTCCCCATCGTCTCCTACGACGGGAACATGAAGCTTGAGTACCTCTACTACAAGCTCGACGAGCCACGCTACACCCCCGACGAGTGCCGGCAGCTCCGACTGACCTTCGGCATGCCCTTCCGCATCGGCGTACGACTCGTCCGCAACGACGTGGCCGAGATCCCCGAAGAGGAGATCTACCTCGGCGAGGTCCCCATCCTCATGGGCGGCGGTGAGTTCATCATCAACGGCGCCGAGCGCGTCATCGTCAACCAGTTGCACCGCTCGCCCGGTGTCGACTTCTCCATCGCCTCGGCCGAGGCCGACCGCCCGCTGCACTCGGCGCGCATCATCCCCGAGCGAGGCTCGTGGATCGAGCTGGAAGTCTCCAAGAAAGACTCCCTGCTCATGCGCATCGACCAGTCGACCAAGATCCCCGTGACCACGTTCCTGCGTGCGCTCGATGAGAAGGTCTCCGAGACGCAGACACTGCTGAAAATTTTCTACGAGGTGGCCAAGGTCAAGGCCTCGGACCTCAAGCAGGAACACTACGCCGCCGCGTCGGTGGTCGACACCGAGACGGGCGAGGAGATCGTGGGCGTCGGTCGGCAGATCGGCGAGGCCCTCGAACGCATCCTCTCGTCCAACCTCAAGTCCCTCGAGGTCATCACCAACGCAGGCGACCCGCTGATCCTCAACACCATGGCCGAGGAATCCACCGCGGAACTCGCCCTCGACGTGACCGAGCACGAGGCGGCGCTGCTGCACATCTACGGCAGGCTCCGCCCCGGCAACCCGCCGCAGGTCGAGAAGGCCCGTGCCCTCTTTGCCGAGAAATTTTTCGATGAGAACCGTTACCGCCTGGGCAAGGTCGGTCGCTTCCGCATCAACCGCAAGTTCGATCTCAACGTCCCCGAGTCGGAGATGAAGATCCGCTCCGAGGACTTCCTCCAGATCATCAAATACATCCTCGACCTGCGCAACAACCGCAACAAGGCCCACATCGACGACATCGACCACCTGGGCAACCGCCGGATGCGCACACTCGACGAGCTGGCGGTCGAGGAGCTCCGCAAGGGCTTCCTCAAGCTCCGTCGCACCGTCCAGGAACGCATGAGCGTCAAGGACCCCGACGAGCTGGCGAAGATCGCCGACCTGGTCAACTCCAAGTCGATCTCGAGCGCCATGGAGCACTTCTTCGGTCGCTCCGAGCTCTCGCAGGTCGTCGACCAGACCAACCCGCTCTCGCAGCTCAAGCACGAGCGCACGCTCAGCGCGATGGGCCCGGGCGGCCTCAACCGCAAACGCGCGGGCTTCGAGGTCCGCGACGTGCACATCTCCCACTACGGACGCATCTGCCCCATCGAGACGCCCGAAGGCACGAACATCGGCCTGATCGCCTCGCTGGGCATCTACTCCTCCATCGACGAGTACGGCTTCCTCCTCACGCCCTACCGCCAGGTCAAGGACGGCAAGGTCGACAAGGTCGTTTACCTCCGTGCCGACGAGGAGATGAAGGTCACGCTTGCCCCGACCGACGTGGTCGAACCCGACGGTTCGCTCCGCAAGGGCCAGGTGCTCGCGCGTGTCGATGGCGACCTGGCACAGGTCGATTCGTCACAGGTCACCTACGTCGACATCAGCCCCAAGCAGATCGTCGGCGTGTCGGCGGCCTTGATCCCCTTCCTCGAACACGACGACGCCAACCGCGCACTCATGGGCTCGAACATGCAGCGCCAGGCGGTGCCGCTGATCATCACCCAGCCGCCCTGCGTCGCCACCGGCCTTGAGAAGGAAATCCCCAAGTATTCGGGCATGGTCGTCCGGGCCAAGAACGCCGGCACCGTCACCTACGTCGACGCGATGCGCATCGTCATCGATAACGCCGACGAGTACGAGCTGCGCAAGTTCGTCGGCCTCAACGAGCGCACCTGCCAGAACCAGAAGCCCATCGTCCGCATGGGCCAGAAGGTCAAGAAGAACCAGATCATTGCCGACGGCGCCGCGACCTCGCAGGGCGAGATGTCGCTGGGCAAGAACGCGCTCGTGGCGTTCAACACCTTCGACGGTTACAACTTCGAGGACGCCATCGTCATCAACGAACGCCTCGTGATGAACGACACCTTCACCTCGATCCACATCGATGAGTTCGACGTGGAGATCCGCGAGACCAAGCTCGGGCGTGAGGAGTTCACCCGCGACATCCCCAACGTCAGCGAGAAGATGCTCTCCAAGCTCGACGAGAACGGCGTCATCCGCATCGGCGCGTTCGTCAAGCCCGGCGACATCCTTGTAGGCAAGGTCAGCCCCAAGAGCAAGAGCGAACTGACCCCCGAAGAGAAGCTGCTCCACGCGATCTTCGGTCGGGCCGGCGAAGACGTGAAGAACGACTCGCTTGAAGTCCCCGCCGGCACCGAGGGCGTCGTCATCGGTGCCAAGCGGTTCAGCCGGCGTATGCACATGAACGACGAGCAGAAGAAGCAGCTCAAGAAGGAGATGCGCCAGTACGAACTGGAGATGGACAAGCGCGCCGCCGACCTGTTCCGCCAGATGGTCGAGCAGGTCAACGAAGTCACCGGCAGCGCGATGGTCGACCCCACCACCCGCCAGAAGGTCGGCCAGTCGGATATCACCGAGGTCATCCTCGAACAGATCGAGACCTTCTCGAGCGACTGGATCAAGGGCAATAAGGCCGCCAAGGAACAGGCAACGATCATCCACGGCCAGTTCTGGCCCCGTATCGAAGCGGTCGGCAAAGAAAAGAAACGCAAGCTCGACCACATGAAGCGCGGCGACGAACTGACCAGCGGCGTGCTCGAAATGGTCAAGGTCTACCTGGCCACAAAGCGTCACCTGTCGGTCGGCGACAAGATGGCTGGCCGCCACGGCAACAAGGGCGTCATCGCCCGTATCGTGCCGATGGAGGAAATGCCGTTCCTCGAAGACGGCACGTCGGTCGACGTGCTGCTCAACCCGCTGGGCGTGCCTTCACGTATGAACGTCGGGCAGATCCTTGAGACGCACCTGGGCTGGGCGTGTGGCGTGCTGGGCTTCCAGGCGGTGACGCCGGTCTTCGACGGTGCCACCGAAGAGGAAGTCCACAAGGCCATCGTCGAGGCCAATGAGTACGTGGACAGCCGAACCAAGGAACTCGAAGAGAAGAAGCAAGCCCCCGACCCCGAGGAGATCCTCGTCAAGATGCCCCCGGGTGGCAAGGTGCAGTTGTACGACGGCCGCACCGGTGAACCCTTCGACCAGAAGACGACCGTCGGTCACATGTACCTGCTCAAGCTCCATCACCTCGTGGACGACAAGATCCACGCCCGCGCCACAGGCCCCTACTCGCTCATCACGCAGCAACCGCTCGGCGGCAAGGCCCGCACCGGCGGCCAGCGCTTCGGCGAAATGGAAGTCTGGGCTCTCGAAGGTTACGGCGCAGCTTACATCCTGCAGGAACTGCTCACCGTCAAGAGCGACGACGTCGAGGGCCGGACTAAGATTTACGAGTCGATGGTCAAGGGCACCAACCGCCTCGAAGCGGGTATGCCCGTCGCGTTCGACGTGCTGTGCAACGAGATCAAGGGCCTGGGCCTGAACATCACGCTGGAAAAGGCGGCGCTGGAGGGCGGGAGCATCCTGTGAGCAAACGATTATCAAGCGACTGGAGTAATTGAAGTTGGCAACATGGAAAGAACTAGCAGTTGCCAACTTGGAATCAGCAAAAAAGCTCCGCGAATCTGACTTGCATCGGTCAGGGGTTAGCAGGGCTTACTACGCGGCTTACTGTGCTTTGACAGGTGAAATGACCCCAAAACATTCCAGAGAGTTTACGTATCAAGACAACAATCCTGACCACAAACAACTAATGAAACTGGTCCGTCATAATCTTAAATCTGGAGCGTTATCAAGCAACTTTCGGAAAAACTTGGCGACTTCACTGGAACAGCTTAAAGGTCTTAGGGAAATCGCGGATTATATTCCCGGAATTACCGTCGGATTAAGTGAGCTTGAAATTGCAATCCACCTCGCCAAAGGGATTCTCAAGGACCTCGACCTGACATGACACTGTTAAAGCCAAACCCTGAAAGTATTGAGAAAGTCGTCAATGAAAACCTGGCGAAGCACCCTGTGCTTCGGGAATTAGGCGCTCAAGTGATTCACGGAACCGCGAGTTGTGATTCATCAGGCTGGTCGGTTTCGGTCGGCACCGTGAGACAACCCAAGCGAACGTATGAATACATCGTCGAACTAACTGAAGTATCAGAGGAAACACGAAAACAACTGGACATTGATATCACAGTGGCTCCGTCGGGAGCCAATCCGTTGGAAGTAAATAAGCGCTAACATCGATTCAAGCCTAACAGCCTCGCAGGAGCCCCCATGGCTGAGAACCCCTACGATCGCGTGAACGACTTTGGTTCGGTCAAGATCACCCTCGCCTCGCCCAACGACATCCGGTCGTGGAGCTTCGGCGAAGTGAAGAAGCCCGAGACCATCAATTACCGCACCTACCGCCCCGAGAAGGACGGCCTGTTCTGCGAACGCATCTTCGGCCCCGAACGCGACTACGAGTGCGCCTGCGGCAAGTACAAGGGCACCAAGTTCAAGGGCATCATCTGCGACCGCTGCGGCGTCAAGGTCACGCACTCGCGCGTCCGTCGCAAGCGCATGGGCCATATCAACCTCGCCGCCCCCATCGTCCACATCTGGTTCTTCAAGTCCATGCCCTCACGCCTGGGCAACCTCATGGGCATGAAGACCAGCGACCTCGAAAAGGTCGTCTCCTTCCAGGACTACGTCGTCACCGACCCCGGCGACACCCCGCTCAAGGAACGCCAGGTCCTCACCGAGGACGAGTACCGCCAGGCCCTCGACAAGCACGGCTCGGCCTTCCGCGCGCTCATGGGTGCCGAGGCCGTCAAGGAACTGCTCCAACGCCTCGACCTGCAGAAGGTCAACGACGACCTGCGAAAGGACCTCAAGGAAACCCGCTCCAAGCAGAAGGTCAAGGACCTCTCCAAGCGCCTCAAGATCGTCGAGCAGATCCGCCTCTCGGAGAACAAGGCCGAGTGGATGGTCATGGACGTGATCCCGGTGATCCCGCCCGACCTGCGCCCGCTCGTGCTGCTGGAGTCCGGCAACTTTGCCACCAGCGACCTCAACGACCTCTACCGCCGAATCATCAACCGCAACAACCGGTTGAAAAAACTCATGGACCTCAACGCGCCCGAGGTCATCATCCGCAACGAAAAACGCATGCTCCAGCAGTCGGTCGATGCCCTGTTCGACAACGGCCGCTGCCGCCGTCCGGTGCTCGGCTCGTCCAACCGCCCGCTCAAGTCGCTGACCGACATGATCAAGGGCAAGCAGGGCCGCTTCCGTGAGAACCTGCTGGGCAAGCGCGTCGACTACTCCGCGCGTTCGGTCATCGTCGTCGGCCCCGAGCTCAAGCTCCACCAGTGCGGCCTGCCCAAGAAGATCGCCCTCGAACTCTTCCAGCCCTTCATCATCCGCAAGCTCAAGGAACACGGACTGGCGGACACGATCAAGAGCGCCAAGAAAATGCTCGAACGCCGTGACCCCGAGGTGTGGGACATCCTCGAGGAAGTCATCTACCAGCACCCGGTGCTTTTGAACCGTGCCCCGACGCTGCACCGCATGGGTATCCAGGCCTTCGAGCCCGTGCTCGTCGAGGGCAACGCGATCAAGATCCACCCGCTCGTCTGCACCGGCTTCAACGCCGACTTCGACGGCGACCAGATGGCCGTCCACCTGCCGCTCTCCGTCGAGGCCCAGGCCGAGGCCCATTGCCTCATGCTCTCGACACACAACATCTTCTCCCCCGCCAACGGCAACCCGATCATCTCGCCATCGCAGGACATCGTGCTGGGTGTGTACTACATCACCGCCATGCCCGAAGGCCCCGCCGACGACGTGAAGAAAGAGCTCATCCGTTTCAGCCCCGCGCTCGACAAGAAGATGGTCGCCTCGATGCGGCAATACAGCCACTTCAAGGACCCCATCGAGGCGCTCCTGGCCTACGACATGCACACGATCTCGATCCACACGCCGATCGTGGTCAAGCTGCCCGAGGGTCGCTTCGGCGGGCTCGTCGAAGACCAGAAGGGCTCGGTCAAACCGATGCCCGAGTCGCGCCGCGTGCTCTCCACCGTCGGCCGACTGATTTTCAACGACATCCTCCGCGTCGGCATGCCCTACTACAACTGCCCGCTGGGCAAGAAGGGCTGCTCGCGCGTCATCGACGACACCTACGACACGCACGGACGCCCCGCCACCATCGAACTGCTCGACAAGCTCAAGGAAGTCGGCTTCAAGCGCTCCACTGTGGCCGGACTTTCGTTCGGCATCACCGACCTGCGCATCCCCGAAAAGAAGATGGCCATCATCGGCGAGACGCAGAAGAAGGTCGACCGTGTCGAGCGTTCGTACGAGGCCGGTGCCATCACCGAGCGCGAGCGTTACAACCAGTTGCTCGACCTCTGGACCCACTGCCGTGAGCAGATCACCAAGGAACTGCTCTTCGAGCTCAAGAACGACCGCCGAAACGACAGCGACGAACCGGTCTCGATCGAGAAGAAGGAAGGCAAGCTCTACCTCAACCCCGTGTGGCTGATGAGCGACTCGGGCGCCCGTGGTAACGTGAGCCAGATCCAGCAGCTCGCCGGCATGCGTGGCCTGATGGCTCGTCCGTCGGGCGAGATCATGGAGACGCCGATCAAGGCCAACGCCCGTGAGGGGTTGACCGTTCTGGAATACTTCTCCTCGACGCACGGTGCGCGTAAGGGCCTGGCCGACACCGCCCTCAAGACCGCCGACTCGGGCTACCTCACGCGTAAGCTCGCCGACGTGGCCCAGAACGTCTTCATCAGCCAGCTCGACTGCGGCACCAAGCGTGGCGTCAACAAGCGAGCCACCTACAAGGGCGAAGAGATCGACGTGCCTCTGCGCGAGTCGATCATCGGTCGCACCGCGCGGGAGACGATCCGCAACCCGATCACCGACCAGCTCATCGTGGCTGAGAACGACCTGATTACCGACGATTCCGCCAAGGCCATCGAAGCGCTGGGCATCGACAGCGTCATGGTCCGCTCGCCGCTGACCTGTGAATCGCACCAGGGCGTGTGTCAGTTCTGCTACGGCCAGGACATGTCGACGGGCCAACTCGTCGAGCAGGGTCTGGCTGTGGGCATCATCGCCGCCCAGTCGATCGGCGAGCCGGGCACGCAGCTCACGATGCGTACGTTCCACACCGGCGGCATCGGCCACCGCACGCTGATGGAGACCGACTACCGCGCGTCCAACGCCGGCGTCATCGAAATCCGCGACGCCAACGAGGTCGCTGTCAAGGACGACGAGGGCAAGGACGTGCTCGTGGCGCTCAAGCGCAACGGTGAGGTCCTCATCAACGACGACAAGGGCCGGGAACTGGAGAAGTTCAAGATCCAGTACGGTGCCTACATCCACGTCAAGACCGGCGACAAGATCAAGAAGGGCCAACTGCTGGTCAACTGGGACCCCCACCGTACGCCGATCCTCGCCGAGAAGGCCGGCAAGGTGAAGTTCGAGGACATCGTGATCGGCGAAACCGTCCGCCCAGAACAGGAAGGCACCCAGGCCGGCAAGGGCAAGAAGTCCACCGGCGGCGGTACCGCACTCGTCGTTATCGAACACAAGGGCGAACGCCACCCGCGTATCGTCGTCGAAGACGGGACCGGCAAGATCCTCGACTTCCACTACCTGCCCGCCAAGGCGCGTATCGAGGTCAAGGAAGGCGACATGATCTCGCCCGGCCAGATGCTCGCGCGTCAGCCGCGTGAAGTGTCCAGCTCGTCCGACATCGTCGGCGGTCTGCCGCGTGTCACCGAGATCTTCGAGGCCCGCAAGCCCAAGGAAGCCGCCGTCATGGCGGAGATCTCCGGCGGCGTCGAGCTTCGAAGCGACAAGCGCCGCGGCAAGATGACCATCATCGTCAAGAGCGAGTCCGGCCTCGAAAAGGAACACCACGTCCCGCAGGACCGCCACCTGCTCGTCCACACCGGCGACTTCGTCACCGCCGGCGACGCGCTGATCGACGGCCCGATGGTCCCGCACGACATCCTCCGCATCAAGGGCGAAGAGTCGCTCTACCAGTACCTGCTCGACGAGGTGCAGAACGTCTACCGTGCCCAGGGCGTGCCCATCAACGACAAGCACATCGAGGTCACGGTCAGCCAGATGCTCCGCAAGGTCCGCGTCGAGAACCCCGGCGACAGCGAGCTTTTGCCCAACGAGGTGATCGACAAGTTCCGCTTCCGCGACGCCAACGACAAACTGGCCGACCTGGCCAAGGTCAAGGAAGCCGGCGACTCGAACCTGGCGATCGGCCAGGTCCTGACCAAGCACGAGTTCAAGGACGTGATTGCCAAGCTCGAAGCCGAGGGCAAGACACCGCCCAAGGCTGTGCGTTGCAAGCCGGCGACGGCCAAGACGCTCCTGCTGGGCATCACCAAGGCGTCGCTGCAGTCCGAGAGCTTCCTCTCCGGTGCGTCGTTCCAGGAGACGACCAAGGTCCTCACCGAGGCCGCCCTCGCGGCGCGTTCGGACGACCTGGTCGGCCTCAAGGAAAACGTGCTCCTGGGCCACCTCATCCCCGCGGGCACCGGCTTTGCCCCTTACACGCAGCTGCGTGTCCGGAAGCTGGCCGAACCCCCGATGCAGGAAGAGGCCTCACGCGAACAGGAACTCGAAGAAGCGGTCGCGGCGGCGGCGGCGGCCGGGGCCGAACGCCCCGAAGAGATCACCACGACCGTCGGCCAGTCACGCCTCGTGGCCCAGTTGCTCGGTGAACTCGACCCCGACGCCGAACCCGCCCCCGGCGAAACCGCCGCGAGCGAGTGACGTAACTTACAGTCTGTTATTAAACGACTCCCCCGAACGCCCACGGTTTCCAGCCGTGGGCTTTTTTTATATCCGCGCCAGTTTCAACAGCGCGTCCAGCCCGCGGTTGAGCATCTTGTTGTCGCAGGCGTACGAGATGCGGAAGTGCGTGTCGCGGGAGCTGAAGACCGAACCGGGGATGATGAGCAGGCCGTGCTCTTGAACAGCCCGTTCGACGAACTTCGTGGCGGTGACGCCCAGTCGCTCGGGGACTTTGGGGAAGGCGTAGAACGCGCCGCCCGGCGTGGTGAGGTCGAACGACCCGGTGAGTCTGCTCACGACCGTGTCGCGTTTCTGGCGGTAGGCCTCGACGTAGGGCGACATGTCCAGGTCCATCGCGCCCACGCCGGCCACCTGCACCATGGACGGCGCACAGACGAACGAGTATTGCTGGAGCTTGGTCATCTGTTCGACGATGGGCTTGGGCCCGACGGCGTAACCCAGCCGCCAGCCCGTCATGCCGTACGTCTTGGAGAAGCCTCGCATGAGCAGCATGTCCAGTCCGGCGGTCGCGGGGGTCGGGCAGCGGGGTTTGCCGTGGCGCGGGGTTTTTTCGTAACAGAACTCGTCGTAGATCTCGTCGGTGAGCAGGAGGATGTTTCGCTCGCTGCACAAGCGTGCCACGTCCGCGCAGACTGCCGGGGGGGAGACGACGCCGGTGGGGTTGGAGGGCGAGTTGAAGAGCAGCATCTTCGTGCGCGGGGTGATCTGCGACTCGATGCGGTCGGCGGTGAGTTGGAAGTCGGGGTAGGTGTCGATGTAGACCGGCGTCGCCCCGGCAAGGGTGACGAGGTGTTTGTACATCACGAAGTAAGGGTCGGGGATGAGGACCTCGTCGCCCGGCCCGACACACGCGAGCATCGCCAGCACCAGCCCGCCCGAGACGCCGGACGTGACGAGGATCGATTGTTCGCCGCTGCGCACGGCCGTGCCCCACTCGGGCAGTTCCTCATCGAGTTGTCTGGTGATGCGTTCGTGAAGCTCGCGCACGCCCTGCGTGAGGGTGTAGCGGTTGATCCCCTTGCGCACGGCCCGGATGGCCGCCTCTTTGACGGTGTCGGGCACGTCGAAGTCGGGCTGGCCGATGGAGAGGTTGATCGGGTCCTTGAGCGTGGCGGCAAGGTCGAAGACCCGCCGGATGCCCGAGGCGTCGATGCGTCTAGCGCGGTCGGATGTGAATCGTGTGGGGTCGAACATGGCGTGGACATCCGAGTGCAGCGCGGCGCTGTATGCCCGTGACGCTGGGTGCCACTGTCGGCTTGCCCGCCAGTGAAAATGCCGCTCGTTAAAACACTGGCGGGCAAGCCGCCAGTGGCACACGTGGATGGGTTACGCATATCCTTGAAACATCGATGTTTCAAGGTTAGCCGTGGGGGCTTACTTCTTGCCCTTGCCCGCCGGCGCCGCGGCCGCGGCGGGGGCGGCGGCTGTGCCCTCTTCGCCTTCCTTGGCCTTCTTGGCGCTCTTGGCGGCGACGGCCTTGCGGTTGGCGACCTTGGGCATGTGCAGCGGTTCGCCCTTGTCGAGGTCGAACTTGCCCACCTGCGCGAGCTTGGCCACCCGCTCGGGACGCGAGAGGACGTTGCGGTGACGGGAGAGGCCCGAGGCGACTTTCAGACTGCGGTCCAGGCTCATGACACGGACTCCGGGGCAATGCCGAGGGGACTCGGCGGGTTGTAGGTGAGATTCAACCGGGGGCTATTCCGGGGTTTCATCCGGGGGTGCTTCCGGGGGTAATTCCGGGGGTAATTCCGGGGGTTAATTCTTGGGGTCGTATTTGTCCGGGTAGGCGTCGTAGAAGTCGGAGGGGCCTTTCTCCTGCGATTTCCAGACCGTCCCGAGTTCTTTGATCTTCTGTTCGTATTCCCTGCGTGCGGGTTGCTTGAGTTCGGTTGCGGTGAAGCCCCGCAACGCCAAAACCTGAAACAGACCATTATTCACTTTTTTGGCTGCCGCATCAAGTCCGTGGCTGCGGAGGTAGGCCACCGCCCGCTCGGCCAGCCTTTTGTCGTAGTGGGCCAGAACAAAATAGTTCAGACCCTTTTGACGCGGGTCCGTGGCGTCGTCGATCACCACGGGCAGGCCAGGATCGCTCCCAACGCTGCCGTCGGTCGCCCCCACTCCCCCACCCGTGCCCGGGAAGCCCTCGGGCAACGGCCCCTTGAACGGCGTCGGTTCGACCTGTTGTGACGCAACCCGCTCCGCCTCGCGCTGCTTGTACCCGCGCGACTTGCCGACATAGAAAGCCAGCACGATCACGACCAGAAGCATCACACCCGCCAGCACAACATAGCCCCTCGGCAATCGCCACGTGACGGGGACCGAGGCGCTCTGCACAAATGTATCCCAGGCACGCGGGCCGATCGTTTCGGGGTGGGTCAACGGTTGCGTGCGGTCGGGGTTCGATTCACGTGAGGGCTTGTGCTCGGTGGCCTGCGTCGGCGTCGGCGTGTGCGAAGCGGGCGGTCGCGGTCGCATCACCTCGAAGGGTGGGTTGTTGGCTCGCCGACGGAAGTTCATCGCACGATTGTACCTTGCTAGCCCCAGGCGATCGCGCTGGCCATCGCGTGGGAAGCCGTGTGCGACAGGCTCAGCGACCAGTGCTCGATATGCAACCCCATGGCCACCTCCAGCGCCACGCCGTGCAACTCAACGCCCGGCTGCCCCGACGCGGCCCGGACCACTTCGACATCCGTCCACGCAATCCCCCCCGACCACCCCGTGCCCAGCGCCTTGAGCACCGCCTCCTTCGCGGCAAATCGACCAGCCAGGTGCTCGGTACGCCTCCGGGGGTTGAGCGCCGCGTACTCACGCTCGCGGCGCGTGTAACACCGTGTCAGAAACCGCTCCCCGTGCGAGGCGATCATCTCTGCGATGCGGTCGATCTCCACAAGGTCGATGCCGTGGCCGAGGATGGGCATGACGGTATTAAACCATATCCCGCCGTCTCCCACCGGGTGAGCCTGCTATCATTCCATCACGATGCACGACCCCGCGCTCAAGCCCATCGAAGACAAGGTCTACGCCGGCGTCCGCCTTTCACCCGAGGACGGCCTGACGCTGCTGCGCAGCCGGGACATCTGGACGATCGGCGACATGGCCGACCACGTCCGTCGCAAGCTCCACGGCTCAACGACCTACTACAACATCAACCGCCACCTCAACTACACCAACCTCTGCGCCCTGTCGTGCAAGTTCTGCTCGTTCTACCGAAAGAAAGACGACCCCAGAGGCGATGTCTACGAGTATTCCATCGAACAGATCGCCGAGGAAGCCCGCAAGGCCGATACAGGCGGAGCGACGGAGATGCACATCGTCGGCGGCCTGCACCCCTGGCTGCCCTTCTCGTATTACACCGACATGCTGCGGGCCATCCATGAAGCCGCGCCGCGCCTGCACATCAAGGCCTTCACCGCCGTCGAGATCGTCCACCTGGCGCGCATCAGCAAACGCCCACGGAAGATTGAAGCGGTGCTTCTTGAGCTAAAGGAAGCAGGCCTCGGTTCACTTCCGGGGGGCGGGGCGGAGGTCTTTGACGACCGTGTCCACGACGAAGCCTTCAAGGGCAAGATCCGTTCAGACCAGTGGCTCGAAGTCCACGAGACCGCGCACAGGCTCGGCCTGATGTCCAACGCCACGATCCTCTACGGCCACATCGAATCGCTCGAAGACCGGGTGCATCACTTTGTCATGCTGCGCGAGGCCCAGGACCGCGCGATCGCCGCCGGCCTGCCCGCACGGTTCCAGACCGTCATCCCCCTGCCCTTCGTGCCCGACGATTCCGAACTGGCGCACCTCCCCGGCCCCACAGGCATGGACGACCTCAAGATGCTCGCGGTCAGTCGGCTGATGCTCGACAACTTCGCGCACGTCAAGGCCTTCTGGATCATGCAGACGCTGCCCCTTTCGCAGCTATCGCTTTCCTTCGGCGTCGACGACATCGACGGCACGGTGGTCTGGTACGACATCACCAAGGTCGGCGGGACCGACACGCACCAGGAGGTCGGCGTCCCCGAACTGCGCAAGGCCGTGGTCGAAGCGGGCTTCGATCCCGTCGAGCGTGACACGTTATACCGCAGGATCAAACGGGATGGTGCCCAGTGGTCGGTCGAGACGGATCGTGTGGCGACCGGGGTATGAGGCAGGCGTAAATGATCATGATGTGTGCCACTGGCGGCTTGCCCGCCAGTGAATAAATCACATGCTCTTGCACTGGCGGGCAAGCCGCCAGTGGCACCCCGCCATTGGTCGGTCGTGGACGCAGACCTGCACGCCGTGTCCTGACTTACACTTTGTTATCCCACCGCCCGTATTGCGCACGGATGTGCTCGTCGAGGGCCTGGCGCTGCTGGGCTTCTTGTTGTTCCTGCGCCGCGAGGTATCGGCCGTAGCGCAGGCCGTTGAACGCCTGGAAGCCGACGAACAGCGCCATGACGACCATCCAAACGTTTCCGGCGAGCAGCGCGAGCACGCCGACCACTACCGCGACGACGATGCCGATCGTCGCCGCGACACGCAGGCTCCTGCCGCGACCGATGAAGAACCAGAGGATCGACTGGAGCACCTGCCCCCCGTCGAGCGGGTAGACGGGGATCATGTTGAAGATGAGCAGGCCCGAGTTGATGTAGAAAAGGTATTCAAAGAAGCGTGACACGTCGGACGAAAAGACCGCGTCGAAAGCGCCCGCCAGAAAAATCAACCCCATCGTGATCGGCACGAAGATGAGATTTACGAGTGGCCCCGCCGCGATGGACCACAACACCGCGCCGGGCCGCGGCGGGGGTTGGACAAACGCCACGCCGCCCAGGGGCCAGAGGATGATCCGGTTGGCCACACCGCCCACCGATCGGCAGGCCAGCGCGTGGCCGAACTCGTGCATGAGCACGATGGCAAACAGCGCCAGGTAGAGCAGGAGAAAATAAATCTTGTTCTGGAACAGGTCCGAACGCTGGACCATGATGGCCGCAACAAGAAACCACGACCAGTGGACGTACACGTTGATGCCAAAAACCTTGAAAAGATGGAACGAGCCTTGTGTCTGCGGCAGCATGGCCACAGTATAGGCTCAACCTTGACCGAGAACGGGAGCCGGCCAACAATCCCTCACCATGAGCACCCCCACGAAAACCGCCATCGTCACCGGGGCCGGCACGGGCATCGGCAGGCAGGCCGCGATCCTGCTCGCCGAGTCGGGCTACGCCGTCGCCCTGGTTTCCCGCACACGGAGCAACCTCGAAGAAACCGCGGCGCTGGTCCGTGAAGCGCGGGCCGACGCGCAGAGCCTCGTGCTGCCCGCCGACGTGGGCGAGCCGGATGCGTGTCACGGTGTGGTTCAAAGTGTGATCGACACATGGGGCAGGCTCGACGCGGTGGCCAACATCGCCGGCTACGCGATGCTCGGGACCATCGAAAACCTCAAGCCAGACGATTGGCGGACCGTCGTCGACGTGAACCTGACTTCGATCATGTCGCTGACCAGCGCCGCCTGGCCGACGATGCGCAGGCAGAAGGCGGGCGTGATCGTCAACGTCTCCTCGATGGCGTCGTTCGATCCCTTCCCCGGTTTTGCGCTCTACGCCTCGGCCAAGGCCGCGGTCAACATGTTCACGCTCTGCACCGCGCGCGAGGGTGCGAAGATGGGCATCAAGGCCGTCGCGGTTGCGCCCGGCGCGGTGGAGACGCCGATGCTCCGCTCGATGTTCAACACGAAGATGATCCCCGAGGACAAGACGCTCGACCCGGTCGAGGTCGCGGCGGTGATCCGTGACTGCATCACGGGGGCACGTAAGTTCGAGAACGGTGAAACGATCAAGGTCGCCAGCCCGTAACGGGGTGACGTTGTGAATAACGAGCGATTCGGTCCGCCCTGTTTACGCCAGCCCGACCCGTTGTCGCCACTCTTGGAGTTGCTGTGTCATGCGGTCCCTCGCGGCGGCGACGCTGGGGTGCAGCGGGTCGTCGTCCAGAAGGTTGTCCAGCTCATAAGGATCGGTGTCGAGGTGATAGAGTGATCGCGGGGCGTTGTCTTGGCGCGCGGTGGTGAGCTTCCACGGGCCGGTGCGGGTCATGGTCCAGTCGTGCATCTCGGCGAAGACCGTCCTTTGCTCGGCCTCGGCGTCGGGTTGCTCGGTCAGCTTGGCAAACGAGCGGCCGGCAAAGTGTGATTCCGTCGGCAGGTTCAGCCAATCGAGGATCGTCGGGTTGAAGTCGATGCTGCCGATGATCTCGTCACGGGTCATGCGACGCAGACCGTTCGGCGTGCGGACGATCAGCGGGATACGCGAGGATTCTTCGTGGGGTTCGCCCTTGTTCATCTTGCCGTGCGACCCCATCATCTCGCCGTGGTCGCTGGTGAAGACGATGACGGTCTGGTCGTATTGCCCGATGCGCCTCAGATAAGCGATGATGCGCCCGACCGCGGCGTCGAGCTGCGTGACCATCGCGTAATACAACCGATGGAACTCTTCGAGGCTGTGGCCGTAGCGCTGGAAGACGGGGTCGCGGTCGACCGGTCGCGGGCTGCGCGGGCTCATGGTGGCGGTGAACGGCTTGCAGGGTTGCACGTTGGGCCGATAGTGGACGCCGGCCTGCATGTACATCGCCTCGAAGGCGGGGCCGGGTTGCAACGGGTAGTGCGGGTTCTGGAACGAGGTCAACATCGCCCACGGTCTGTCCTGAATCTCCTTGATCCTTCGGATCGTCAGGTCGGCGGTGGCGTCGGTGCGGTGCTGGTTTTCAAACTCAATGGGCTGATGGTTCTCGTCCCAGAAGATGACCTGATCGATGAAACTGTTGTAGCACTGGTACCCGATGAAGCGTTGAAATCCACCACGCTGCTCAACGGGGATGGGCTGGTTGCCCGAAGCATAGAGGTGCCACTTGCCGACGTAGCTCGTGGCGTACCCGCCGTCGTTGAGCGCGTGGGCCAGGCAGCGGTGCCCCTCGGGCAGGCCGTCGTTGTTGTTCCGGCAACCGGACCGCGTCGGGTATTGCCCCGTCATCAGGCAGCCGCGAAACGGCGTACACACCGGGCTGGTGCTGTAGGTCTGGCGGAACAGCACGCCGTCGGCGGCCAGCGCGTCGAGGTTCGGCGTCTTCACCACCGCGTGCCCCATGCTGCCCAGGCACCAGGCCTGCAACTGGTCCGCAAACATGAACAGGAGATTGGGTCGGTCGTCGGGCATGGACATACTCTTGAACGTCTGTGTGAATCAGACGCCTGATAGGCGCAACGTATCATCACGGGGCGTTACGCGATCAGGCGTCACATGCCCACATGGTACCGACACGTGGCACAAGCGGCAGTGGTATGCACGTCAATACCGTGCTTTGCCCGACGTGTGAAGAACGGCGGATGAACGGATGATCTCAGCGTCGGTGCAGGGCGGACCTCAATCAAACCGCCCATACCTCTGGATCGTCGCCATCACCAGCCGAAGCCCCTTGAGGCTTGAGCCGTTGTTCACGCTGCCGGCGGTGGTGAAGTTGACACCTTTGCCGTGCTCGCGGGCAAGGTCGATGTCGCGCAGGCACTGCGTCACGATGTCGGGGAATTCGTTTCGGCAAAAAGTGAATGGCGCCAGCACGCCGTCGATCCGCGTGCGCGGCATGTGCGTGCGGATGTGGTCGATCATGACCGTGGGCCCGAAGTTCACCGCGGTCATGTTCAGCGTGCCCAGGAGCGGCAGCAGGTGCGCCATCGCCGAGTCGGAGTGCTGGTATCGGCTGTCTTTCGGGTCGGGGCTGAAGCGGTCAAAAATCGCACGCAACACGGGCAAGCCGAACAACTCATACATCTCCGGCGTGAACAGGCAGCAGTTGTCGTCGAGGAATGCAAACCCGTGCGGCGGCTTGTCATCGGGCCTGTTGCGCGCCGCCTCGGCGTCGAGCACGTCGGCCAGACCCAGCATCGAACGCAGGATCAGGTCGCGGAATCGCATGGCCAACTCAGGCTCGTCCATGACGAGAAACATCATGTTCTCCGGGCCAAAGACGCTTGTGGCAAACGTACACGGCCCACGCTGCGCACGGTAACGCGGCGGTCTGACACCCAGTTGGTCCAATCGGCTCTTGTGCTCGTCCCAATCCGGCGGGATCATGAACGCGCGAAGGTTCTCAAGCCTCGCTTCCACCCGGTCGAGAAGCGCCTTGAGTTCGTCTACCGTGTCAGCCGACTGTTGCAGCCAGAAAGACTCGTTGTGCCAGACGTTGCGGGCCTCGAAGATGTCCGCAAGGGATTGCGTCTTGGGCCACCGACGCTGCGGGTCGGGCAGCGATTCATCCAGCAGCCGCCTGCCCACGATCTTCTCCGAGAGGTCGTTGTAGGCCTTGTTCAACTCCACGCGCCACGCGGGGTCGTGGTTCCACCGGTACCAATCTTCCTTGATACCCAGCTCGGCAAAGACACACTCGCCCATGTTCCCGCCCAGTCCCATCGGCATCTGCGGGCAGTCGTCGGCAAACGGATCGCTTTGCGCCCGCTTGTTGTCTGCCCAGAACCGCTCGACATCGACCGGCGCAAGACCGTCGTGGCGCTGCATCTCTCCACACAGATCGTCCGCGATGGTCTGGTAATCGGTGGTGCTGTTCATGAGGATTTACCGTGTAGCCAATTGATTGAGGGTTCCGGGGTCGAGCGCGTTTTCGCCGAAGACGCGGGAGAACTTGCCCCCGCCGTTTGTTCGGCCGTCCATGTAACAGACGCTGAACGCCCGCCGGCTCTGCGAGGAGCGGTTCACGTCCGAACCGTGAAGGGTCCAGTTGTGCAGCAGCGCCACTTCGCCGGCCTTGAGTTCGAGGTAGACGCGCTTGTCGTCGGTGCAGTGCTCTGCAGCCTGTTCTTTCGTGAGGAAACCCGAGTTGTGCGACGGGTTGATGAGCGAATGGTGCGTGCCGGGGATCAGTTGCACGCAGCCGTTCTGGATCGTTGCCGGGTCGAGCGCGAGCCAGATCGTCACCAGCGGGTCGCGGTCCAGTGCGGTCCAGCGGTCCTGGTGCCACGGCAGGAACGTGCCCTTGTGGGCCGGCTTGTTCATGAACATGGCGCGGAAGCAATCGATCGGCGTGTCCGGCCCGTACTCGTGGTCGCAGATGTGCTTGAAGATCGGCCGCTGCATGAAGGCGAGGAACATCGGGTCGAACTCGAGGTCCTGGATCTTGCGGTAGCCCAGGGTTCGGCCCTTGTGCCCCCTGCTCTGGCGGCCGGCGTCTTCGTAGGTGCCCGTTTCCGAGTCGAGCTGCATGAGCATCCGGTCGTAGTTGGTGTCGGCTTCGCCGAGCATGATGTCGTCGATGCGCTTCTGCATCGCGGCCAGCTCCACGTCGCTGAGCAGCTTGCCGAGCTTGATGAATCCGTCGCGTTCGTACTGCGCCCATTGTTGTTCGGTCAATCGGTCCATGTGGCCGGTCTCCGTGTGGTCGTGTGCGGTTAGGGACAAGCGGTGAACTCTATCCCGGGCCGATTACACGGGGAATGTCGGGCTTGAATCCGGGGATGGATATTCTGAATCGCGTGCCAGTCGGTGCTCGCTGGGGCTGTGCCCGAAGTGGTGCTTGAACGCACGGGAGAAGTGGTACGGGTCGTCGAATCCCACCGCCTTGCCCACGGCCGCGACGGTCAAGGGTTCGCCGAGAAGCATCTGTGCCGCTTTTTCCATGCGGAGGCGGTTGAGGTATTGCATCGGGGTCACGCCCAGCGCCCGGTTGAAGACCCGGTTGAGGTGCTGGGCGGTGTAACCCGCGCGTTGTGCAAGGTCGCCCAGGTGCGTCGGCCTGGCCACGCGGAGCTTGAGCTCTTCAAGCATCTGCGACACCAGCGGGTCGATCGGCAGGCCATGCACGAGCCGGCGACGGGCGTTGTCATGGAGTAATTCCAGAAACACCAGCCGGGTCCAACCGGGCATCATGGCCCTGCGCCGGGGTTGTTCAGAGTCAAACTCCGCCAGCGCACCACGCAGGTAGCCGTCGAGCCGACTCCCACGCACGACCCCCTGTAACCGCGGAAACTCGATCAGATCAAACACGCTCTGACCCCCCGGCAGCGCCGCATGCAGGTGGATCGACAGCAACGTCACGCGCTGGGTCTTGCTATATCCGTGGTGCTCGACGCCAGGCGGGACGATGAGCAGCGACTGTTCCTCAAGCGCGACCTCTTCACCCGTGATGACCCAGACCGGTCGGCCGCGAGTGACGAAGATCAGGTTGTAGTCCGAGATCACCCGCTGGTGCAGGCGGTAGCCGTCTGACTTGTGCTGACGGCTGCACGTGAACGTGGTCAGTTGCACGTTGGCGGTGATGTAGTCCAGGAGCGAACTCGGGATGGGCGTGGGGCTGGACATGCGATAACCGTTCTAGCGTGAGTTCGGGTGTCTGCACAGTGTAATCCCACCGGGGTTATGGCTCGATTCATCGAGCGGCACGGTGTGGCGAGGGATACGACTGTCTGTATGATGCGTCGCGTTTCACAGTGTGATGCTGCGCTTCATTATCTACTGGCATACGATGGACAGGACCCCCACCATGAGCACAACGGTCTTCCCCGGTGCGCACGAAAAAACCCCGTCACTCGCTCAATACTTCAGTTGGATCAACAACACCAACGAGGGCGCGACCGAGCAACAGACGCTGCTCAACCTGGCGTTCTTCGAGTGGCTCCACGATGAGTTCGGCATGAAGCTGGACATCTACGCCTTTGACGCCGGTGCGATCGACGGCGCGGGGTTTTACGGTTCGGTCAAGAGCGAGCGCTTCAAGCGGCAGTTCCCGCGCGGCTTTGGGCCGATCGTCGAGGCGGCGGCAAGGTTCGGTTGTCGATTGGGTATCTGGGGCGGGCCGGACGGCTTTGGCAACACCGAAGATGAGGCCCGCGAACGCATCGAACAGATGGTCAGCCTCTGCCGTGACCACCACTTCATGCTCTTCAAGTTCGACTCGGTCTGCGGCAATCTCAGGCCAGAGAAGATCAAGTATTTCATCGAGATGATGACCGAGTGCCGAAAGCACAGCCCGGACCTGATCCTGCTCAACCATCGGCTGGACCTGGGCGAGGGGCTGCCCCACGCCACGACGTTCCTGTGGGAGGGCGTGGAGATGTATACCGATGTCTATGGCCCCAATCACGTCCCCGGCACGCACAACCGTGTGCGCGAGATCAGCCGGGGGCTGCCGCCGAACCTCGGCAGGTTGACCGAGGACCACGGCGTGTGCATTTCCAGTTGCGTCGATCACTGGGAAGACTCGCTGATCCAACAGGCGTTCAACCGTTGCCTGATCCTCGCACCGGAAATCTACGGCAGCCCGTGGCTCATGCGAGACGACGAGTTCCCCCGGCTGGCGCGCATCTACAACCTCCACCGCCGATACCGGGACATCCTAGTGAAGGGTTTGCTCTTGCCCGAAACACCTTTCGGCCAGGACGCGGTGAGCCGGGGCAATGACGCAACCCGGTTCCTCTCGCTGCGAAACGTGACGTGGTTGCCGATCAAGGTCCCGGTGACGCTCGATGAAACGATCGGCCTTGCCAGAGCCGACCGCGTCGAGGTGCGACGCATGTTCCCGTTCGAGACGGTGCTCGGGGAGTATGCGTGGGGCCAGACGGTCGAGGTGACGGTCGAACCCTTCCGCGCGTGTCTTGTCATGGTTACCACGAAAGGCAACAGCGAGATCGGCTTCCACGGTTGCGATGGTGAGATCGTCAAAGACAAACCGGGCGATGACGCTGAGCTGATCCTGTGGGGCCTGCCGGGGACGCAGGCGGACGTGCATATCGACGCCAAGGGCTACCGCTCTGCGATGATCGACGGCCAATCGGCGGACAGCCTGCTGACGGCAAAGGGAATGACCGTTGAGTTCGATGGTCCAAAACTCACCGAGGCCTGGCACCGCAAGCTGGGCGACATGAAGAAGACCGATGTCCCGACCGATGCGGAGGCGTTGTACGAAGCCACGTGCTACGCGGCGGACAACAACGCGCTGGAGGTGCGCGAACTGATGCGGTCCGGACCGACAAGCGTCCCGGCTGTTCAGAACGCACGCGATGCGTTCTTCGGGCAGGAGACGTTCCGCAAGCGCGGCCTGTGGGACCGCTACATGTTCGACGGCGACCCCGAAACATATTTCTCCGTCTGCCGTCGGCGTGGCGAGCTGCGCATCCGCGGCGGGTCATTGCGGATCGACTTTGGCCAACCGATCCATATCGACCAGCTTGTCCTCGAAACAGGCGGCGACTACAACCTCCAACCCCTGAAAAACCACGAAGCGGTGTCGGCGTCTGTGTCGAACGACCTGCGGACGTGGACGCCGATCAAGGGCTTTGCTGAAGGTGACATCCACCTGCCCATCCCGACGGATCAACCCGTGCGATACCTCCGTCTGCGGAATTGCCCGGACCGGATCAACGAGGCGCGGGGTTACTTGCGTGGCAAGGCGCTGGACCGCACAACGTGGCGCGCGAGCAATCTCTTTGCCCACAATTTCCCCGCCACCGTGGCGTGGTCCACGTCCGTGACCGTCCACCGGGTGCATCCCGGCAGTTACCTCGTGGTGCCCGTGTTCGGCCCGCACGTGCCCGAAGCCGTCTACGCGGCGGCAAGGTGCGGCGGGCGTTACCTCGGGGCTGCGCGTCGTGCGCCCTCTTACCCGTCCAATGCCTGGGAGTGCGATGTCAGCAAAGGGAGATGCTACACGTATTTCATCCCGCTCGATCCAAATGTCGAAGGTCAAAGAATAGACGTGACACTGCTTGGTTTGGATGGCTGCGCCAAAGAAGAATTGCGCAGCGAGGTCTGGGTCACCGCGTTCCCCACGCCACACAAGGGCGAGCGCGTCGTGCTCAAACGGTAAACCGGGCCTGCATGAATAACATCGACAACATGTGATTTCATGGGGGTGCCACTGGCGGCTCGCCCGCATGGGGTGCCACTGGCGGCTTGCCCGCCAGTGCCTGTAACGCACGACTTTTTCACTGGCGGGCGAGCCGCCAGTGGCACCCGCGATTCGATGAGTTTTGCTTTGGTGCTTGACTCAACTTCGTGTCACGACAAGCCCCGTCGTCGAGACCGAGAGGTCCACGAAACGCGCACGGGCGTTGGGGGGGTTGTCCGTGAGCGATTGCCGGACGCGGCCCGCGGCCTGCGGGTCTTTGG
Source organism: Phycisphaera sp. (assembly GCA_016125215.1). Lineage (GTDB taxonomy): Bacteria > Planctomycetota > Phycisphaerae > Phycisphaerales > Phycisphaeraceae > RI-382. The sequence continues at coordinate 36,261 of WGMF01000036.1, forward strand.
CGACAAAGAGGAAGTACCCCCCGCCGCCGGCGCCGAGCAGTTTCGCGCCCAGAAGATGGTCCTGAACCTGCGCGAGGATCGCCCGCGTGGCGGGCGGGTTGGTGCCGGAGTCGAGGGCCTGGTTGAGTTGCCACGTGCGGTCGATGGCGATTCCCAGCGCGGTGAAATTTCCGTGCTGGATGACGCGCTGCATGTGGTCGGCGTGGCGTCCGAGGTCGCGCAGGACGGAGAGCGTTTCACGGCGGTTGAGGAACATGCCGCGGACGATCTCGGCCAGGATGCCCCGCGCGACGCGCGTGACGCCGGTGTAGTAGAGCATGAGGCAGCTTCGGTACATCGGGTCGGTAAAGAGCGTCTCGGGCAGCCAGCGGACCTCGGGGCTTTGGCGCAGGCCGGGCGTGGTTTCGAGGCTCTTGACGCCGGGCAGGATGCCGCCGAACTGGTCCTGCCAGCCGCCGCCGGTGGTGAGCAGTTGCTCGATGGTGAGCGTGCGATTGGCAATCTCCATGCGGCCCCAGTGGTGGCCGCAGAGGTCGGAGAGCGCAGCAAGGAGTGTGGCCGCCAGGATGCTGCTCGTGCCCAGGCCCGAACCCTTGGGGATGGCACAGAGCATGGAGAGTTCGATGCCGCCGCCCAATGCGCGGAGCTGCGCTTCGAGCGAGGGGTATGGGTTACTTGAGAAATCGGGGTGGAAGCCCGCCAGCGCGAGAGCCGCTTTGGGGATGGAAAAGCCCGAGCCGACCTGTGCGTAGCGGGCGATGGCGTCGTAATCGCCGCAGGTCTCGGTGCTGCCCAGGTCGATCGAACGCAGCGTGATGGTCGGCTCTTCGGTGGTGCGGACGAAGACCTGGATGGGCTGTTGACCGTTGAGGTCGACCGCGAGGTTCACGACCTTCCCGCCGTTGAGCAGGCAATACGGCGGCGTATCGGTCCAGCCTCCCGCGAGGTCGAGGCGCACCGGTGAGCGTGCCCAGATGACCTGGTCGGCTAACAGAGTGTTGCGCGGCTGCGGGGTCTTGTGCATGACCCCCTGCACGATGGCGTCGCGCAGGGATGCAAACGCCTGCGCTTCGAGCTTCGCGTCTTCGTGCCCCGACTCGCGCGAGACGAGGTAACGGAACATGCGGTCACGGATGTAGGGGAACAGGTCACGCTGTGGGTCGGGCGAACCCTCGGGGACGTTCAAGCCGCGACCGGCCACCACACGCGCCGCGTGGTCGAGGTCAATTTGATGGATCACGCTGCGGTGCGCATGGGCCACCATCTGCGGGATGCACCGGGCCAGCAGGCTTGTTTTCTGCTCGTAGAGGCGCGCGAGGTTGGCACGATCACTCAATTCGTTGGCGGAAAGACGGTCAGCTTTCAAATAGCGTTCACGCCCGGCTTGATCCACTGTTGATGGCTCACCGATCATCCAGCGCAGCATCGCGCCGGCCGCGAAAGGTGACTCCACCACCGGGAAGATCGGCGCCATCTGGATGTCCGTCTGGTTGGTGAGATCTAGGTCATCAAGCTTCAACCCGTGCCCCGTCAACCACTCCCCAAACGATCGGCCCATCCAGAGCGTTGAAGCATCTCCCACCGCCCCGCGGAACGGATCGCTGAATCCATACGGACGCAACGCCCACTGCGATTCACCGATGGGGACCATGTCTACGCACACACCCTCGGGCAGGTCCAGCCCCCCCACCCCTTCCGGGATGCCGGTGACTACGTGCCTTGCGCGCAGCGTCCAGCCCGAACCGATCACCGCGTTTTCGATCCAGACCTGCCTGTTCGCCGGTCCAAGTGGTGTGGCACACACGGCGTTTTGCGTGAAGATCGACGGGTGGGGTTTGGGCAGCGCGCTGAGGATGCGTCGCGGGTCGTGCTCACGGTTCTGCAGCGCAAGCGATGAGTCGATCAAATCCGTGCTGCTGCCGAAGTGGTAGAACTCGGCCTCGGGCAGCGGCAGCACCGCGACGGAGAGTTCGGACACGCCGGGCGTGGGGATGTCGGGCTTTTCCCCCAGCGCGGGGCCGAACTGGCTGTAGAGGTCGTACTCACCCACGGATTTGTTTTTGAAGTTTTGATCCTTTTCATCCCAGCCACACGCACGCATGAGCGCGTCCATCGCGCGCTGGCTCAGCAACCACACGCCCACGTCGAGCAGCGGGTGCGTGGATGCGGCGCGCTGCTGCACCTCGTCGCGTGAGGGCTTTTGCCTCATGCAGACCAACCGGGTCGGGTCGTCACGCCTCGTGAAGAACACGCCGTGGTTCGAGGCCTTGTCGTGGACATCGGTCAGCCCGACGCAGACCACGTCCGCCTCGGGGATGTTTTCCAAAGGAGCATCGAGCCACAAGAGCACGTCGCCCGACGCAATCACCCAGCGCAAACTTCCGGGGGCGCGGTCGAGGATCGAAGCGAGGATCGGCTGTTGGATGTCCAGCAGCGTCTGGTCGAGGCGCTGGCCTGTCATCCAACGGAACGTGGGGATGGGGATCAGCGCCTTGCCGATCGGGGCGTACGCGGGCAATCGTCGGCTGTGACCGCCGGCGTGGAGGATGATGCGTCGATCCTGTTGCGCCCACGCCTGCCAGGTCTCGCCGGGGCTGAGGTGTTGCCACGCGCTGTGGACGAGGTGGGCTGTGCCGCCGCCGGAGCCTAAGCGTCGGTCGGGCGGGTCCGATGCGACGTAGCACGACCGTTGGTCCAAGCCGGTGAGCCGGTGGAACTGGTCAACGAGGGAACCGGGCACGGAGATCAGGGTTTGCACGGGAGCTAAGAATACCCGACCGGGGGTCAACGGGCTGCACGACGTTACAGGATATTTCGGGTCGATCTACGCGGGACTTCATGCGGAGCCGGCGTCGCAATCGAGTATCATCAAGATCGATTCAGCCACCTGTCCCGAGCGTCTACCGCCTTTAAGGAGTCCACATGAAAACTTATCGATCTTGTTTTGCGATGTTGATCGGCCTCGTGTTCTCTATCCAGGGTTGCGGGAACAGTTCATCCAACACCCCGCCCGCCGGCGCGCAGACTCAAAGCGGTTCACTACAGATCGCGGTGATCGGCAAGTCCACCGTCAACGATTATTGGAAAGCCGTCGAAGCCGGCGCACGCAAGGCGGCCAAAGAAGATGGCGTCGAGATCATCTGGACCGGTCCCGATGCCGAGACCAACCACACGCTGCAGGGCAACATGGTCGACAACATGGTCAGCCGGGGTGTCAGTGGCATCGTCATTGCCCCGACGAACTTCACCGCGCTGGTTCGGCCGATCGAGTCGGCGGTGGAGCGTGGCGTGCCGGTCGTGCTGATCGACTCGACGCTCGACAGCCAGAAGCCCGTGAGCCTCGTGGCCACGGACAACCACGCGGGGGGCGTGAAGGCCGGCGAAGCTCTGGCCGCGGCAATCGGGGATAACAAGAAGTTCAACGGCAAGGTCGTGATGCTCCGATTCCTCGAAGGCTCGGGCAGCACGGAGGAACGCGAGGCGGGCTTCATCGAGGCCGCCAAGGCCGCGGGGCTTGACGTCGTCGAAACCCAATACACCAAGGGCACCGGCTCGACCACCGACGCGGCCGACACCGCCGACGCCCTGCTCCGCAGGCACATCGTCGACAACGTGCTCCAGCTCGACGGCATCTTTGCCTCCAACCAGCCCACCGCCATCGGCATGCTCCGCAAGCTCGAACAGTTCAAGTCGCAGGGCGTCGTGATCGACTGTCCGTTCATCGGCTTCGACGCGCACGATGTCCTGCTCCAGGGTGTGCGCGACGGCAAGATCGCAGGCCTCGTCGTGCAGGACCCGGTCAACATGGGCTACCTCGGCGTCAAGACCATGGTCACTTATCTCAGGGGCCAGCCGATCGAGGCTTTCGTCAACACCGGCGTCACGCTCGTCAACAAAGACAACATCGACAACCCGGACATCAAGGTCCTGACGCTGCAAAAGTAAATCTTTGATAAGAATGGTGTGCCACTGGCGGCCTGCCCGCCAGTGTAAAAATCGTGCGTCTGTATCACTGGCGGGCAAGCCGTCAGTGGCACCCGAACGGCAAACCATTCCTCCGGCGACCACCGTCCCGCGTCATGCTAACACGATGTTAGATGTCCCCCCACAACACGCGCTCAAACCGCGCCTCGAGATGCACGGCGTGCACAAGAGCTTCGGCGCAACGCTGGCCCTGCGCGGCGTCGACCTGTCGGTCCAGCCCGGCGAGGTCCACGGCCTGATCGGGGAAAACGGCGCGGGCAAGAGCACGCTCATGAAGGTGCTCTCCGGCGCACACGCCCCCGACCGTGGCACGCTTGCGCTCGACGGCCAATCCTACGCCCCACGCAGCCCCCTGCACGCGCGTCGGCAGGGGGTGGCCATGATCTACCAGGAACTCTCCCTTGCCCCGCACCTGACGGTGATGGAGAACATCCTCCTGGGCATCGAACCGACGACGGGTCCGTTCATGCGCTGGGCAGAGTGCAGACGCATCGCACGCAATGCGCTCAATCAAGTCGGGCTGGACCACGTCCAACCCACCGCGATCGTCGGCCACCTCTCCATCGCGCAGCAGCAGCTCGTCGAGATCGCCCGGGCCGTGGCGATGGATTGCCGGGTGCTCGTGCTCGACGAACCGACCAGCAGCCTCACCCGCAAAGATATTGCCAACCTCTTCACCCTGATCCGCAAGCTCAAGGCCACCGGACACGCCGTCGTCTACATCTCCCACTTCCTCGAAGAGGTCCGCGAGGTGTGCGACAATTTCACCGTGATGCGCGACGGCCAGACCGTGGGCGGCGGGAAGGTCGGCGAGGTCCCCAACGGCCGCATCATTGCCATGATGGTCGGACGCGAGGTGACGGACCTCTACCCCCGATCCCCCCGAACGCCCGGCGAAGTCGTGCTGGAGATCGACCACCTTGCGGGGCCTGTCAAACCCATTGACGCTTCGCTCAGGCTCCACCGCGGCGAGGTGCTGGGCATCGCAGGCCTCGTCGGCGCGGGGCGGACCGAACTGCTGCGCACGGTCTTCGGACTGGATCAAGCCCGCAGCGGTCGGGTCAAGGTCATGGCAAACATCGGCGGCGCGGCACCCGCCACGCGCTGGCGCCAGGGCGTGGGCATGGTCAGCGAAGACCGCAAGACCGAGGGCCTGGCGCTGGGCATGAGCATCGCGGACAACATGACGCTCTCGCGCCTCGAGGGATTAGGCCCGATGCGCACGGTGATGCCCAGCCGACAACGCAGGGCGGCCCAGCCGTGGATCGAGAAGGTCCCCATCAAGTGTGCCTCAGCCGGCCAAGCCGTCGGCGACCTGTCGGGGGGCAATCAGCAGAAGGTCGCCATTGCCAGGCTGCTCCACCACGACGCGGACGTGTGGCTGCTCGACGAACCGACGCGAGGCATCGACGTCGGCTCCAAGGCGCAGATTTACAGGCTGATCGACGAACTGGCGCTGGGCGATCCCGCAACGGGCCGCAAACCCCGCGCGGTGCTGATGGTCAGCAGCTACCTCCCCGAACTGCTGGGCGTGTGCGACCGCATCGCGGTGATGAGCCGGGGCGTGCTGGGTCAGCCGCGCAAGGTTAAAGAGTGGAACGAACACGAACTGATGGTCGAAGCCACGGGACAACAGGGAAGGTGAGAGGAGAGAGGAGAGAGGAGAGAGGGGAGAGGAGAGAGGAGTTAGAAGTCAGGAGCAACATTTAGCCCGATCGCTTGCAACCGGAGGTCGATCAGCAATAACCGATATTCCAATCATATGGCACGACATCAGACATCAAACATCAGACATCAGACATGACTCAACACCCCTCCACCCAACAAGCTGATCTTGATTCCCCTCCCGCGTTGCGCAGGCTTGGCTCGGTCCTCGAAGCCTTCGGTCGGCTTGCGGCGCTGCTGCTGATCTTCATCGGCTTTGGCGTCTATCTCTACAGCGACACCGGTTCGTGGTCGTTCTTCGGCCCGAGCAACATCGAGGGCATCCTCCTCCAGAGCACCGTCTTTGCCATGGGCGCATTGGGTGCGACGATGGTCATCATCACCGCGGGCATCGACCTCTCCGCCGGCTCGACGATCGCGCTGTCGATGGTCTCTACCGCGATGGTCCTTCGGGCGGCGCCGGTCGGCAGCGACGGACACGTCGGGGCGCTGTGGTGCGTGGCGGCTGTTTTAGCAGGCGCCGCGTCGGGGGCGATCGTCGGCTCGATCAACGGCATCCTCATCACCGCCCTGCGGCTGGTGCCTTTCATCGTCACACTCGGCTCGTTGCAGATGATCCGCGGGCTGGCCAAGGGCGTCGCTGAGAACCGTGAGATCAACCCGCCCGACAACGCGCTCTACCGTGAGCTGATGTACCCGATCCAGAAGCTCTCCTGGTCGCAGTTCAACTGGCAGGTCGCGCCGGTCGGCGTCTGGCTCACGCTCGTGGCGGCGCTGCTCGCGGCGGGGCTGCTGCGGTACACGAAGCTCGGCAGACACATCTACGCCATCGGTTCCAACGAAAACACCGCCCGGCTGTGCGGCGTGCCCGTCGTGCGCACGAAGATCATCGTCTACGCCCTGGCGGGCATGTTTGCGGGGCTGGCAGGGGTGCTCGAGTTTTCCAAGCTCAACCTCGGCCAACCCACCGGGGCACAGATGTACGAACTCTACATCATCGCCGCCTGCGTGATCGGCGGCGCAAGCCTCATGGGCGGCGCGGGGTCGATCAACGGCACCGTCATCGGCGCGCTGATCATCGGCACGCTCTACGCCGGCACGCAGCAGGCCGGCTGGCCCAAGTGGGTGCAGGAGGTCGTCATCGGCGCGATCATCATCGTCGCCGTCGCCCTGGACCAACTACGGCACCGGCGGAAGACCTGAACGTGATACCACGTTCGTGCGTCGGACGATACCATTTGCCGCATGATCGAACGCAAAGACATCGTTCAAACACGCAACAAGCCCCAGAAGGTGACGCACAGGCCAGACGGCACCCCATTCATCGCGTTCGAACGGGCTGTGTTCGGGACACTCGAACTCACGCTCGACTCGGAAGTCGAGCAGACCGTCACGGTCCACCTCGGTGAAAAACTCGCAGGCCCCAACACGCTCGACCGGGTACCGCCCGGTTGCATCCGCTACCGCGCCTGCCCCCTGACCCTCACCCCCGGAAGAAGGTCCTACACGCTCGCCATCCCACCCGACGCCCGCAACACCGGCGAACAGGCGGTGCTTATGCCCGCGCATGTCGGTGAGGTGATCCCGTTTCGCTACGCGGAGATCGAGCCGGCCGCCCCCGGAAGTTTGAAGATCGGTGACATCCGCCAACTCGCGGCGCACTATCCGTTCGACGATGCCGCCGCCTCTTTCGCATCGAGTGACAACGTGCTCAACGCGGTCTGGGATATGTGTCTATACACCATGAAGGCCACGAGCTTCTGCGGAGTCTACGTCGATGGCGACCGCGAGCGCATCGCCTACGAGGCCGACGCATATATCAATCAGTTGGGCCACTACTGCGTCGACACCGAGTTCGGCATCGGCCGGGCCACGCTCGAACACCTCGTCATGCACCCGACCTGGCCGACCGAGTGGCAACTGCACATGCCGATGATGGCGTGGGCGGAATATCTCTACTCCGGCGACGACGGGTTCTTGAGGACGCACTACGACGACCTGCGGTTGCGGACGCTTGAAAGCCTTGCACGCGAGGACGGGCTGATCTCCACGCAGACCGGTCTGGTGACGGAAGATCTGCTCACGGCGCTGCACCTGGGCAAACCGCTGCGCGATATTGTCGATTGGCCGCCCGGCTCGTTCACCCAGGGGGGAGTCGGCGAGCGAGACGATTGCGAGATGCTCCCGATCAACACCGTGGTCAACGCCTTCCACGCGCACGCCCTGGAGGTGATGGCAAAGATCGCGCGGGCTATCGGTCGACAGGAAGACGCCTCGCGTTTCGAGACGCAATCCCGGCGTGTCCGGGCACGACTCAACGGGTTGTTGTTCGACAAAGAGCGTGGTGTTTACGTGGACGGCGAGGGCGGCGCGCACGCCTCGCTGCACGCCAACATGTTCCCGCTGGCTTTCGACCTTGTCCCCCATGATCGCCTTCCGGGGGTGGTCGAGTTCATCAAATCGCGCGGCATGGCGTGCAGCGTGTATGGTGCGCAATACCTGCTCGAAGCGCTCTGCCTTGCGGGTGAAGCCGACTTCGCCTTGAGCCTCATGACCGCCACGCACGACCGGTCGTGGTGGAACATGATCGCGGTCGGTTCGACGATGACGCTCGAAGCCTGGGACTGGAAATACAAGAACAACCTCGACTGGAACCACGCGTGGGGGGCGGCGCCTTGCAACATCGTCCCGCGCTACCTCATGGGCATCCGACCGCTCGAACCCGGATACAAGAAGGTGCTCATCCAGCCACAGCCCGGTTCGCTCGAACACGCCGAGATCAAACTCCCCACGGTGCGCGGGTCGATCACGATGAAACTCGACAGCACGCCGGGCAAGCCGCTGCACCTCGAACTCGACATCCCCGATTCGGTGCAAGCCGTGCTGCGCCTGCCGGGTAGCGGGGACCGCGTGCTCGGCCCGGGCCGCCACACCCTTAACGATACTCCGCTATCCTGATGCCATGACCGGATCATCAAACAAACCCAACATCCTTCTGATCACCAGCGACCAGCAGCACTGGCGCACGCTCGGCACGAACAACCCGAAGATCAAGACGCCCAACCTCGACCGCCTGGCCAAGATGGGCACGCGGTTCGACCGGGCGTACTGCACCAATCCCACCTGCACCCCCTGCCGTGCGTCGCTGCTCACGGGCATGTGGCCCAGCGCGCACGGGGCTTACACGCTGGGCACCAAGCTTCCCGAAGACGTGCCCACCGTGACGAACGTCCTGCGACAAGCCGGCTACCGTACGTCGCTCATCGGCAAGGCGCACTTCGAGCCGCTCAAGAGCACCGACGAAGTCGACAGCAGCGAATCCTACCCACGGCTGCGCGACCTGGATTACTGGCGGACCTTCAACGAAACCAAGTCCCCTTGGTACGGCTTTGACCACGTCGAACTCGGGCGCATGCACGGCGACGAGGGCCACGCCGGCCAGCACTACGCGCTGTGGATGGAGCAACAGGGCTTCAAAGACTGGCGCAAATATTTCCACGTCCGCAGCGACGGTGTCCGCGACACGCCGGAGGACGGCACGCTGGCGCCCTCGAACTACAAAGGACCGGGTTACGGGTGGCGGGAGAAAATGCACTGGCAAATCCCGCAGGAGTACCACTACACCACGTGGACCGCGGTGCGCACGAACGCGATGATCGAGGAATCGGTCAAAGCCAAACAACCCTTCTTCTGTTGGAGCAGCTACCACGACCCGCACCCGCCCTACTGTGTGCCCGAGCCGTGGGCAAGCCTGTACAACCCCGACGACATGGACAGCGAGCTCGGGAAGTTTATCGAAGGCGAGTTCGAGCACATGCCCCTGCCCCACCGCATGACGCAGCAGCCCGGAGCCGACTGGAAAGTCTTCAACGAAGACGGCAAGGGCAACCACGGCTACCACACCCACTGGGTCGAGGGCAAGACTTTGAGCCGTGAGCAACTGCGTAAGTCGGTTGCGATCTACTACGGCATGATCTCCTTCATGGACGCGATGATCGGGACCACGCTCGACACACTCGAAAAGTTGGGGCAACTCGACAATACGCTGATCGTCTTCACCACGGACCACGGCCACTTCCTCGGTCAGCACGGCTTGGTTGCCAAGGGGCCTTTCCATTACGACGACGTGATCCGTGTGCCGATGATCGCCGGGTGGCCGGGCCACATCCCTGCGGGCAAGACGAGTGATGCGCTGCAGTCGCTCGCCGATTACGCCCCGACGTTTCTTGAGGCCGCGGGCGTCGAGACGCCGTTGTGGATGCAGGGCCGAAGCGAGTTGGATGTCTGGACGGACAAGCCCGGTGCGAAACCGCGCGACTGGACGATCGTCGAGAACCACCACAACGGCTCGGCGGTCCACCTGCGCACGCTGATTACCGACCGCTACAAGCTCACGGTCTATCGCGGTCGGTCGGACTGGGGCGAGTTGTTCGACCTCCAGAACGACCCCGATGAATTGAAGAATCTTTTCTACGACGGGGCGTCTGCGTCGCTGCGTGCCCGGATGTATGCCAAGCTCGTCGATGCCGACCTCGAGCGTGAGCCGGCCCCGACGCGGCGTGTGAGCGGGGCTTGATTCACACGCCTGCGGCGGGGTCACGTTTCATCTTGTTGTCCCGTTGGGGTCGTATTACGCTCATGGCATGGCCATCGGCGAAATCTCGCTTTCCAACCTGACCGGTCCTCGGCGGGACCCCACGCCGATCGCCGTGGACATCCCCAGCACATCCGAGGTGGTGCCCCACCTGCTCGAACTTGCGGAGCAACACCATTGGCAATTCAAGAACCTGGCCAAGTTCAGCGGGCACCTGCCGTCACAACTCGATATACGCGGTGCGCTGGTCACGAAATTACCCGATGACCCGATCGTAAAAAGCCTGCTCGGGCGAGGCGTGCCCGTGGTCCGTCTGGGGATGTTCCCGCACTTTGACGACCACCTTGTGCCGGCGGTCATGACCGATCGGCCGGAGGTTGGCCGGCTGGCGGTCGATCACTTTGCCCAGCGCGACTTCAAGCACGTGGCGTACGTCGGTCGTGAGCCGTGGGAATACGACCGGCACATGTTCGACGCATTTGCCTCGCACGCAAAGGGTCTGGGGATCGAGTGCCACCTTCGTCGGCTCAATATCCAAAAACTCAAACCGCTCGTCACACCGGAGCGGGACTTGTGGCGTGTCCGCCAGGACGAGTTCACGTATTGGATCGCCAGTCTGCCCAAACCCGTGGGCCTGCTCTGTTTTAGTGACTTCATCGCGGACCACTACTGCGATTGGGTCATCGAGGCCGGCTTGCGTGTGCCGGAGGACGTGGCGCTGCTGGGCATCGGCAACGACAGGTTCGTGTGCAAGAGCGTGACGGTACCGATCTCCTCCGTGGCAGCCGACCATGCGCTTATCGCACGGACCGCGGTGGAGATGCTCAGCCGTCTCATGGTCGGCGAGGTGTTGGAGAAGACCACCGTGATGCTTCCGCCTGCGGGCATCGTGACACGGCAGAGCACCGACGTCCTCGCGGCGTCAGACCCCGTGGTGGTGCGGGCGTTGCGGTTCATGTGGGATCACATCACCGAAGACCTCACCGTTGAACAGATCGCCCGGCATCTGATCATGTCACGGCGAACACTGGAAAAAGCCTTCAACCGGGAGCTTGGCCGCGGGATCAATCATGTCCTGCAGAAAAGGCGGTTAGAAAAAGCCAGGGAGTTGATCGACCAGACCGCCCTGCCCGTAGGCGAGATTGCCCAGATGTTTAAGTTCAAGTCCCACACCTACTTCTGTCGCTCTTTCCGTGAAGCCTTCGGCGTCAGCCCAACCCAACGCCGTCAGAAGGCAACCGATTGACCAACAAGACCAGCTTAATCGGCGCAAAAATACTAGCAAATATTCGCAATTTTACGATTGACGCACCGCAGTCTGGTGGTATTTTGCATATGCAAGCCATTTGCAGTTCGAGGATCAATGCGATCTCTCTGATTAAAACGTCCTTTCCTGGAAGCAATAGGAGGTCTTCAAAATGTGGACTACTAAAACAACAGGCACTGCCTTCCTTTCGGCACTTCTATTCGGCGTCGGCTCGGTTCAGGCAGGCGTCATCACACCGACGAGTGCGACCTCCACCTCGACCATCGGCGGGTCACGCACGATCACCTACGCGATCAACGGCAGCGACCTGAGTTCAAACGGACTCAGTGGTGACATCCTCAGCGAGACCCACGACATCGACTCCGACAGCGCCGGTTACTGGCTCAGCGCCAACGGCGCGGTCAACATGAACGACGGCACGAACTGGTGGAGCACGACCGAGGTGCTGACCTTCAACCTCGGCGGAGCTTACGACGTCGATGCCGTCCACATCTGGAACTACGACCGCAGCGGCGACAACCCGACACGCGCCCTGAAGACCTTCGACATCTCCTTCTCGACCGACAACGGCGCGACCTACCCTGTGACCATCACCGGCGCGACACTCGGCAACTTTGTCGGCGCGGATTACCCCCATGTGAACAACGAGATCGCCGTCCAGTCCAAGACCTTCACCGCGCAGACAGGTGTGACGAACATCAAGCTCAGCAACATCTACATCCAGGGCTCGAACGCCTACATGGGCCTGTCCGAGATCCGCTTCGGCTCGGTCGTCCCCGAGCCGGCGTCGCTGGCGCTGCTGGGCATTGGTGGCCTGCTGATGAGCCGCCGGCGATGTGTACGCTGATGCCGGGATGAAGATCTTCGGGGAGATTTTGCGCTGCCCCACGGTGTTCTTTTCAGGTATCCAGGCATGAACACCAGACCCCGTCGCGGAAAACCCCGGTGCCAAGCCCTGCTCGGTTTTAGCTATGTAGCGACTTGTCAACCCGCGTGGGGTTGTCCGGGGGGTCCGGCGGGTGGGTCGGTCGGGGTTGGCAGCGGTCAATCAGCTATGGGCGCTCGGGACCTTGTGGGTCATGCGGCGCATGAGATCGTGTACGA
>WGMF01000054.1 GCA_016125215.1 Phycisphaera sp.
GATGGTCCAGTGTGTGTCGGCCACGGTGGGCAAACCGACGGAGCCGACCTTCGACGCGCCCTGCATGAGCCAGAGGATGTTCTGACCGTTGGACGAGTTGCGGAAGACGACGTCGTCGTAGCCGTCGGCGTTGAAGTCGGTGCGTGTGGTCGAGGGTGATACGAGCGTGACCTGGTAGTCCTCGACCTCGCCGTCGATGGCAAAACCGGTGGGGGCAAGGCCGGTCTGCGTGCTGTAGCGGAAACGCGCGAAAGTCGTGCCTTCCACCGCGGTATCGGGCACATTGATCAGAAGATCGTTGTCCCCGGAAAAGAGGTTGCCGTCGACGACAATCTGTTCGCCCTCATCATTGAAGTCGCCGTCGGCGTTGAAGTCGATCCACGCGTTGAGGTACGCCGAGGCAGAGGCGTTGACGCGGACGGTGGCGTCGGACCCTGTCGTGAGCGCAGTCAGGAACGTCACACCGTCGTCGCCGTCGTCAGCCGAAGCGTCGCTGGAGGGCTGGCCATTGCTGTCAAAGCCGGCGTAGCTCCCCAGGTAGGTTGAGAAATCGTTGCCGTGTCGCGCACCGTCGTAAGCGAACGTGGTGCCGTAGGATTCGGGGGCGTCGCCGAATTCAAGGCCATAGAGCAGACTTGAGTCGGTCAGCAAAGCCTGAAAATTGTTTTCGTAGTAGCCATAGACGTTGCTGTTTTCAGAATAAGACCCCGTGATTTTCACCGGCCCAAGACCCTCGACCAGCCACCACGTCTCGGCATCGGCACCCGCGACCGAGTAGGTGCTGTTGTTCGTCCCGCTGATGTTGAAACTGAAATCGAACTGGTAGGCACTGAAACTGCCGTAGGGTGTGCTGATGATCTGTTGAGCGTAGACGGTCGCCTGGCCGTTGGTGAGCTCACCGTTTGCGGTAAGCCCCTCGGCATCGCCCGAAACCCCTACCCACGTCAGGTTGCTTGAGAAGCTGTAGGTCGTGCCGATCACGGGGTTGGCCGGCAGAAGTGTGATCGGGGCGTCGGCGTAGACATAGTGCGATTCATCGGGGTCTTCGAGGTACCACGCGTACATCTTCAGACCGTTGGTGGAATCCACGGTCATGTACCGCTCTTCGTAGTCGTTGATAAGCCCCGGCGAGATGGAAACCGCCTGCGTGTCCGTGCCATCGATGTTTTGCTGCCCATACACGTAGACATCCAGCGTGCCGGGCCCGAAGGTCCCGGTCGTGTCGTATGACCAGTTGTTGCTGACATCAAACGGGACAAACTTCTCAATGTCGATGGACGTGCCGGAGAACAGCGTGCGTGGCTCGAGCTCCTCAACCCCCGCGAAACCCGATTGCCCCCGACGAATACCGACCGTTTTGCGCATCGTCCGCCTGAATCGATCAAGACTTGTCATGATCCGCATCTCCGTTTGTCAGATTGCTGAATGATGGGGAATAACCCCGTAGCAAGAGAGTGGCTTGAGAGATTATCAATTGTTTTATTGATTTCAAGCGGGAGCAAACAATTGATTAGAAGATATTTACGTCTTATGAAAATATGTACCGAAGCTCGCGGTCCGCATGGGCGAATTGCCGGATGCGTAGCGAAGCCGACCCGCTGTACCGGAAAGTCGTGCGTGTCACGAGCGAGATGGAGGCCGACCGCGACGTTGAACCGGGATTATGGAAGGGCGGTCAGCCGCTCGAGCAGTTCAAGGTAATCCGCCGACAGCCGATCGCGGTCGAAGTGCTTGAAGACATAGGCCTGGCCTTGCTCGCCGTATCGCCTGGCAAGCTGGGGGTCGTCGGCGAGTTTCACCACCGCGTCGGCCAATTGCTCAGCGTTCTCCGGCTCGATGCAGATGCCGGCCCCGGCAGTACGGATGAAATCGGCCGCAAAACCCGTGACGCCCAGGATAATCGGCCGCGCCATCGCGGCGGACTCGAAAATCTTCGACGGCATCACCGTGGCAAACAGGTCCGTCTTGTGAAGATGCACCAGCGCCGCGCCGGAGAGCGCCAGATAAGCCGGCATCAGGGACTTGTCCTGCCTGCCGGTGAAGATCACACGGTCGGTCAGTTGCTGCTCCCGCGTCTGATTCTCGAGCGCCTCGCGGTGCGCCCCGTCGCCCACGAGCAGGAAGACAATGTCGTTTCGACCGCGGTCAGCGAGCAATTTTGACGCACGCAGCGCCACTTCCAGACCGCACGCCATGCCGATCGTCCCGATGTAGGAACAGACGAACTTGCCCTGCAGGTTGTGCTTCTCGATCAACGAAACATCAGCCGGTACCTCCGAGAACAATTCGCGGTCGACGCCGTTGCTGATGACGGTGATGTCCTGTTCCGCCACGCCTTTGCCGATGAGCACCTTGCGGTACCCGTCGCCGACGGTGACGACGTGGTCGGCCGCGGCGTACATCTTCAGTTCGAGCCATTCGAGGAACCGGATGAGCCGACCCTTGCGCATGGCGCCGACGGTGACGATGGATTCGGGCCAGATGTCGCGGATTTCGAGCACGAAGCGCAGCCGTCGGAGCTTGCTCACGATCACCCCCGCCCACCCGCAGAAAAACTGCGGGCTGGTGGCAATGACGATGTCGGGACGCTTCACAAACAAGCCCCGCAACGACGCGGCCACCATGTAGGAGACGTAGTTCAAAATTCGACGGACGGTGCCCTTGTTGGGTGCGAGGTAGGTCCACACGCGGATGACATCGATGCCCTCGAGGGTCTCGCGATGGCAGAGGCGGTTGCGGTAGCCCTCGAAGAGCTTGCCCGCCGGGGCGTTGGGCGCGCAGGTGATGACGGTGACCTTCCAGCCCTCGCGGACCCAGCGCTTGGTGATCTCGTAGACGCGCGAGGCCGGCGCGTTGGACTCCGGCGGGAAGTAGTGCGTAAAAAACAGAACGGATTTACCAGCGGTACGCTCGGCCATCGATGGCGATTCCTTCCTCTAGCGTCAACGGGCCCGCGTCATGGCCACGGGCGAGGCAAAACGCCGATCCGTGACGGGGGGCGTCGGCTTGGGCCCGGGCAACGATGGCCGTGTTCTCGATCCGCCGGCCAAATTGCGGGCAGTACCACCCCGTTTCCATTGACAGGCGCAGGTTGTCCGTGAAGACGATCACCACGGACGACGCATCCCATCGTACAAGGATTTTGTGGTCGTCGATCTGTTCGGCGGCGCAGTCGGGGTGCAGGTGCATCCGTGTTGCGACAGGAACATCCACAGCGGATTCGACGGTGTCGCGCACGAGCAGGACACCGTCTTGGTGCCAGGTGAAGTGTCGTTTGTGCGTGGGCTTGCCCGCGAGGTGGTGGTAGCCGTCGTGGTGGCCGCCGAGTGTGAAGCCAGTCTCACGCTCAGTGAAACGCACGTCACGCACGTGCGCCCGTCGGCCCACACGGAACGCGCCCCACATCTCGCTCTGGTCTTGCCCGTTGAGTTCGACGGTGTTGTGCGCTTGGGTTGATCGGCAGTAGCGGCGCATGTCCGAGTGCAGGTAATCGAAGTTGCCGGCGTCGACGATGACGCGCTGGCCCTCGAAACAAAGCTCGAAGGTGAAGGTGTCGGCGTGTGCGTGACCGGGCAGGTAATCGGGGCCGATCGGGGCCGCGTCGCAGATGACCGCGTCGCCTTTTGCGTTGCGTGCGCCGTAGTACCCGGTGTGCGGCAGTTGCCAGACGCCTTCGGTTTGCGGCGAAAGCGTTTGCCCCGTGACGCGACCGACCCAGTCCCGCAGCGCCGCGGGCTCGGGGTAGATGCCCAGTGCCGAGTCATTCAATAGCGCAATGTGTCCGTCGGGCAGCGTGGTGGCGGTCAGCGCGTCGGTCATGCTTGTGAGATAGCGGCCCACGCGCGTGGCCAGCTCGGCGTTGCCGGTGTTGCGCATCAACGCCAGCGCGTAGACCATGCGCGACTGGTACATCGGTGACCGCTCGAAGTGGCCGCCGTCGTCGAGGATTTGCTCGGGCAATTCACGGTCGAGGATGCCGCACGCGGTTGCCAACCAGGGCTTGGCTGATGGCCCGTCGAAACAGGCGCCGACAATCGCCAGCGCCACCGCGTTTTCCATCAGGTGGTTGCCCAGCAGGTGGTACTCGAGGTGCCCGCTCAACCACGTCGCCTGCTGCCAGAGGCTGCGCCAGAGTCTGTCGCGCCACGCGGCATCGCCGAGCGTGGCTTGTTTCCACTTGCCAAAAAACAAGGCACACCAGTTCATCACCCGCAACGAAGTGGGGTACGGCTCCCATCCCTCGGCTGATTTGTGGCAGGGGTGGTTGTCGATCCAGTCCGCAACAAGTCTGCGCGCATCGCGCTCGTCGAGGGTCCAGAGATACTCCATGTAGTGCAGGTTGTATCGCCAGAGCTTGGGCGCGTCGGGCTGGTCCCAACGTGGCGGGAAGCCGACGAGTCTCAGGTCATTCAGGAAACACAACTCACCACTCACAATTTGTTGCGCCGTAGCGGGCGTGCCTGAAGGCGCAAGCCAGTCGGTGACCGGTTCCCACCGCACGCCCGGCCACGGCGGCGCCTCACCTGCCCGCGGGATACGCTGTCCCGGCAGACGGTGACGCAGCCGATGCGACACCTGCGCAGCGACCTGTGTTGCGCGCAGGTGGCGGACCGTCCGCAGCAGTCTGGCCAGTTGGGAAAGATTCATGTCGATGGGTCGAGGTCGATGGGCCGAAGCTCGCGCAGCGACTGCCCGACGGCAAAGGTCAGCCGAGTTGTGCGGAGGATGCTCTGCCAGTCGATGGGCCAGTCGCCGCCGCGCGTCGCCCCGAGAAACGCCCCGATTTCCTCGGCAAAACCCTTGGCCTGTGCGCCCTTGACCGGTGGGGTCTTCGAGCCATGAAAATCGGTCCGACGGAAGTTGTCGAGCACAGCCGTCACGCCGTCCGCGGTGACTTCGACATACTCCTTGCTCACGAGCGTTGAACCGTGCGCGAGGTATTGGATCGTGGTCAGCGAGCCGTCCGCGTAGTTGATCGTGATGACGATCGAATCCTGCGGGACGACCTGGGCGTTGTCACTCTGGATCGATGAGGCGTAGACACGCACGGGCTGCGAACCGATGACCGACTCGCAGAAATCGACGAAGTGACACACTTCGCCCACGATGCGGCCGCCGCCGACCTCGGGGTCCTGCACCCAGACATTGCGCGGGATGACGCCGGCGTTGACGCGGTAGCTGACGACCATCGGCGTGGCACGACCGGCAAAGGCCTTGCGCAGCGCCGCGGCGTGGGGCGAGAACCGGCGGTTGAACCCGACCATCAGGCAGGGCGAGCCCCCCGCGGACGAGGCCTCGGCGAGCACCTGTTGGTAACGCTCGATGTCTTCGGGCCGGATGCACAGGGGTTTCTCGACAAAGACGTGTTTGCCGGCGGCAAGCGCTTCGCATGCGAACTTCGCGTGGGAATTGTGCTGCGTGGCCACGAAGACGGCTGAGACATCCTTGTCGTTGAGCAGTTGCTGGTAATCGGTGCTGGCGTAGGCAAAGCCGTGCTTGCGGGCGACTTCCTCGGCACTGATGCCCGTGGCGGTGGCGACGCCGACCAGACGCGCCGATTCGCTCTTGACAAGCGCCGGGATGAGCACACTCTTGGCAAAGTTCCCCGCGCCGATGAAGCCGACGCCAATCTTGCCCCCGGAAGTTCCCACAGAATTCCCCCCGGCAAGAGGCTTGATCTCGATGCGTCTGACGGGCTTTTCATCCGCCGCGGTGGGTTGAGGGTATTGGATGACGATCCCCAGGTATTTCTCGGTCACGCCCTGGGCGTTGGGCTTGCCCTCTAACAGGTTGTAAGCGTCGAGCGCCTTGTCGATGTCGAAGTGATGGGTGATGAGCTTTGAAGGGGTGACTTTACCCTCGGCGATGAGCTGCAAAAAGCTCTGCATGTTGCGCTGCTCGGTCCACCGGACGTAGGCAAAGGGGTAGTCGATGCCGCGCTCTTCGTAGGTCGGGTCGTATCGGCCGGGGCCGTAGGACATGGAGAGGCGAAGGTCGAGTTCTTTTTTGTAGAACGGGTCGCGCGGGATGTCCATACCGACCAGTCCGACGATCACGACCCGGCCCTTGGTGCGGGCGATCTCAGCGGCGGTTTCGATCGGGCCGTTCGAGGGCGTGGCGGCGGTGATGATCGCGGCGTCGACGCCCATGCCCCGGCTGAAGTTTTCCGCGGCGGCAAGCGGGTCGTCGTTCGTCGCGGCGTCGGCTCCGAGTTCTTTGGCCAGCGCACACTTGGATGGATCGAGGTCAAAGCCGATCACCCGGCAGCCCGAGGCCTTGAGCATCTGTACGGTGAGCAGGCCGATCAGACCCAACCCAATCACCGCTACGCACTCGCCCAGACGCAGGTCGGCCTGTCGCACACCCTGCATGGCAATCGAGCCGACGGTCGTGAAGGAGGCGTCGTCGAAGCCCACACCGTCGGGGATTTTCACGCAGAGGTTGCGTGGGATGTAGTTGTATTCCGCGTGGGTTGCGTAGCCGGCCCCGGCACAGGCGACGCGGTCGCCCACGGTGAAGTCGGCCAGGTCGCGCGGCGCTTCGGTGACGGTCCCCGCGCAGGAATACCCGAGCGTGATCGGCGTGTCGAGCTTGGCAAAGACCTTGGACATGGTCTGCGTGAAGCCGTCGGTCTTGATCTTGGCCAGGACCTGCTTGACGAGGTCGGGCCTGGCGCGGGCCTTGCCGATGAGGCTCTTCTTGGCCAGTTCGAGGATCATACGTTCGGTGCCGGCCGAGACGAGGCTCGACGCGGTCCGCACGACGACGCCTGCCGACTTGAGCGCGGGCGCGGGCACGTCGGCCAGCCAGAGTTCACCGGTGCGGTAGGATTGGATGATCTGTTTCATGGTGTGTCGAGGTCATGTTGGACGAGCACACCCCGGTATACAGGCTCGCGAATGAAGAGGCATCAGGGAGAAGTTTCCCTCACGGTGTTCTGGATGACTTTGAGCATCTGGTCGGCCGAGTTGTTCCACGAAAAGTGCTGGACGCGTTCGAGGCCTTTTCCGATCAGGCTGCGCCGCAGTTCGGGGTTGTCCGCGAGTGACAGGATGGCGTCGCGGAAGGCCTCGGGATTCCTGGGGGGCACCAGCAGCGCCGCGTCGCCGACGATCTCGGGGATCGCCGTGGCGTTTGCCGCGATGACCGGACACCCGCGACACATCGCCTCCAACGGCGGGATGCCAAAGGCTTCGAGCCAGCTCGGGAACACAAGGCACAGCGACTTGCGGATGATCGGGTCGAGCTGATCGGTCGAGAGGTAGCCGGCGAAAGTCACACGGTCGGCAATGCCCATCTCGCGCAGCATGGATTTTTCTCTGTCCCACGACCCGTCGCCCGCGATGGTCAGGCGCCACGGGTCGCTGGGCCTTTGCTGGATGACGCCGGCCACGGCCTTGAGCAGCGTGGGGTTGTCCTTGTGGACCGCCGAGCCCTGAATGGCAATGATGTGGAACGATTTTTCGAGCGAGGTGGGTTGATAACTCGCCGCGGCGTCGAGCAGCGACTGGTCGATGCCGTTGTAGATCACCACGCCGTTGCCGTGGCGAGCGCGTTGCACGAGGTCCATCTGGTCCTTGAGGTTCTGCGAGATGTAGACGTTGGCCTGCGCTTCACGCAGCGACCTGCGCGCCGCCACATCGCGGACGGCTTCGGCTGCGACTCTTTGCAGGCCCTGCCCGAGGTCTTTGCGGAAATCCCACAGCGTCCGGTGACGCAGGCGGTAGAGGTTCTGGTGGTGCACGACCTGCGGCAGGGCGCAATGACGCAGGCCCGCGTTGGTGCTCAAGACAACCTGTGCGCCGTCCCGTGCCAGCAACGTGCCTAACCGTGTCTGTTGCAGATAGAACCGCACCGAGCTGGCCCGGCCGTACGCATACCTGCGGACATCGGTGTTCAACCCCAACTTTTCGATGGCATCAATGACACTCTGCCGAGAGGCGTAGACCGTCACGTCAAGCGGCGAGTCCATGTCGTGCCAGGCTTTGAGGTAGCCCAGCAGCACGGTCATGCCGCCGCCGGGCGCGAGAGAGACGGCGTTGACCGCGAGGCGGATTCGGTCCGTGGTTTTCCCAGCGAAAGAGTGGGCCTTCCCATGCGACGGTTGGGCTGTGCCGGCTTGGGCTTTTTCCTTCTCCAGCACACGCAGTTGCAATTCGCTTCGCGTGATCCGCTCATCCGGCTCGCCGTGCGGCATCTTCGGGAGCACGGGGACAAGCCCGGTTGTGAGCATCTCCTTGCGCTTGTATTCCACGAGACGGTAAACCATCGTGCGCAGCTTGGCCCACGCCATGCCGGTCGCCCCGTCGCGGATCGCCAGTTGACCAAGAAGCAGGTAGGCGTAGAGCAGTTGGTAGCGGAAGGGCAGGTGGTAGTAGACCTGTTTGAGGAACGTTCTGCGTTGCTGTGACGAACCGAACAACCGCGCGTCCGGGTCGCGCTTCGGGCGGTTGGCCATCTCGATGGCGGTCAGCGTCGTGTAGAAATTCTGCTTGCGGACCCACTCGTGCAGGTTGATGCTGTCGAGGTGTTCGATGGTCGAGTGCAGTCGTCCGACCTCGCCCTCGACCACGGGGTGCTCGTTGACCAGCACGTCGGAGAATCGGCAGCGTCCCGTCCGCCAGAGGCGTGTGACCCACTGCGTCTGGTGCATCGGCTTGCCCATGAACCACAGCCGCCTGCGGAAGGCGTAGCCGTGGTGCGTCGTGGGTGAGGACATGAGCGTGGCCATCTCGTCACGCAGCGGCGTCGTCACGCGTTCATCGGGGTCGAGTTTGAGTGTCCAGTCCGTCTCGATCGGGAGATTGTCCAGCGCCCAGTTCCACTGGTCGCCGAAGTTGGTAAACCCGCGCTGGACGATGCCCACGCCGTGCTCGAGTGCGATGTCGACCGTGCGGTCGTTGCTGTAGCTGTCGACGATGAAGACACGCTGCGCCCAGGGCAGGACCGTCTTGAGCGACTCGGCGAGGTGGTGCTCCTCGTTGAGCGTGAGGTAGATGACTGTGATCAGGAGTTTATCCATGCCGTCGTCTCTGCGCCGCGGCCCCTTCGCGGGTTGGGCCGATCTTGCCCGTGTTCAAGCCCAGATTCTATCGACTCGCACACCCGTGGGCAGGTGTGAGCAATCCATGAACAACGCGCGAACCGTTCGGTTCGCTTGCCCGCGCGTCCCGATCAATTTCAAGATCGACCCGATGGCCCGGTCAATCAACAAAAGGTTGCGTGCAATAGGGCTCAGGTGCGTGCGATCCGGTCAAGCCGGCATCGGCGAAGGGTTATCGGAGTTTATCGGCGTGTGCCGTGTGACCCACGCGACGACGAGTGTGACCGTCAAGCCGAATAGCGCCCACGCCTGGTAGGGCAGGATCACCGTTTCCCACAGCACCGACCCCGTGACGAAAGCGGGAATCCAACCGCGCTGCGCCACGACGGTCAGCATCGGCCCGCCGGGTGTGAGGAAGGCTGTGAGAAATGCGCACGCCCAGATTCTGAGCTTGAGCGTTCTTTGATCGGGCAAGAGCGCCCACGCAAGCGGGAACAGCAGCGCCGCCGCGTCGTAGACACGGTGGTAGACACCCATGAGCATCAGGGATAACAATGCGCTGCACAGGAGCAGCGTGTGCCCCGCGGTCGGCCTGCGCCACGCCGACACCGCCACGACGCCGGCCAGCACAGCGGTCAACCCCTTGACCAGCGGGTCGATCACTCGCTGCGCGTCGACAAGCTGCAGCAGGGGGTATTGGAGGTTGAGCATCTGCATGCGGTAGGGGGCGCTGCGCGTGGCGCTGCCGAACTGCCCGTTGCGGAACAGGTCGAGGTTGGCACGCAACTGGTCCACCCACCCCGGCGTCGTGGCCTCAAGGCGGAGCACACCGATGACGGTGATGAGGCCGATCACGCCACACGCAAACCCCAGCGCCCGCCAGTTGCGCAGCAGCGCCAACCCCGGCAACAGCAATAAGCCCACCTGCGGCTTGACCGCGATCGATATTCCTACAAGCACCCCCGGTAAGAACCACTTCTTGCGTTCCGCCATCAGCAACCCCACACCGCCCGTCACCGCCGCGAGGATGCCCAGTTGCCCCTGCGAGATGTTCGCGTGGATCGGTGCCCACGCCAGCGCCAGCGCGATGAACACGCAAGCCGTCGCCGTGTGCGTTCCAAGCGGCGTCCGCCTGAGCAGGTAAAAGACCGCCCCCCCAAAAAGCAGCACGTTCACCCCCACCCACACGGTCTTGGACAGCGACCACCCCAACCACGCCACCGGCCCCATCACCACAAACGTGGTCGGCGGATACATCGACAAAAACCCCTCATCCCCCGGCCCCCCCGGAAGTTTGTCCCCCGGCCCCCCCGGAAGTTTGCCCCCCGGAAGTTTGTCCCCCGGAGGTTTGTCCACCACAAGCCCGTCTCCCGGTTGGACATTGCCGGGCCAACCCGCGTCCCGAAGCACCCGCAAGAGCGAGTCGAACCCGTAAGGCGACCGCCCCGTCCACCACGCCCGGCTTGCGGCGTAGATCACCCGGTAATCGTTCGACCGTTCCATCGCCCGCACCGGCCCACGCAACGTGAAGAGCACACCCGCCGCCAAGACGATCGGCAAAACCAGCACAACCGCCAGCGAACCCCGACCGGATTTGTGTGTGCCATCTTGCAAGGTCGAAACCCCGACAGGTATTGCGAGGTCTCGATCATAGCATCAAACAGATGCCCAGAGATGAACAAGGTCATCACCCAGTATTCCAGTGAGAGCTTTCGAATCAAGCAGGGTGTTAAAAAAACAAAGTGGCCACACAATCCTATCGTGACCACGCCTGTAAATAGACATTTTATCTCTGGATCCTAATGGCATCGGCAATGATGTAGCCGGTCATGGATGTGTCAAGGATCGTAACTGTCAGCGTATTGCCCGTAATGGTGTAGGCGCCGCTGATGGTTTCCCACGATACACCATCCGCAGTATCGTCATCAGGTGCAGCTTGTTGATTCAAGTTTGCCGTGTAAGATGCACTGCTTCCAGCTGGATCGGCCAAAGTATAGGGTACGCTTGTGTCGGAGTATGTCGCATTCGGTGGCCACTTCGCCCAGACTTTGTACGTACCCGGTGATAAGCCAATTATCTTCCACGTAAAATACCTGCCGGTAGAGGTAGCACTCGTCGATGCTTGCACAAACGTTCCATATCCAGCGCCAGGTGTGAAGGGACTGGTTAATCCCCGAGACCAGCCGCTTGACCTAATATCCTTATAAGTAAGCAAAACCCCCTCGGTATTGACAAGCTCCTTGTAGTTGCTGTTTTGGTCAGCGCCTGTTCCGCCGGTGTAAGAAATACCACTGATGACATCCAGCGTTGGCGATCCTGTAATTAACACAGTCGTGGACCTAATCCGTCGTGCCGGGCTGAGTTGGCCCGCGGCGGAGGGCGGGGCGTACCAAATCGCAGTTGGCGCTCCTGGGTCCGACCCTTTTTCAAATTTGTCCAGGATCGGAGTATTGACTTTGAAACTCGTCGGGGAAGTGATCTGCGTGATCTGGTAGCTGGTGCCGTTGGAGTCGAGCACCCAGTCGCCCACGCGCAGGTCGCCGCCACTGTTGACGCCGACAAACTCGTCGATACCCGAGCCGCGCGAGGCGCTGACCTTCACCACGCCGGGGATCGCTGTCGAGGTATCGTCGGGGTTGGCCCACGTGCCGGACCCCTTGCTCCAGCCTGTTTCGTTGGGGCCTTTGGCCAGGAGGAAGTAATGAATCTCCCAGGCCTGGTCGGTCCCGTTATCGCTGTAACGGACCAGCGGCACCCAGAAATAATTTCGCAGTGTCGGGTCGGACAGCGCGGTCGGGTAGCCGCGGTCGCCGAGGGGGAAGACCGATGACAATGTGGCACCCGACCCCTCTTCAACAGGGTGGACTTTAAGATCGGACCAAGTCGCGCTGCTTTGATTGAGTGTTGTGCCAATTGACACCTTGGGCAGCTTCACGTTGATGATCGCGTCGGCGTTGCGCCCGACCTGCTGGACCATCGCGTCGCGTACGGCGTTGCGTTGGAGGATCGCCGCCACGGGGAAGACCGCCGCCACCGCGACGAAGCCGATGGCAAAGACACCGATCGCCACCATGACCTCCATCAGGGTAAACGCGCGACGCGGGTGACGGATCGGCTGGGCCATGGGTTAACTCCTTGTTGGGATCGAGCAGGGAGGGTGGGGTCTGATCGGGCAGGCAGGGGGGCGGGGGCCTTGCGGGGGGGCTTCTGACCTATTCAATAATATCTTCGGCAATAAGCCAAAGCAAGGAAAAAATTAGCAATTCGGGGCCCAACCAACACCCATATCGGCTTGGTTTTCAGGGCCTAACCCCGGAACCGACCCACCAGTTTGTTCATCGTCTTCTTGAAGTCGTTCCGATCCGCCGGCTTCATCAAGGCCACGACAACCGCAATGGAAAGAGCGTAGAGCAGCACACTGCTTGCCCCCAGCGTCAGCCACGAGTGCGGTGCCCAGATCAGCCGTGAGTATTCGCCCAGCGCCGCGATGATCGTGGTCGGTGCCAGGCCCAGCAACATCTCGGAGGCGTGGTCACGCACACGCACCGACGCCAGACGACACCCCAAAGGCCAGATCAGGATCGGGCACAGGATCACGTTGGAGATAAACGTCCCCAGGGCCGACCCCATCGCGCCGATCTGCAGTGTGTAGACCAAGAGCAGCGTCAGCGCCAGGTTGCTCACCTCCACGATCAGGCCGTTGGTCGAGTACGCGGCGATTCGGGCGCGGGCACGGGCCACGAACCAGATCGGGATGTTCGTCGCCATGATCGGCATGCCCAGCGTCAAGACGCCCAGGAGGTCGGGGACCGTCGGGTATTTGTGGAGCGCGTCCTTGAGGTAAAGCCCCATCAGCTCGTTGCGGTAGACCAAGAGCGGGATGATCGGCGGCGTCGTGACCCAGAGGATCAGCCTCGTCACACGCAGGTAGGCGTTGCCGAAGCGGTGGTCGTTGTCGTCGACGTGCAGCGAGGTGAAGACCGGCTCGAAGGGCGTGGCAACCTTGCTCAGGATGGCCTTGAACTGCCGTTCGATCAGCGAGCCGACGTGGAAGCTGTTGACCTGGATCGCGTCGGTCAGGTGGTTGAGGAGGATGGGGTCCGAGCCGTCACGGATGGCGCCGGCGGTTCGGCCGACGGTCGACCACGCACCGAAACCCAGAATCTGCTTGGCCACGCTCATGCGGAAACTGCCGAGCTTCACGCGTAATTCGGGGACCATCCGCATCGAACAGACCACCCGACCGACCTGCATGAACACGTTCGCGGCGCAGTTGGCAATCGCCACGTAGAGCACGTCCGGGCCGATGCCCAGGATCAGACTGAAGAGCAGGATGATCCGGATCAACGTGCCCAGCAGCGCGATCCCGCTGAGCACCAGGAAACGCTGACGCACGTGCATGCCCACCGCGAAAGGCGTGCTCGGGAGGTAGAGCACCGAACTCATCAGCAGCAGGCTGAACATCAACCGGGCTTCACCCAGCCGACCGGGCGCGATGTCCAGAACGTAATTGAGCTTCCACGTCAGCGTTGAGAGGATCGCCAGCAGGACCACCATCACCACGATGTTCACGATGAACATGGTGGAGGTGATCTGCACGATGCGGTCGAAATCCTTGCGGACGTAGGCCTCGGTGACGAAGCGGGCGATGCCGCTGGTGAAGGTGTCGATCGCGATGGGCAGAAAGATCACGAGGCTGCTGATGATCGGCAGCAGTTCGTACTCGTCCGCGGGGATGCGGGAGAGCAGGTGCTGCACCACCCAGATCAGCGCCACGATGTTGAGCACGTGCGCCACCGCCGTGCCGATGGAGTTGGCCAGCAGCAGCTTCTTGTTGACCCTGATAGGAGTTGGCGGTGGGGTGGGGGGCATGGGGTTGGACATGTTACTCGTGCGCCTCTTGCCCTGTCGGCTCGACAGCGACGGTCGGCAGACGCAGCACGGTGAAGACCGGACGGTGGTCCGAGCCTGTGTTCGGCCCGACCTCGTAACGCACGACGCGGACACCCCGGCTGACCATGACATGGTCTATCGGCAAAGCCAGGCACCGGGGCAACCACGCGGGGATCGTCCCGCTGCGCAGCACGTCCGGGCAGGCGTCGACCATGCCGTAGTTTTCCCGGAAAGACCGGTAAACCCGGCCGAGCGGGGTCGAGTTGAAATCACCCGCCGCGACCATCGGGACGCCGGTGCCGCGCAACACGCCAAGAGCCACTTCGTCTTGCCCTACCGCCTCCAGTGAAGCACGCCAGCGTTCAACACTCCGCGGTGAGGGGAGGTAGACGTTGATGAACACGCAGCGCTTCTGTGCGTCGGCCTCCAACAGGGCGGGGTGGAGGTAGGGCACTTGACTCCGGTCGGGCCTGCGTCTGGGTTGCCAGTCGCCGATCTCGCTGAGCTTGTATCGGCTGTAGATCGCCGTCCCGTCGCGGGAGGTCAAACGGTACGGCAGGTCGGGGAACGGGTTGACCTCCCACCAAGGCCAACTGATTTCCTCGACACTGACCACGTCGGGGTCCTGATCGACAGCCCAACGGGCAAACCTCTGCCACTCCCCGGCCGCGGCCCCACCCGCGTTATAGGTGACAACTCTCAAATCAAAGTATGCAGGGTCTTCGGAGCCGTCGGCGTGTGGAATGGTCGGCCAATACATGAAACCATGCACAAGCAGCGCGACCAGCACGCTTGCGAGGGTCGCGCACGCCAGCAATTTCTTTTTCCGGATAAGGAAAACCAGTGCCAGCAGCGACAGGCCCAGGATCACGTACCCACCGACCTGCGTGAGCATGTCCAGCCCATACGGGCGATAGGGGATGAGCGGCAGAACCCAGGGACACTGCGCAAACAGGCACCAGACGGCTGTGGGGATTCGCGGGGCTCGGCGGGTCATGGCGCGTCAAAAGGGACGTGACGGACAGGAGTTCAGGCACCGGCGCGCATCGGCTCGATGGCGGGCAGGCTGTTTTGACGGAGCGGGATGAACATGCGATAGACGCGCAGGAGGATATAGATAATGACCGCGTTGCGCAGGGAGTTAAGGAACACGCCGAGATAGTTTTCCATCTGCAAAGTCGTCTCGGGCACGAAGATGCCGAACACCAGCAGCGAGCCGACAAGCGAGAGTTTGAGCGAGGCCTGATACACCAGCTCGAACAATCGGATGATGATGACGAATATCAGTCCATAGACGATCCCCCCCATAAACCCGAACGCGGTCATGCCCTCGGTGGGGAGCTGCGTCGTCATGTCGGATTTGGCGCTGCCCAGGCCGTAGCCCACCGCCTGTGTGGCGTCGAGCGAGGTCTCGAACTCACGTTTCCAAGGGAAGAGGACGCTGGGGATCGGCTTGACCAGCGACCCGATAAAGAGCTTCACACCCACGACGCCGCGCTGCGGGATGAGCGTGGCAATCGCATACCCCTGCGATATCGCGCAGAGCCTGTTCTGGACACGCTGGACCATGTCCTCCTTGGAGTTTTCCTCGCGGAACTTGTCTTGTCGGAGTTCTTCGACCGCGGTGGTGAACCAGCTGACCATGCTGGCCTCGGGGTGGTTCTGCCACTGGAAGCGCATGTTGAAGAACAGCGGGAAGAGGATGAGCCAGAAGAACAGGAGCACCGCGACGATGATCGCCGAGTGTTTGACCTTGATGCGCCTGCGGGGGATGAGGAACGACCCCAGGCAGACGATGAGAAAGCTGAAAAGCCGCCTGCGCCCGAGGAAGAACGTGGCTGCAAACTCCGAGACCAGCACGGGCACCAGGATCAACGGATTGCCCAGCCGTGCGGAGAGCTTGATGACCGCGACGACCGCCAGCCCCAGGCCCGCGTTGCGGAGCACCTGCGTGACCGCACGGACCCAGTAGGGATAGTCCAGCGCGTATTTCCACCCCCAGCCGCCGCTGAAGAACAAGCCGTATTTCATCTGAAGCACCGCACGGAAGACCAGGAACGCCACCGCGCCAAGCACGAGGTGGATGTCCTTGACCTGTGTCGCGGAGTAGGCCAGCCAGGACATGATCCCGTTGGAGTATTCCGGATGGTCGTCGACGAGCAGGCCGATGGGTTTGAGCGGGCTTCGGATCAGTACCGCGCTGATCCAGACCGTGGTCCAGAAGAGATACACCGTCAGCCAGCAGTAGAGCACGCCGTTGATATCGCACTTGAGGACGTTCGTCGCGCCAAACACAAGCGGCCCGGCGCAGAAATAGATCACGTAGATGATAAAGCCGATCTGGATCAGCGTGAGTTCGCGGGGGCGGAGGAACGTCCGCAGCAACATGCTCACAGCAATGATGCACAGGGGCAGCGTGGCAATGACTTCGATAAATCTCATGGATAACTTCTGTCGTCGTAAACCACGCTGTTCGTGACCGGGCTCGAATCCGATTGTCGCCTGTCCGGCGAGGCGTATGATCTATAACATCATCGGTCAGACCGTCTCGGTGTAAACGCGGATCGCCCGTCCGATAATCGTTCCCTTCGACCGGGTGCGACGCCCGATACGGTCAGGCCCGTTCGCTGTTCGTGGCGACCCCCAGCATGTGCCGCATCCGCTGCGCGTTACTGTAACCCGAATCGAGGCACCGCTGGTAGCCGTTTTGCGCGATTTTCTTCCGTTCGTCGGCGTGTTGCAAATAATACCGGGCCTTGTCGAGCAATTCCTCGTTGGAGTCGAAAAACTCGGCTTCCTTGCCCTCCTGGAAGAGGGCCTGGTGTTCGTCGGTGCGTTCGGCCAGCATGAACCCCCGGCAGGCGGGGATCTCGATGCTCCGGCTGGTGTGTTTGTCGCGGTTGCCTTTGCGGAGGAAGGCCACGGAAATATCGAACGCCGAGATCGCCTTGGCGTAGTCTTCTCCCCAAAGCCCCCGGCCCTCGAATCGTAGCGTCGGGAGGTCCATCGGGGTGTTGTTCTTCTCCCAGCACCAGACGCGGACCGGCAGGCCTTTCTCGGCGATGTCACGCAGCGAGTCGATCCGCTCCTGTTCCCACGCCCCGACGAAGCCGACCTCGCCACCCAACCGCTCGCGCTCTTCGGGCGAGATCGCAAAGGCGTGGTGGATGTCCGGGTTGAAACCCCAGAACGGCAGGATGTGTCTGGCGCGTTTTGCGCCCGCACCGAGATATTCATCCACGTTGACCAGGCGCGGCACGAGGTGGAGGTCATACAACGGCAGCGCTTCGAGGAACGTCGTCCAGAACTTGCCCCGCCAGCGACCGAACGGGTCGTCGGGGTTGTAGTGGACGATCACCGTCTGGGGCCTGAGTTTCTTGCATCGGTCGAGGGTGTCCGCGGTGATGCCGATGCCCTTGTCGACCCACATCACGTCGAAGGTTTGTTGTTTGAAACAGGCCACGATCTCACGGTTGACGCTGTGCGTGATATTTCGGCCGGTGATCCGCCGAAGGATTTTGCGGGGCAGCGAGTTTTTCTCGGCGATCGCGCGGTCGGAGTTGGTGTCGACGTGGACCACCTCGTGCCCAAGCTCCTTGAGCGCGGTCATGCGGTGGTGACAGGTGCTGGCGATGAACTGCGTGGTCGAGTTGGCACGGAGGCTGCGGCCGTCCCCGACGTAGAGGATTTTCATGCGTGCCCCCCGTCACGATGCCACTGGGACAACCCCGTCTGTTCCAGCCAGTAGGCCCACTTCCTGTTGTCCGCCTCGTGCGGCGGCTTGGCGGGGTGGACCTTGCGCAGGTCCATGCCCTTGAACTCGATACCCGCCTTGTCGTAGATGTTGCGGAGGACCTTCTCGGGCTGTTGGCAGAACTCTTCAAACGACAGTGAGACAAACCTGTCGCCGTAGAGCGATCGCCCATCTTTTTCAGCCGTCTCGTACGCGACGCGCCACCACACCAGGAGCTTGCCGATCGCGGGCATCGCACGCACCTTGGCCACGTCCAGCCCCGTCTGTCTCACGAGTTCATCGAATCGGCCGCGCGAGCAGTTGTCGATCATGTTTTCAAACGAGTAGTTGTTGTACCAACGGTAGCGCGTCCAGAACGTGCGCAACCGCATCCATGTGCTGATCTTCCTCCGCAGCGTCTTACCGCCGCTGGGCAAGAGGTGCGAGGTCGCCGACGACTGCGGCCGACGGTAGAGGTGGACCAGCACAGCCCCGGGATCGATCTCGTGCAGGTCGCGCAGCTTGAAATGCACACGCGTGAAGTCCATCACCGTGTGCTCGGCCGTGCCGATGAGATGCTTGAGGTAGTCCTTCTGTGCCTGCGTCATGCCCCCGTGCATCTCCTCTTCCACGGGGATGGGCGCGAAGCGTCGCTTGAAGTCTTCGGGGTCGCGGTTGTAGAGCGTGATGAACTCAGCCCGGACCATCTTGTCGTGTTCCTCGGGCAGCTCATCGAGCATCGGGTTATACGGCTCGTCGTAACAGACAAAACGCGCATCCTGGCGGAACATCTCCCAGAAGATGGTCGTGCCCGAGCGACGGAGGCCGATGATGAAAATGTTCATGTCCGTGTTCCGTGTGATATCGGGATCGGCTGGACCCCGAGGCGACTTTCAACTTTCCCGGGGTTGTGTGGGGTATTCCGTATGTTGAGGCATGACACCCAGGACCTGGGCGATGCGTGCGTAGCGGTGGACCCAGGTGTGCTCTTTAAGGCAGCGCTCCCGCGCGCGGGTGGCTATCACACGGCAGTCGTCGGGGTGGTGCGCGTAATGGTTTGCCATCTCCACAGCCTCTTCGAGGTTGCGGTAACAGAGGATTTCCCGGCCGACGTCGAACGACCTGGCCAGGTCGGGGTTGAAGGCGGTGAGGTACGCGCCGCCGCCGGTGCAGGGCACGTCGAAGTCGCGGCCCTTGACGTTGGTGAGCATCTCGGAAAACGCGATGCCGCCGATGCCGAAGTTGACCGTAGACCTGCTGAAAATATCGACGGGGTCTATTGCAAACGCACCCAGCTTCCCCCAACCCTTGCCAAACACTTTGATATCCACGCCGTGCCGGAGCAACTTGCGGATCACCCCCGGCCGCGGGCCGTAGCACGCTCCGAGGAAACTCACCGGGATGTCGTATCGATCCGTTGTTGCGGTGTAGCGCGAGGGCAGGCAACCCTCGGGGAGATAGACGGCCCGGCCGCCCTCGGCGAGGTACCAGTCGCACGCCACCGACGCACTGGTCCATACCATATCGTACGCCGACGCAATGCTCGATTGGTTGTTATCGACGCCCTCGACGACTGGTCCTGCCCAGGCGTTCTTGTCATCGAGGCACATATTCACGGTCGGCAGGCCGAATTGTTCGTGGATGCGATTGATCGTGTCGGGCGTGATGATCCGACCTCCGCCGTAGACGAAGACCCAGTCGACGGCCTGTTGCTTGAGCGTCTGTGCCAGGTCGTGGAGCAGGTGATCGGCAAAACGCCTGCGGGCCGCGGCCAGTTCGCTCCCGCGCAGGCGGAAAAGCTCGAAGGGGGCGTGGTCGCAGTTGTGCAGCGGGCCGAACTCTTTGAGAGAGACCAGCAGGTCGTCGTGCCAACTGCGCTGGCCGATGACGGAGAACGTGCCGATTTGGCCGACCTTGCGTGGTGTGGGTTTGTAGCCCCGGTCGATAAGTTGTTTGCGGATCGCAGCGACGGTGGCTTGTTCGTTGTAGGTCTTGCCTTGCTCCGTGAGTTTGCGCAGGTAGGTATCGCGTCGCTGCCGATACGCCGCCTCGAAGCGCGAGGCGCGCAGGTGATTGATCGCCGGCCAAAGGGCGGAGTTGCGTATCCAGTCTTTGAGTTGACCAGCCGACAAGGTTGAACTCCGTTGGGCGTCGGTTGCGCTTCAGGGTCCGGGATGGATCAAGGGTTTAGATTGAAATACCCACGCAGCGCATCGATGATCCGCCCGGAGGCCTTACCGTCGCCGTAGGGGTTGACCGCCTCGGCCATGTGTCGGTAGGTCTGCTTGTTGCTCAGCAGTTCACTCACCGAATCGATGATGCGGTCGCGGTTGGCCCCGATGAGGCGGACGGTCCCGGCGTCGACGCCCTCGGGGCGTTCGGTCGTGTCACGCATGACGAGCACGGGCTTGCCCAGGCCGGGGGCCTCTTCCTGCACGCCGCCGGAGTCGGTCAGGACGAGCTTGCTTGAGTTCATCAGTGCGACGAACTCGCTGTATTGCTGCGGGGGGACGAGGCGGATGTTCTCGCGGTTGCCCAGGCGTTCGTAGACGGGTTTCTGAACGTTGGGGTTGAGGTGGACGGGGTAGATGAAACGGTGGTCCGCAAAGCGCGTGGCCAATTCACGCAGGGCGTCACAGATGTTGTCGAACCCGCCGCCGAAGTTCTCGCGTCGGTGGCCCGTGATGAGCACGTAGGGCTTGTCACGCCAGTCGGACCCGAGCAGCGAGGCCAGTTTGTCTTCGATCACTTTTTGAGCGGCCGGTTGTTTCTGTCGTTCGACCTCCATGTGCAGGGCATCGATCACGGTGTTGCCGGTGACAAAGATGCGCCGGTCATCCATGCCTTCGCGCAACAGGTTCTGACGCCCGAACTCGGTGGGGGGGAAGTGGAGCGTGACGATGGGCGAGGAGAGACGACGGTTCACCTCCTCGGGGAAAGGCGACCAGATGTTGCCCGTGCGCAGGCCGGCCTCGACGTGGCCGATCGGGATACGGCGGTAGAAGCAGGTCAGCGCCGCGGTGAGCACGGTCGTGGTGTCGCCCTGCACCAAGGCCATGTCGGGCTTGACGGTTTCGAGCAGCTCGTCGATGCGTGTGATGAGTCGGCTCGTGAGCGAGGCGAGTGTCTGGTTGGGCTGCATGACCGCCAGGTCGTGGTCGACGGTGATGCCGAAGAGGTCCACGACCTGCTGGAGCATCTCGCGGTGCTGGCCTGTGGAGACGACGACGGGGTCAAAGCCCTCGGCTTTTTCCAGCGCAGCGATGACGGGCGCCATCTTGATGGCTTCGGGGCGGGTTCCGATGAAGACGGCGATTCGTGTCATGCGGTGGATGCTCAGGAGGATTGCGTGTGAATTACTCGATGCGGGTCATTCGTACCCCAACCACTTCATCGTCGGTTCGATCCACGTGCGAACGAGTTCCAGCTCCGCGGGATCGGATTCTTTGACCCGCGCGGTGGCGTGGTCGGGACGGAAGTGCTCCGCAAAACGGTTCATCACGTTCTCGTGAGCCGAGAGCTTACAGAACGCCAGGACCCTGCGGAGTGATTCTTCGTTGAAGCCCTCGAGGCGGACCTCCATGTATTGATCGCCCGGCAATTTCCGGCCGGCGTGGCACGCGCTCTCGATACACATGCGCCACTGCAGCGCCGCGATCTCGAGGGGGGAGAGTTCTCCGGCCATCTCGCTCAGCCCGGGGATGCGGGGCCCCCACACCGCCGGGCCGGCCAGCCTGCGCAGGGACTTGGGCATCACCCTGCGGATGAGTTCCTTGGCGTAGTGCGGGACCTGTCGGGGGTGGATCTCTTTGAGGCGTTGCATCAGTCTGGCCTTGGGCAGGCCGGTGCTGTGCTTGCTGGAAAAAGAACGGATCGACAGGGCCGAGTCGTAACCGTTGCGGAGGATGTGCACGAACAGCGCATCGGGGAAGACCGTGCGAACGAAATCCAGACGCAGCGAGTTGGACGGCGTCTTCTCAAGGATCCGTACACCGCCGCTGATCTTCATGCGCTTGGCAAACTGGCCCCGGATGTGCGCGACGACCTCCGGCCGGGCGTGCTGGGGCCTGAGCATGTCGGAGCGTGCGTCGTTGCCGAACTTCCACACCAGCCGGGGCTCTTCGATGAAGCACACGTCGGGGTGCCTGCCCAGGAGGTTGCCCAGAAATGTCGTGCCCGATCGCGCAGAACCCAGAACGATGATCGGCTGTTTGATCGTCACATCCGTTGTCACGATGGGTCACTCGGTCGGGACTGCAAGTCGGTCGGTTTATTTCTGCATCACGCCGCAGGTATCGATGATGATCTTCTCAGCCAGCAGGTGCTGCGGGATTTTCTTGAAGGGGCGGTGGGCGACGAGGATGAGAATAATGTCCGCGTCGGCGATGGCCTGTTCGAGCGTGGCCAGCTTGAACTTCGGGTGCGAATGGATGTAAGGCTCGACGACCCGGATGTCGCCCTGGATTTGCTTGTGCAACTCTTCCACGATCTCGACGGCGGGGCTTTCGCGCAGGTCGTCGATGTCGGGCTTGTAGGCCAGGCCCAGGCAGGCGATGCGCGGGTTCTTGAAGCGCTCGGCCCGCATCTTGACACGTTCGACCACCCAGTGCGGCTTGTGGCGGTTCACTTCACGGGCGGTCTTCATCAGGTGCGTCGACTTGGGCGCACAGGCCACGAGGAAATACGGGTCCACCGCGATGCAGTGCCCACCGACGCCCGGGCCGGGGCTGAGGATGTTCACGCGCGGGTGACGGTTGGCCAGACGGATCAGCTCCCACACGTCGATGCCCAGCTCTTCACACATGAGCGACAGTTCATTGGCAAAGGCGATGTTGACGTCACGGAAGGCGTTCTCCGTGAGCTTGGCGGTCTCGGCGGTGCGGGCGCTGGTGAGCAGCAGTTCGCCGGTGACGAAGGTCTTGTAGAACTCAGCACACCTCTGCGTCGAGGCGTCGTCGATCCCGCCGATGATGCGGTCGTTCTCGATCACCTCGCGGAGGATCTTGCCGGGCAGGACGCGCTCGGGTGCGTGGGCAAAGAAAATCTCACCGGGTTTGAGCTTCGTGTTTTTGTAAACGATGTCGGCGATCATCTCGGTCGTACCGGGCGGGCTGGTCGATTCGAGGATGACTAGATTGCCCGGCTTGAGGTAGGGGCAGATCGACTCGGTGCCGGCTTTGACGTATTTGAGTTCGGGCTTGAGGTCGTCGGTGATCGGCGTGGGGACGCAGACCATGAAGATGTCGGCCTCGGTCGGCTTGGGGTGGGCCTTGAGTCGGCCGGTCTGGACGCCCGCCTGCACGAGCATGTCCAGGTCGGGTTCGACGATGTGCGCCTTGCCGGAGTTGATGCTCTGGATCGCAGCGGGGTTGACCTCGACGCCGTGGATCGTGTACCCGCGCGAGGACAGCACCGCCGCGGTCGGAAGTCCGATATATCCCAGCCCGACGATGCAAACGTTCGGCAATGTCATGCGCGTCTCCAGAGTAACGACTTCCCTGACCGGGGCGGTCATTATATCGGCGAGTCGTCGGGGGTGATCCAACCCTTGCCAACGCTTCTTGTTTGAGCGGCGGGCTCGGGTCTCTCTGCGCCTGGCATGACACGGACCATCCGGGGCACCGAGTCTTATCGGAGCTTGTTTCTAAACACCCGGCTATGGTCCGCTGTGAGCCTTTGGCCGGGATAAACACCGCCCCGTGAGCGGGTCGGCTCGCGGGGCGGTGTAGGAGGATCAGGGGTGATGGGTCTGTCGGTTTCAGACGGTTTTGCGTCGGCTGCAGACCATCATCGTCCCGAGGCCCAGCAGCACAAGCGTGGCCGGTTCGGGGATGACGCCAAGGACTTCATCGAGCGACTGACCGATGCGGATCTCGTCGTAGGCGGTGTTGACCTGGCGTGTGAGGCTCAGTGTGTCGAGAGAACTCTGGGTCACGTCGACTTCGAGGCTGGTGATAAGGCTCAGGCTGCCGCCGGCAACGGTGTTGCTGCCCGAGAGCAGGTACTCGTAGAGGGTGAAGACATCGGCCCCGGCGGTTCCGGTGTCGTAGGCGATGTGGCCGACGAGCATGTGGACCTCCGAGCCATTCACCGCCACGCCCAACGAAGCCCCACCGACGACTTGGCTCGAACCGTTCCAGCCGTAGGCGGTCCAGTTGTTGCCGGCTGAAGTCGGGGCGATGCCGAAGCCCGCGAGGCCGGTCGAGCCGGTGTCGAGATTGACCTTGGCGTTGTTGACGGTCTGGTTACCGATGACGATGCCCTCTTGTGCGGCGCTGAAGTTGTTCTGCAATTTGTTGGCCAGGAAGCTGACCCACAGGTCGGTGACGCCCGTACTGAGGTCCGATGTGATCGGCCGGGACATGATGTCGAGGTTGCTGTTGGTGTCGCTGCGGGTGTGGTTGCCCGCGGTGGGCAGGTCGCCGAACACGAGGCTGCCTGAGGCCATAAACAGGTCGGTGGTGGATGTGACGGCGGATGAATCGGTCCACACGCCACCGAGACCTGTCGCGTTCACGTCACCGTCGACACCATCAGGTTGCCCATCGAGCAGGGCGCTTCCTGTACGGGTGGCGTTGGCTTGACCATAGTTGAACGGCTCATAGACCAGCGGGGCACCTGTCGCGGGAACCGTGGCCATAAGCGACAAGTTCAAGGCGAGCATGAAACCACAGGTCAGGGGGTGTTTGAAGTTCATTGTCGTGCTCCTCTCTTCCTTGGAATCGTGCGGAAACCGTGGATGGATCAAGATAAATTAAGTAAAACTCCTGTATGAGCAATATACCGCATTGATTCTAGATGAAAATAGCTTAAAATATAAAAATAATTACATATAATCCAAATTGGCCAGGGAGGTGCCCACATGACCCTATCCCGCAAACGCGTCCTCTTTGCCTCGCCCTGGTGGCACGCGGAGATCGTCAACGGCACGCTCCGCCACGCCTCGGAACACGGTTGGCATGTCGACCTGCAGACCTGTCTGTCCGGGAAACTCCCCAAACGGTGGGACGGCGACGGCATCATCACCGTCTTCGGCACAGACATCGGCGCGTTCAAACGCTTGCTTGCGCAGGCACGTTGCCCCGCAGTCTCCCTCAACAATAACTACCCCGAGATCGACATCCCACGGGTGTGTCAGGACGACACCGTCGCCGGTCAACTGGCAGCGGGGCATTTTCTGGAGCGTGGTTTTACATCGTTTGCTTTTTACTCGCACGGGGCTTCGCCCCAATCGACAGCCATGCGTCTGGCAAGTTTCTCTGAGGCCATCGCGCAAGCGGGCCACACGGTCGAACCGATACTCTGGAAACCGACCCGACGCTCAAGCGATAACTGGCTCGACCGCCAACAGTGGCTTGCGTCGAAACTCGTGTCCCTGCCCAAACCGCTCGCCGTCTTTGCGCTTAACGACCTGGCCGCGGTCGAGGTGATTGAAGCCTGCATGAGCCAATCGCTGGCGATCCCCCGTGATGTCGCGGTGCTGGGCATGCTGGACATGGCGATCTTCCGGCACTGCACGACGGTGGCGCTCTCGAGCATCCGGGTCGACTTCGACGCGATCACACGCACAGCCTGCGACCTGCTCTCGGACATGATGGCCGGCAAGCCCCAGCCGGATCATCCGATCCTCTTCCCCCCGTCAGAGATTGCCGTGCGCCAGAGCACGGACACCTACGCGGCCAGATCACCGGTGGTGGCCAAAGCGGTCCGTTTCATGCACGAAAACTACGCTTCACCCATCGGCGTAGAGCAGATCGTTCAGGCGTCAAGCCGATCACGCGCGGGGTTGTTCATGGCCTTCCAGTCAGACCTCGGCATGACGCCGGGCCAGATGCTCTCTCGCATCCGTGTAGACCAGGCCAAGCGGATGTTGAGAGATACCCGCGTCAAGGTCTACGCCGTCGCCCACGACTGCGGCTTCGGCGATGTCGTCAACCTCCACCGCGCCTTCAAGCAGGCGACCGGCTTAAGCCCCAACGCCTACCGCAAAGCGCAGCGCGAAAAATCACCCCGTGAACGTCAGGATTGACGGCGTGTTGGAGGCAGACAATCCGTGCTCCCGCGTCGATCTCATTGCGCCAGGTCCTTGGGGAGCAGCCAACTCTTCACCCCGCGGTACATCATGCCGGGCCACGATTGACTGTTAATCCCCTCATACATCCTGACGCTTCCATCTTCCCGCAGGTAGCTGGCGTTGCTGGTGCCATCCCACGTCGACCAGGCGGTGTAGGTGCCGTTGTTGAACTCGCTGAAATTGTCGCCGGGGGGCATGTGATTGAAGATCATGCCCACAAAACCGTTGGAGCCGCAGACATCCGAGGCGATCAGGTTGTACTTCTGATCGGGCTGACCGAAGACATCGAAAACGAAGTTTTGCCCGAGGCGGTGTTTGATCCGGCTCAGATCGAGGGAATCAACCGTCACCTGGTACGCCCCGCCCGTCAGGCCGGTGATCTCGCCGCGGCCAAAGCAAGCGGGGTAGAGGTTGTAGGAAATCTGCGTCCCGGTGATTTTGTAGTTGAAGCGTTCACCGACCACCGGGCACAGAAAAACGCTTAAGTCATTGCCGAAGTAGGGCAGGATCATCAGCTTGATGTTGTTGGATTCATATTGAAAAGTGAGCTCGGTGGACCACTGCCGCGGGACCTCACCGACGGGATACCAGCCGTTGTTATCACTGACATAGGCGAACATGCCCACACCGACCTGATGCAGGTTGGCCTTGCACACGACCAGCTTGGCCTGGTATTTCGCACGCTGCAGCGCCGGCAGAAAGATCGCGATCAACAGAGCGATGATTGTGATCACCACGAGCAGTTCGACAAGCGTGAAACCATGTAGGGGCCTGGGGCGGCACAATGAACGCTTGGGTTCATGGGTACGGCGTTGGGCTTGTGGCCCACGCGAAGGTCGCTTCGAGCGACGGACGTGCTCACCTGCAACAGCCCCCACATGGAGAACACCATCATGGCTTACATCGCCCGCCCGATCAACGACCGACTGTGCGTCGGCATCGACCTGCACAAGGACTCGCTCTTTGTCGTCACACTCCAACCGGCGACCGGCGAGGTGCGTGAAC
>WGMF01000055.1 GCA_016125215.1 Phycisphaera sp.
CGCTCGTCTGCGGTAAGATGGCTGCGAGGCATCGCGGGCTCCGTGCGGGATTGAAGTCGTAGAACAACCTCAATCTACCCAACGACCCGTGATGCCTCTTGTTTGTTGCCCGGTGTTGCGCTTCGGATTTGAATCCGCCCTGTGTTGTTGTTGCTATAGATGGCCGACGAGCCATATAACACGACCTGGCGGGTGTTGAACTCAAGCGGCACCGCCGTGCCGGCCCCGAGGGCGAAACCCCCGGTACCGCTGCTGTTGGCGTAGAGCCGGATCTGACCGCCGTCGCCGAGACTGTTGACATTGATAATGGCCGACCCACCGCTGTTGATCAGTGTCCCGGTGAAATCATTCAAGGCACTTGTCAATCCGAGCTTGTTATTGGTGTTCGAGTTGTTGCCCGAACTGGCGGTTGCGATCGTGCCGCTGCCGGAGACCTTGCCACTGAAAGTCTGGCCGAAGTATTGCGTGCTGCCGACAGTGGTCAGCGTCACGCCGGGGTTAACCACGAGCTCATTGGGTATGACCGGAAAGATGCCGTATACCGCATCGATAGTGCTGTTGCCAGTGACGGTGATGGTTCCCGTTCCGAAGGCGTTGTTATGGCCCACGGTCACGGTGCCGGCACTGATTGTCGTTCCACCAGAATAAAGATTGTTGCCACTGAGGACGAGGGCACCCGCGCCATTCTTCTGCAGGCCGTCATCGCCCGAGATCTGAGCGCTGATGGTCAACGTTCGACCTGACTGGGTGACGTCGATAACCGGCTTGGTCACATTCACGCCTGTGCGGTCGAGTGTGAGGATGTTTGAGCCGGAGATCGTCAGATTGTTGGAAGCCGTGGTCAGGTCCGTAAATGTGATATTGCCGATGGTTCGGCCGATGTCGTTGAGCGTGATCGTCTGATCGGCGGAGATATTCACCCCGGTGAAGTTGGCGGTGGAGTCGGTGCCGTCCGCGGGAGAACCACCGGACCAGATCCCCCCGTTCGACCACGCACCCGAGGTGCCTAGCCAGGTCGCGGTCGCAGCGAACACCGACGAGTCGCCCATCAAAGCCATAATCAAAACCGTACAAGCAGACAGGGTTGTGAGTGTATTCATGGTTTTTGTCATGGCTTTCCTGCCGAACTAGGGCTTTTGATAAACATACCGCGCAAACCGACCGCAACATGCGATTGGGGATCACACGACAGGCATTGAATCTTTGTTGTCTGGGTGGGCGTTATGTTCGCGAAAGCGGTAAAAGGGCTTCCTCGATCCGATATGGAATATACCATGCTTTTAGGTGCAATCAATAAGAATTAAATGACTTATTTACGACATTCGAATATCATTTATGCGTCACTCATGTCCCGGGCATCGTCACTCAGCCACTTTGCTCGGGGCTTATCGTTCATAGATAATCACACCAGCCCTTACCTTGGAGCTTCCCATGTTTGATTGGCTGCCCCCCGCCATCCTCGGTGCCCTCGCCGCGCTGGGGGTCATGCTGCTTATCAAGCGAGGCTCCAAGGCCCCTGCCAGCACGCCGAGTGTCTCGCACTCGATCCAGCAGCTCAAGGCCGTCGGCGAACTCGTCGTCTTCCGTCTTGTCACCCAGCAGATCGTCGCACAAGAGGAACACCTGGCGGGCCAGTTCGGCAAGAACTGGCTCAAGTGGCTCCTGTCGGCCCGTAAGATGGCGCTCATCATCGAATACGGCATGGACTTCAAGTTCGACCTGCGCGACGAGGCCTTCACAGTCAGCGAAGAATCGCCGGGGCACTTCGTCCTGACGCTGCCCCCCTGCCAGTACCAGGCCAACGTCCGCAACATCCAGTTCTACGACGAGACCAACTCCCGCTGGCTGCCCTGGCTCCTGGGCGACCTGACCGAGGCGCTCGGCCCGGGCTTCAGCGAGACCGACAAGAACCGACTCATCGACGGCGCACGCAAACAAGCCGACGAGATGGCGAATCGCATGGTCTCGCAATTGAGCACAGAAGTGCAAAGCTCAGCACGGCAGACCCTGGAATCCGTGGCGAAAAGTTTCGGTGCCCAGCGCGTGACCATTCAGTTCAACACCAAACAGGCCTTCCGTGGGGAACCGAGCACCGCCGCACCCGCCGCACCCGCCGCGCCGGCACCGGCGTAAGGATCAAAAGGCAGGATTCACCACAGAGGCACAGAGGACACAGAGAAGATTTTTTTGATATTCAGCCGTGGGCATTTCGGGAATGACCCAAGTGACCATGCGTGGGGTTGTGGATGATCGATGGCAAGGATACCTGTCAAAGTCGTGCCGGGGGCTAAACGTGATGAAATCGCGGGGTGGCTGGGGGAAGCGCTGAAAGTGCGTGTGAGTGCGCCGCCGGAAAAAGGCAAGGCCAACGAGGCGGTGCGTGGGGTGATCGCGCGGGCGCTGGGTGTGCCTGTGGATGCCGTAGTGATCGTGTCGGGTCACACGTCGCCTCGCAAGGGGGTGGAGGTCTGCGGGGTGGGTGAATTGGAGATACGGGAACGGCTGAAACACATTTAGCCCCGCCGCTTGCGGCGGGAGGGCGCACGATTGACATTGACACCGGGTCTGCCCCACGCCCGCGCGTCGCAAGCGACGCGGCTAAATGTCTCTGATATCCATCTACGATTAAAAAAAGGACGCCGGTTCGTGGACCCGAACCGACGCCCTGTGAGGGACTGAATTGTTGGCACAACGATCTTACAAGTTGTAAGTCAGTGTGTCACTTGTTCGCCAGCGCCGCCTGGGCCGCGGCCAATCGT
Organism: Phycisphaera sp.; assembly: GCA_016125215.1. Classification (GTDB taxonomy): domain Bacteria; phylum Planctomycetota; class Phycisphaerae; order Phycisphaerales; family Phycisphaeraceae; genus RI-382. Next base: position 2,760 of record WGMF01000055.1, read on the forward strand.
GCGATGGGGACGCGGAACGGGGAGCAGCTCACGTAATCGAGGCCGACCTTGTGGCAGAAGTTGATCGAGTCGGGGTCGCCGCCGTGCTCGCCGCAGATGCCGCACTTGAGCTTCTTGTTGACGCCCCGGCCCTTCTTGACCGCCATGTCGACGAGTTGGCCTACGCCGGTCGTGTCGAGCGACTGGAACGGGTCGCGGACCAGAAGCTCCTTGGCCAGGTAGTCGGGGAGGAAGGTGTTCACGTCGTCACGGGAGTAACCGAAGGTCATCTGCGTGAGGTCGTTGGTGCCGAAGCTGAAGAAGTCGGCCGACTGGGCGACCTCGTTGGCGGTCAGCGCGGCGCGGGGGATTTCGATCATGGTGCCGATGGTGATGTCGAGCTTCATCTTGCCCGACTGCTGGGCCTTGACGCGGTCGATGGTGGCCTGTGCCAGCTCGCGCAGCATGGCCAGCTCCTTGGCGGCGCCCACAAGCGGGATCATGATCTCGGGCTGGGCGTCAACCTTCTTCTTCTGGCACTCGATGGTGGCTTCGACGATGGCGGTCACCTGCATCTCGAGGATCTCGGGGAACGTCACGCTCAGTCGGCAGCCCCGGTGGCCGAGCATCGGGTTGGCCTCGTGCAGGGCCGAGACACGGGTCTTGACCTTGGCGGGCTTCACCCCGAGGCGCTTGGCCATCTCGGCCTGGCTCTTGGCGTCCTGCGGGAGGAACTCGTGCAGCGGCGGGTCCAACAGCCGGATCGTCACCGGCAGGCCCTTCATCGCGGTGAAGATGCCCACGAAGTCGTCCCTCTGGTAAGGCAGGAGCTTGGCCAGGGCGGCCTTGCGTGCCTCGACGCTCTGCGCCAGGATCATCTCGCGCATCGCCCAGATGCGTTCGCCCTCGAAGAACATGTGTTCGGTTCGGCAAAGCCCGATACCCTGGGCACCGAAGTCGCGTGCCCGCTTGGCGTCGGCCGGGGTGTCGGCGTTCGTCCTGACCTTGAGCGTGCGGTACTTGTCCGCCCACTTCATCACCGTGCCAAAGTCGCCCGAAAGCTCGGGGGTCTTGGTGGCGATCGAACCCTCCATCACCTCGCCGGTCGAGCCGTCGATCGAGAGGGTGTCGGTGTGCTTGTAGGTCTTGCCGTTGACAACAATCTTTCGTGCCTTTTCGTCGATGGTGATCGTCCCGGCTCCGGCGACGCAACACCTGCCCCACCCGCGCGCGACAACCGCCGCGTGCGAGGTCATGCCGCCCGTGCTCGTGAGGATGCCCGCGGCGCTGTGCATGCCGTCGATGTCCTCGGGGTTAGTCTCCTTACGCACAAGCAGGACCTTCTCACCGGCGTGCGTGCGTTCGACGGCTTCGGACGCGGTGAAGGCGAGCTTGCCGACCGCCGCGCCGGGCGACGCGGGCAGGCCGACGCAAAGCACGTTGCCCTTCTTCTTGGCGGCCGGGTCGAAGCTGGGCAGGAGCAGCTGCGTCAGGTCCGCCGCGGGGATGCGCATCACAGCCTGTTTCTCGGTGATGAGCTTTTCCTTGACCATGTCGCAGGCGATCTTGACCGCCGCGGCCCCGGTGCGCTTGCCCGTGCGGGTCTGGAGCATGAAGAGCTTCGAGTTCTCAATCGTGAACTCGATGTCCTGCATGTCGGTGTAGTGCTTTTCGAGCGTCTTCTTGATCTTCATGAGCTGGTCGTAGACCGGCTTCTTCCACTTGGGCATCTCGTCGGTGGACATCGGCGTTCGGATGCCGGCCACCACGTCTTCGCCCTGGGCGTTGATGAGGAACTCGCCGTAGAACTTGTTCTCGCCGGTCGAGGGGTTGCGCGTGAAAGCGACGCCCGTGCCGCAGTCGTTGCCCATGTTGCCGAACACCATCGACTGCACGTTGACCGCGGTGCCCTTGAGGCCCTGGATGTTGTTGATCTGGCGGTAGCGCACGGCTCGGTTCTGCATCCAACTCTTGAACACAGCCTCGATGGCCAATTCCAACTGCTTGAAGGGGTCCTGGGGGAACTCTTCGCCGACGTGGTCGCGGTAGACCTTTTTGTAAGCATTACACAATTCGATCAAACCGGCGGCGGACACATCGGTGTCAAGCTTGGCCTTGTGCTTGAGCTTGATCTTGTCGAAGGCCGCCTCGAAGTGTTCGTGATCGACGCCCATGACCACGTCGCCGTACATGTTGATGAGGCGACGGTAGGAGTCGTAGGCAAAGCGCTCGTTCTGAGTGGCGTTGGCGACACCGACGACGGAGAGGTCGTTGAGGCCGAGGTTGAGGATGGTGTTCATCATGCCCGGCATGGAGAGGGCTGCGCCGGAGCGGACGGAGACGAGCAGCGGGTTGTCCTTGTCGCCGAATTTCTTGCCGGTCTCTTTTTCGACGATGGCCATGGTCTTCTTCACGCCGTCCATCAGGCCCGCGGGGAGTTTGCGACCGGACTTGTAATACTGGTCGCAGACCTCGGTGGTGATGGTGAACCCGGGGGGCACGGGCAGGCCGATCGAGGTCATCTCGGCAAGGTTGGCGCCCTTGCCGCCGAGCAGGGGCTTCATGGTGCCCTTGCCGTCGGTCCGTGTGGAACCGAAGTAATAAATGGGTTTGGTTTTGGAACTGGACGAGGCGGCATTGCGGGCCATAATGGGTTTCCCTTCAAAACAAGATCGGTTGTGGAGACGGACGTTTCCCCACACCCTATACGGACCTGGGGAGGCGATGATTGTAGTGGCCGTCGATCATCCGTCAACGAAGCTTATGATGATTCCGCAGTATGAGCGTGATTTATGGATGAAAGTATCGCTGTCGGGCTGGCTTCGACAATTGTCCTGGGCATCGCGGCGCAGTGGTTTGCGTGGCGATTGCGTCTGCCATCGATCCTGTTGCTGCTGAGCGCGGGCTTTGTTGCCGGCCCGGGCATGGCCTGGCTCTGGCCCGACGGACCCCGCATCGATCCCGATCACATGCTCGGGGACCTGCTCTTGCCTTTCGTGTCGCTGGCGGTAGCGGTGATCCTCTTTGACGGCGGATTGAGCCTGCGCCTGCGTGAGCTTGGTCAGGCGGGGACCACGGTGGTCGGTCTCATCACGCTCGGTGCCGCGATCACGTGGGCGGGGGCCGCCATTGCCTCACGTTATCTGTTGCAACTCAACTGGGACCTGGCTGCGCTGTTCGGCGCGATCCTGGTCGTGACCGGGCCGACCGTCATCATCCCCCTTCTCCGCCAGGTCAAAACCACGCCCAAGGTGGCGGCGATCCTTAAGTGGGAGGGCATCCTCATAGACCCGATCGGGGCCACGCTTGCGGTACTCACCGCCGGGGTCATCCTCAAAGCGGGCACCGGTGACGCGGCGACGCTTATCGCCACCGGGCTGGGCAGGACGATCCTTGTGGGCACACTCGTGGGCGTGCTCGCGGCGGGGTTGATTGTGCTCATGCTCTGGCGTTACTGGGTGCCGGACCTGCTGCACTCGGGGGTCATCCTGGCCATGGTCATCGGTGCCAACGCGCTGGCCAACCACCTCCAGTCGGAGTCCGGGCTGCTGGCTGCAACCGTGATGGGCGTCGTCCTGGCCAACCAGCGCCTGGCACGCATCCGACACGTCATCGAGTTCAAAGAGAGCCTGGGCGTCGTGCTGGTCTCGGTGCTGTTCATCCTGCTCGCGTCGCGACTGACCTTCAACGACCTGCGCGAGATGAGCGTGGGCAGCCTGGGGATGCTCGGGGTGATGGTCTTGCTTGTGCGACCCGCCGCGGTGCTTGCATCGACGCTCTTCTCCTCCCTGCGCTGGCAGGAACGGGTCTTCCTCGCATGTGTTGCGCCAAGGGGGATCGTCGCCGCGGCGGTGACGAGCGTCTTTGCGCTCGAGCTGATGTCCGAGGGTGTGGCCGATGCCCACCGCCTTGTGCCTTTGATGTTCGTCATGATCGTCGGGACGATCATTGTCTACGGCCTTGGCGCGGGACCGGCTGCGCGTTTGCTCAAACTTTCGCAGGCCAACCCGCAGGGGGTTCTCATGGTCGGGGCGCACCCACTAGCGCGTGAACTGGCAAGAATCCTTCACTCTAGGCAGGTCCGTTGCCTGCTGGTCGACTCCAACCGCAGAAACGTCCGCACCGCACGGATGGCCGGCCTCGAAGCGATCGAGGGGAGCATCCTCTCGGAATCCCTCCTTGAGCAAGCCGACCTCTCCGGCGTCGGCAAAATCATGGCCATCACCCCCAACAGCGAAGCCAACGCCCTCGCAGCCGACCGCTTTGTCTCCCACTTCGGGTCCAAAGAGGTCTACCGCCTGCCCGTGGTTGATGAGGAAGACCTGGCCGACACCGAACACGCGCACGGCCGACCGCTCTTTTCCAAAAACGCAACCTTTGGCCGACTCAACCAGCTCTTCGGTCAAGGCGCCACCGTCAAAGCCACCAAGGTCACGCAGCAGTTCACGCTCGAAGACTTCCGCAACCACCACGGGAAAGACGCGCTGCCCCTGTTCGTCCACCACGAGGACGGCCGATTGACCGTGGTGACACAGGGCCAGTCGCCGGGCATCAACGACGGCGACACACTCATTGCCCTCATCCCCGCTGTCAAAGATCAAGCGTCGGCTCAATGATCGGCAAGATGAGATTCGCCATTACCCCGAAACGCCGCGGCGGTACGCGCTGGGCGATTGTCCGGTCATGCTTTTGAACTGCCGTGAAAAAAAATAGATATCCCTGTAGCCCAGGGCATCGGCGATCTGACCGATGGTCAGGCTCGACTCGCTGAGCATCTGCCTCGCACGTTCCACGCGCTGCTGGATGAGATAAGCCGAGGGGCTTTGACCGATCACCCGCTTGAAGAGGCGCGAGAAGTGACTGGGGCTGTAGCCGACCGATCGCGCAAGCTCGGGCAAGCTCGGCGGGTCGAGCAGGTCGTCACGGAGTGTGGCTGCGGCTTTGCGGACGGACAGCGCGTGGTGCTGTGCGGTGCCGGTGAGTTGCTCGGTGGTGCTGCGCGGCTGCGTCAGGTCTTCGAGTGCCGTGGCGAACCAGGCACCAGCCAACTCACGCTCACCACGGCTAAAGAGCGTCTCCACCCGCCAGAGCACACGGTCGAAAAACTCGACCTGCTGTGTGTGGTAAACCTCGGGCACACGGTCGATGTCGACTTTCATCTCGAAATGGACAAAAGTCACCGCCAACCGGTCACGCGGGTTCTGACTGGCAATATAGGTACGGCCGGGGCGCATCCAAAATGCAACCCCCGGCTTGAGCGGTACTGTCCGTTCATCCGAGAGCACCATCGATCCCGACCCCGACCAGACATACCACAAGTCATAATCTATCAGTCTTTTAGACCATTCTACATCCAGTGACCACCCCGGGCTGCACCGGACCCGACCCGCTGAGTTCAGGCTGACACGCATGACATAAAATAGCATAATAGTGCAAATTATTCCAGTCCCTGTGCATGGAAAATCAGGTCAAGCCACACAACAATATCTCAAACAAATACAAGCCCACCGAGCACCCCGACATGGCCAACCCCTTTGCTCCCATCGCCCCGCACGACCCCGATCTCTATCACCCCGACCATAACGCCCCCGTGCTCCCCGGGCCCGGTGCGGTCGACGAACAAGCCTTCGCGGACTACCACACACTCGGCTACCTCGCCGTGGCCAACATCCTGACGCCCGACGAGGTGACGCAGTCGCTGCGGGTCATGGATCAACTGGTCGAACAGAACTTCGAGGGCGTGCAGCCCGAATCACGCGAACCCTCCAACAAGTCCATCGACAGCGTCCGGAAGTTCTGGTTCAACAAAGACAACGCCCGCACCTGTGGGATGCCCATCGACCACCCCGTCATCACGCACATCGTCAGCGCCCTGATGTATGGCAAGACTCCCGAGATCTTCCAGACGATGGCGCTGGTCAAGCCCCCACGCATCGGTCGTGAAAAACCCTGGCACCAGGACCACGCCTACTTCGACATCGCGCTGGAGAACCGCATCGTCGGTGTGTGGATCGCGCTGGACGAAGCGACCATCGACAACGGCTGCATGCAACTCCTCGAAGGCTCGCACAGCGAGCCGATCGTCCACTTCAGGCGACGCGACTGGCAGGTGTGCGACAGCTTCGTCCTGGGCAAACACTCCGTGGCTGCGCCGCTCAAGCCCGGCTCGGCTCTCTTCTTCGATTCCCTCCTGATCCACGGCACGCCGACCAACCACTCCGACAAACGCAGGCGCGCCATGCAGTTCCACTACGCCCCCAAGGGCACGCCCATGATCCCCTCCGCCGAGCACCTCGCGGTCTTCGGCGAAGAGGGCAAGGGGGCGGTGTGCTGAACCCGAAATGGCTTCAAAGGTCATTCCTCAGAACCCCGCACCATGACCGGACGTGAAAACATCCTGCGATTACTCAGCGGTGAAAAGCCCGCGTGGATGCCCTGTTCAATCAACGTCGGGCAGTGGTTCAACCACCACCGCAAGTTCAACAAACTCCCCGACGAGTTGCGAGACGCGACGTGTCACGCCGACGTGCTGCGGGCGCTGGGTTGCGATGTCTTTATCCGGATGCCCTCGGGCGTTCGCGCGAAGAGCGAGGGTTTTGAACCGCACCACGAAACCCAACAAGGCGAGCTCGGCCCGCGCCACATCACCACCCTCGACACACCCCACGGCAAACTCCAGAGCATCCACGAAGACCAGACCGCGATGACTTCGAGCTACAGCGTCGAGGACTTCGTCAAAGAGTGGGGCAGGGACCGCAAGGCTTACCTCTGGGCGCTCGAACGCACCGCGTACCACTGGCACAAGCCGGCCTTCGAGACCAGCGACGCTCAGGCCGGCGACGACGGCGTCCCGCTCTGCTCGCTCCCTTGTTCACCCTTGAAAAAAATGCACAGCGACCTGGGACTCGACCACACCTGCCTCTTCGTGCTCGACCACCCCGACGACGCCAAACTCATCTGCGACCTCTACTGGGAACGGGTGATGGTCGCGCTGCGTGAGGTTGCGCTCGACCCACGTATCCACGCTGTCTGCATCGAGGACAACGTCGACACCCCCTTCTACCCCCCCGGCATCATCGAAGAATACTGGGTCCCCTACCTCCGACAGCTCACCGACCTCATGCACGCACACCGCAAGCGCGTCTTCGTCCACGCGTGTGGCCACCTCAAACAACTCAAGCCCGCCTTCCTCGAAGCGAACATCGATGGCCTCGACGGCATGCCCCACCCGCCCCTGGGTGACTGGACCGCCGACGACTCACGCTCCATGCCCGAAAGATTCATCTACGACGGCGGCTTCAGTGCCCACGAACAGGTCACGATGAACGACGACGAAGTGGAGCGATTCTACGACGGATTCTTCACCGACCTCAAGGGCCACACCCGCATGGTTTTCGCCGCCGCTTGCCAGACCGCCATCACCACGAAATGGGATCGGATCAAACAGGTAGTCAGGATCGCCCGGGACCACGGGGGGAGGAGGGAATCACCACAGAGGACACAGAGGGCACAGAGACGGGGAATGGATGATGGATGATGTCAGAGCACCAAACCCATTGGTGATTGACCCCGGAAGTGTTTGATGATCTGGGAGTTCGGTATCTGCGGTCGCCCCCGGAGCGCGACCGGGCTGAATGGTTGATCGCCCCTCACGAATCCACTTGGCCACTCGACCACTTCCCCTTCCTATCTCCTGCCTTCACTGTGTCCTCTGTGGTGAATACTCCCCCTCACCCCGTCCCCAGCGCCCCCTCCGGGATCGCCATCGGCCTGCCCGATCGATTCACACACGCGATCGTGCTCGTGCCCGTGGCACACGTCTGACCATCGAGTAACACTTCGTAAGTATGGTCGATCCGCACGTGTGTCCTTCGGCTTTCCGTCACGCGCACGGTGATGGCGTCATCGTACCGCACCGGCCGCTTGAGCTTCATCGACAGCTCGGTCACCACGAAGTACACCCCCCGCTCCTCGAGCGTCCTGTACGCCACGCCGAATTTACGCAAGAGCTCCGTCCGCGCGATCTCGAACCACACGACAAACGCGCTGTGGTGCGCCACGTTCTGCGGGTCGCACTCGCGGTAACGCACACGGATCGGGACATCGGTCGTGATCTTGGACATAGAGGGATATCCGCCGCGAAAGCCGGGACGATTCAAAACACATTCAGGCACAAACACACTCACTCCACCGGTTGGAGGAAGAAGCCGGTCTGGTTGGCGGGGGCGGGGTCGGGGCGGGGGACGGGGGTGCCGGTGATCTGGCCGACGGCCCAGGCGCAGGCGACGCCGATCTCGGAGGCAAAGCCCTCTTCGCCCATGAACTTCCGCAGCGTCACGAGTGAGCCGGTGTCCTTCATCCTGCCCAGCGCGATCGCGGAGGCCAGACGGACCTCGGGGGTTTCGGGGTTGATGGGGTTGACATCGCTGAGCCTTGCGCGCAAAAGACCGGCCAGTTTCGCATCGGGCACACCCGCGTGGAAGTGACCCAGCGTCCAGACGGCGGCGGCGCGTGACTTGGCACCACAAGCCGACCCTTTCGGGATGAATTTCCAGAGAAGTTCCTCTGCGTCACGGTGGCCCATCAGGCCGATCGCCTGGTTGAGGTGGGCCGTTTCCATATCGATCGAGTAAGCCGACGGCTCAATGGGGGTTTCGGGGTCGGATGGTGAGCCGGAGTGAAAAGCGGTCTCATACAACTCTCGCAGCGTGACGACCCGTTCGACGATGGTCGGCAGGGTCTCCTTGTTCCGCAGTTTCTCCATCGCCCAGCAGGCGGTGACGCGGACCTCTTCACGCTTGTGCGTGAACAATGGGAGGATGTCCATCCCCATGGGTTTTTCGTCGAGCGCCACGACGACGTGCGTGGCCTGCTCAAGACAACGCCAGCTTGTTTGCTTGAGCGTGAGGCCGGCTTGAGTGAGCACGGCTTCGCGCAACCCATCGTGCTCGGCCATGTCGATCAGGGTTGTCCGCGCAAGCGTCCGCACGTCGGGGTGGACATCGTCGAGCAGCGGCGTGATGGCGGCCACGGCGGAGGCGTCTTTCTGGGCACGAACGGCCTGGATAGCCAGTGAACGAACACTAGCGTCGCTGTGGGTTAGCAGCTTTTGCTGGATGGGCTTGATAGCCAAAGGGTCGGCCACGAGGATGGCCTTCATCGCCGCCACGACGATGGGGCTGTCGGGGTCAAGGGCCAGCGTCGCAAGGGTCCTGACCGCCACCGGCGATTTGTGATTTGAGATGAGCAGAACACCGAGCAGGCGGGGCAGCGTGTCGGCAGCGTCCCGGCTTGAGGTGATGAGCGCCCGCGCGTCTTCTTCGAGGCCGGTGCGTTTGATCGCGGCCAGCGCCTTGGCGGACCCGATGCGCAGGCCCGGCTGGGCAAGCGTATCGAAGACCCGTGTGCGTAGAGGCTCGACCGCCCGCTCGTCTCCCGTATTGCCCAGACCCTGCGCCGCGATGACACGGAGCGTGATCGGGGCCTGTGGGTCACTCAATCGCTTGAGCCAATCTTCACGGATGGGGGCATAACCCCAGCGGTCGAGAGTCGGCTCGACGATCACCCGGTCGTCCTGTCCGAGTTTGTCGAGTGTGGCATAGAGCGCGTCGGCCTGGGTACGGGCATCAATCTCAGCCAGGGCTTTGGCCGCGGCCAGGCGTGCTTCGCGTGGGGCCTGATCGGAGGTGAGCAGCGCAGCCAGGGGTTCGATGCCTGCGGTGACATCCATACCACGGGCGTAAGCCTTGGCAATTGTCTGGGCAGACGAGACCCTGACCCACGTCTCCGGGCTGGACAGCGCCTCGACCCACAGGGGCATGAGCCTGGGTGAAAAGACCTTGTACGACCCGACCGTCTCAATGACCGGGTCGCTCTCCATGGCCATGGGCAGATTCTTGTAGACGCCGTATTGCGCGTAAGCGGTCGCCGACAGACACAGACACAGCACCCCAAACACGGCGATGGCATGCGCCCAACAGGTCACAGGTTGTAAGTTAAGTCGTTTCATTGCGGTCTTGTCAGGCGCCAGGTCTGGAGGGTCAGCACGAAGAGCGACGCGGCGGTCGCGCCGGCGACGAGGTACCAGTTCATCGGGAGCAGGCGGTAGCTCTCAAAGCCCGGCGCTTCGATGATCGTTAACGCCGCGGCCATGGGGTTGAGCGTCAGGGCGCGTTCGACGGTGGAGTGCCCGAAGGGTGCCCCGCGACCGAGCCAGAAAAGCATCGTCCCGGCACAGAGGGTCACAAGCACGGTATACGAGACCGCCGTCGCCACCGCGGTGCGTTTGAAGAGGCTGCTCATAGCCGCGGAAAACGCCATCGCCAGCGCCGCGGTCAGGAGCAGGCACACCATCACACGCACGACCTGCTCGGCCCGGGCCGGCTCGATGAAGACAATCACCACGTAACCGGGGATCGTGGCGAGCAACACCATCAAAAGCGTCCACACCACGCTCATCACCTTCCCGCGCACAATGGTCGTGGCGGAGAGCGGGGTCATCTGCATCAAGGCCCACCCGCCGCTCTCGCGCTCGGAGCTGATGAGTCCCGCCGCGAGGCTGGGTGTGAGCAAAACCACGAGCACGACCTGGAGCACGACCATGATCCCGCCGATCGTCGAGACGCCCCAGGACATTGTCCCGCTCGTGGAAGCCAGCGTAAGCCCAAGCGACACCAGCGCACAGACCGCCACCAGTCGGATCAGCCAGCTCAGCCGACCGAACCGCCGACAGCGGAACTCCTTGACCATGACGGGATTGGTCAACGGCCCGATCATGCCGGTGCGTCGCTGCGGGTCGACGAGGAAGAGGAACCTTCGGAACCACCGGACGGAGCGTGCGCGGTCGTCGGTGATCTGACCCTGATCACGGGCCTTGTCGAAGAGTGTGTGGTTGAGTCGGGAGACGGTCCACAGGGAGACCGTCCCAATCGTGATGGCCGCAAGGGTGAGGTAGCGCACGGCATTCGGGTGGAGCAGCGCGTCGGAACCCTGCGAGGTCAACCCCGCCGACCCGACGCCCCCGTGACCGAGCAGCTCCATCACCGCGGGCAACGGCGAGAGGCAGCGCAGCCAGAGCGCCACGGTGGAAAATATCCCCAGGTCCATGCCCTGCACGAACTGGTAGGGCAGCATCGTGACCGCGGCAAAGAGCAGGACCACGCCGTAGGTGATGCGCAGGGCCGAGTCGGTCGTGTTGGCAAAGCTCGAGATGAGCAGGCCCAGCGCGGTGTATTGCAGCGCCACGACAAAGAGCACGAGGTAGAGAAGGCCCAGGCCGTTGATGAGCGACACGCCGCCCATCGCGTAACACGCCGCGGCCGCGGGCAGGCTCACGAACATCATCAGCACCACAAAACCCAGCACGCCCACGAGCTTGCCCAGGTAAATGCTCCGCGGGTCCATCGGTGAGTTGAGCAAGAGCGCCAGCGTGCCCTGGACTTTCTCTTTCACAATCGATGTCGCGGGGAAAACGGGCACAAGCAGGATCAAGAGCGTCATCAACCCATACCCGAAGACGCGAAGCACCTGAAGCGACTGCAAGCCCTTTTGTTCACCGACCCCGGTCACGATTGCGTCGGTCGGCCAGCGAGCGATGACCAGAAGCGTCAGCGTCACCGCCGTGAGCACCTGCAGCCACATCGCCTTGCGCGTCCGCAGGAGGCCGATCAGCTCACGTTGGATGATGGGGTTGGTCATTTAGAAAGTAGAGAGTTAGTCGTTGAAACAAGAGGGTGAGTTCTAGTTTTGGAAATAGCCATCAATCCGTTCGTAATCCTGGTAATCCCTCTCAAATCCTGTCATCCCGTCCAACTCTTTTCCGGCCTTGGCGTTCTTGACGTCTTGGCGTCTTGGCGGTTCATTCTCGTTCACACCGCCGCCGGTGCGCGGTCGCCCGAGCCGATCTCGCTGCGGGTGACGGAGAGGAAGGCGTCTTCGAGGTCGGTCTGGAGTTCGCGGAACTGTGTGACGCCGACGCCCGCGCCCACGAGCATCGCCAGGATGTCGCCGAGGTATTTTTCATCCTTGGCGGTGGTGAACCGCACGATCGACTCGGCCTCGGAGGGGGCGACCTCCTGGGCATCATCGACATTGTCTTTCACCAGTTGCGCAACCCGTGCGAGGTTGGCGTTGTCGGCCAGTTGCACCTCGACACCGCGGCGCTGGGTGACCATGTGCGTGATCTTGTCCAGCGAGCCGAACGCGCGGAGCTTGCCGTGCGTGATGATGGCGACCTGGTTACAGATGCGCGAAAGTTCGGGCAGGATGTGGCTGGTCACAATCAGCGTCTTGCCCATGTCCGCCAGTCGGAGCAGGATCTGCCGCATCTCGATGCGTGCCTGCGGGTCCAGGCCGTTGGCCGGCTCGTCGAGGATGAGCACCTGCGGGTCGTGGAGCAGTGTGCGAGCGATGCCGACGCGCTGCTTCATGCCGTGCGAGAGCGACTCGACAAAGCGGTCTTTCATGTAAGTCGAACCGGTGGTCTCCATGACGGCTTCGATGCGTTTGAGCCTCTCTTTGCGGGGGATCTTGAACGCCGCGCCGAAGAAGTCGAGGTACTCACGGACGCGCATGTTGTCATAGGACCCGAAGGTGTCGGGCATGTAGCCGACTAATCGCTTGATCTTCTGTGCGTCGCGGACACAATCCACGCCGGCCACGGTCGCACTCCCGGAGGTCGGGCGAGCCAGGCCGACGAGGATTTTGATTGTCGTCGTCTTGCCCGCGCCGTTGGGGCCGATGAACCCGAGGATGTTGCCACGCGCCAGCGTGATCGACAGGCTGTCGAGGGCCACGAAGTCGCCGTATTTCTTGGTCAGGTCACGTGTGATGACCACCGCGTCGTCATGGGGCATGGTCGGCTCCCTTGCTTTTGTCGTTCGATTCCGGTCGCGGGTCCGGGGCCTTCTCGACAACCGCGTCGAGCGACAACCGGACCTCCCCCACCTGCCACTGCGGCGCCATCTGGTCGAAGTTTGAAGCATCGGATGCCTCGCCGACATCGAGCAGTAAAGTCAGGCCGCCTCGCCCGTCGAGCGTCAGCGCGCCGGGGTCCTGGAGCTTGAAATTTGCCCAGGTCGACGGGCTTTGTGCCCGATCCAGTTCGACCCGCTTCCCGCCGTTCTGGTGCAGCACACCCACCGTGCGACCCAAGGCGTGTATCTGGACATTCAACTCACCCCGCAGAAGCCTGAGGGGCAACAGTGCAGCGGGCAACTGGAACCGCAACGGAACCGTTGCCGGCGTGTTAACCGGGATCCATTCCTTTCGCATCGTGTCGTACGCGATCACACCCCGTGGCCCGCCCTCGCGACGCGTCACCTCGTAGGGCAGAAACAGACTCGAGATATGGATCGTCTGCCCGGCGGGTGGCCGCACGATATCCACTGGCAGCGACACCATGACCTGTCCCTGGGTCTGAAGACCCCCGGGCAATTCGATCCCGCCCACGAGAGGGTCCGCCCAGAAAACCAGCGTCGGCAGTTTGGGTCGATAGCGTTTCGCGCCGCCAAACACCGCATCCATCGCACGCTGTTGACGCAGTTGCGTGTCACTCAAAACACCCGCCACGAGGTATTGACCGGGTGAGAGCGACCGCTGTGCATCGGCGGTAAAAGAGAGCGAACCCTCCAGCACCGGCGCGGCCATCCCGTCGCCCGGACCGGCAAGCAGCGGGCTACTAACATTTTGTAAGTCCCCCGCGTCGAGCGAACCGACCACGCCGTTTTCATTAAAGCTCACCGATGCACGGATCGGGCGGTCGAGCATCCGGTGCGACTCGACCGACGCGAGGTGGACCACCGCCGGCTCAAAGCTCAACCCCTCCCAGTGCCACTTGTCGTAATCGGTCCACACCATCCGCTTGACGCTGCCCCCGCCGCGATCGTCACCCAGCCAGAGCGTTGTCGCGTGGTCGGCCCCGAACCGGTCGGACGCATCGTGAAGATACACGCCGAGCAAACCCCGGAGCTGCGCCTGTCCCGTGGAGGGGTCGACATCAAGTCTCTGGAACCACGAAGCCGTCGGCGGCGCAGCCGACCGCGAGATCGAACCCAGTGAGAGCAACACCACCGCGCCCACGACGGAGGCCACGGGCACCGCGATACCCATCTTGTCCAGGCTGTCTCTTTTAGCCAGCACAAGCCCGCCCACCAGCAACACACCGCAGAACACCGCAAGCACCGTCAGTGTCGTGTTGCGGCCGAGAATCTTGCTGCCGATCTGCTCGGTGACGAGGGATTGCGAAACCGCTTCAAGGCCAGCCGCGGCCTGCTCGTTCTTGTGCGGCGCGGACCAGCCCGGCCTCTCGATGAAGTGTCCGCCAAGTTCATTGAGGTGCGAATAACTCACAACACCCGCTGAGCGCATCGAGTCTTCCGGGACAGGGTCGGCTTTTACCCTCCTGCGATACCAAGCCCTCGAACCCAGCGTGACCACGATAAGTTTCCCCCGACCGACACTCTTCTCCATCGTCGCGGGATAGCCATTCACCGTTTGGATCACGTGCATGTCCCCACACAACACCCGGACAAAACCGATCGGTTCTTCATACTCCTGCGTGGTGCCCTCGGCTCCCGGGCCTTCGACCGTGATACTCGTCAGGCTCGTCCGGTCGAGCTCGGTGATCGGCCAATCGTCACCCAACAGTCGCTTCATAAACGACTCGTCGAGCGTCTCGAGCATCACCATCAGCTTGCCGCCCGAATACAACCAGCCACGAAGCGCCTCGAGCTCCACAGGCCCGAATCGACTCACCGGACGCATCGGCGTGTCTTGCTTCACCTCCGCCTGGCTGTCCCTTTCCATGACGCCGCCCGACAACACCACGCTGTCGATCACCTCCCACGCCTGTGTGATCGTCGGGATGTAAGGCGTCACCACCGCTGCGCGCCGCGTCAAGCCGATGCCCGTCCGCATGGCCTGCACCAGGTCGCCCGTCGAATCGTCGTCGTTGTCCGACAGCACCGCGGTGCGCGGCGGGTCTTCATCACGCAGCAGCATCCCCGCGTGACGCATCTGGCCGAGCGTCGTGGTGATCGCGGTCTGGTTTTCGCCCTCTCCCTTCAAAAGCAGCGATTGCGTGTCGAAGGCGTTGAGCGGCTGGTTCTCCGACGAACCCGGACGGACCGGGCAGAGCGTCACCATGTCCGCCCGCGCGGGCACGGTGATCGACCGGGCGTATTGCGTGTTGGAATCGTTGCCGAAGTAAACCGTGGCCAGGAGTGTGACGGGCTTGTCGGTGCGGTTACGCAGTGTAAAGTTCACCATCCCCCACTGGTACGGGGCATACATCCCCACGCCCGCCATCCCGCCGGGGCTGAACATCTCGATCGGGTTATCCTCGGCTCGCAACTCCCCGATCGGGCTCCACCCCAGAACAACAACACACACCACAATGGCCCATGCAATCCATGCGTTGTCGTGACGTGGGCGTCGACGCATCCATGTGCTCCAGAACCAGTCCACCATCATAAAGGCTTTGCACGGCTCCAGCCAACCCGCGACGGATCGGACACAGGGTCAAGACATGTTGCATTGCCAACCCACGCCGCTACGATGCCACTCTATCAAACGACCAATCTCACTCAAATTCACAACGGAGTTGCATCATGAGTAAGGTCCGTATCGCGTTCCTCGGCTGCGGCGGGTTCATGGGCGCACACGCCAACCGCATCAAGGGCAACCCCGACGCGGAGCTTGTCGCGCTCTGCGACGTGTCCGATGAACAGGTCCAGAAGTTCATCGACCGCCACTTCACCGACACCGCGACCAAACCCGCCAAGTACACCGACCCCGCGAAGATGTACGCACAGAGCAAGCCCGACGCCGCCTTCATCGCTACGCCCCACACCCTCCACTTCGCGCACGGCAAACAGGCCCTCGAAGCCGGCTGCCACGTCTACATGGAAAAGCCCATGGTCACCAGCCTGCCCGATGCCTATGCCCTGCGCGACACCGTCAAGAAGACAGGCAAGATCCTCGTCGTGGGCTACAACACCCCCTGCTCACGCGAGCTCCACTACGTCCGCGACGCGATCCGCAACCGAACGTTCGGCAAGCTCGAACTCGTCACCGGCCAACTCTCTCAGGGGTGGATGAAAGCGACCGTCGGCCTCTGGCGTCAGAAGCCCGAGCTCTCCGGCGGCGGCCAGGCCTACGACTCCGGTGCCCACCTGCTCAACTCGCTTGTCTGGAGCGTCGAGTCCAACGTCGATGAAGTCTTTGCCTACGTCGACAACCACGGAACACCCGTCGACATCAACTCGGTCATGAGCATCAAATTTGCCAACGGCGTCCTCGCCGCCATCTGCGTCAGCGGCAACTGCCCTGCCAACAGCGGCAACATGTCCTTCATCTTCGAGAACGGCAAGATCGACGTCGACGGCTGGGGCGGGAGCTGGATGAAAGTCTGGGATGAAAGAGGCCGGGAAGTGAAATACCCCCACGTCACCGGCAAAGACCAGACCCCCGACGACAACTTCATCGACGCCTGCCTCGGCCGCGCTAATCCCAACACCAGCGTCGAGAACGGCATCATCCAGAGCCAACTCATGGACGCCATCTACGAGTCGGCCCGCACCGGTCAACCCGCAAGACCCGCAAAAAAATAGCCCATGCAAAGCCCGTGGCGTCCAGCCACGGGATGATGTGTGAGGGTGACGGGATTTTATTTAGCCCGGTCGCTTGCGACCGGTGGACGATGATGCCATCCCCATCATCCGTTGCCTTACAAACCCACAATCGAGAACCCCGCGTCCACATGCACCGTCTCGCCCGTGACGCCCGACGACATGTCGGACAACAGGTACGCGGCGGTGTTCCCAACCTCTTCGCCGGTGATGTTGCGGCGCAGCGAGGCCTTGCGCTGCTGGTGCTCGAACATGTCGCTGATCCCGCCGACCGCCATGGCGGCGAGTGTGCGCAGGGGTCCGCCGGAGATCGTGTTGACGCGGATTTTTTTCTCGCCCAGCTCGAACGCCAGGTACCGCGTCGTGTGCTCGAGCGCCGCCTTGGCCACGCCCATGATGTTGTACCCGGGGATCACCTTCTCGCCGCCGTAGTAGGTCATCGAGATGATCGACCCCCCGTCGGGCATGACGTTGATCGCCCGCTGGCCCATGGCTAACAGACTGTAAGCCGAGATGTCCAGCGCCTGCGACCACGCGGCCCGTGTCGTCTTGTGGAACGACCCGAGTTCGAGGAACGTGCGGTCGGCAAACGCCACGCTGTGGACGATAAAGTCGATTTTCCCGTGGTCCGCCTTGATCGCGCCGAACACCGCGTCGAGGTCTTCGTCCTTCGACACGTCGCAGGGCTTGAGCCAGACCTCCTTGACGCCCAGCTCCTCGATCGCCTGCCGACACCGCCGCTCCATCTTGTCCCCCGGCAGGTGTGTGAACAGGCAGGTGGCCCCCTGTTGAATCAACGCCTGCGTGATGTACCACGCGTAAGAGCGGTCGTTGGCGATCCCGAAGACGATGCCTTTTTTGCCGTCGAGTAGACCCATGGGGTTGGACTCCGTGGAGGTGATGGGGAAGCGTGTTAGGTTAGACCAACACACGCGCATTGCCAAGTGCCTCATGATTTAGCCCCGCCATTTATGGCGGGTGGATATCCGTTGTTCCGCACCGCGGGTTACAATCCAAACACACCCGCCGGGGCACGCCATGTCCGAACCCCTCACCGAGAACATCACCGACCACACCCCCACCACCGCGGCCACCCCCGCCGACCTCGGCCCCGCCGCGCTCTGCCCCCACTGCGACTACGACCTGCGTGCCGCAATCGATCCGGTCTGCCCCGAGTGTGGCAAACAAGTCGACCTCGAAAAAATCCGCCAGTGCCGAATCCCCTGGGTCCACCGCCAGAAGATCGGCCGCCTCCGCGCCCTCTTCGCCACCGCCTGGCTCTTCACCCGCTTTCCTCGCTGGCTACCTCACGAGGCTCAGCGCGAACTGGACTACCACGAAGCGGTACGTTTTCAACGGTGGGTCGTCACCATCTTCACCGTGTGTCTATTTGTGGTATGCAGCCTACCGTTGGTGCCCCGTGTGCTGGATCCCTATGACCCGCTTCCCACGACGGTGCTCGTCGCAATGTGCATCCAGGTGCTCATGCTCTGGCCCACACTCGACGCCTCGACGAGTGTCCACACTTACTGGTGCCACCCCGGCAACCTCCCCGTCGAACGCCAGAACGCCTGCGTGGCACTGGCACATTACGCCTGCGGCCCGCTGCTGTGGCTGGGCTTCACGCTGGTTATCACCGTCCTCGGACTGATAGCCAAACAAATAGAACATGGCCTGCCCATACAGATCGCCAACGGGATCGTGATCCTTGTGTTCGGCTTCATGAGTGTGATCGCGGTGATAACGTTCTACGTCACCTGCCTCTACCTGATCGGCAAAGCCGCGGGTCGCGGCGCCGGGGCGACGTGGGGTGCCGCCATCCTCCTGCCGATCCTCTGGTTGCTCATCCTCGTCATCGGACAGGGCTTGATCCCGTGGGGGTTTGCCTACGCGGCACTGCTCGTGAGTGTGTGGTGACCGCTCGATGCGCAAGGTCAGGGCAACACGATCCCCGCGTCCTGCGCCTCGGACGGGGTCGGCCTGGGCGTGAGCCAGAAGGGCTTGTCGCCTTCATCACTCCATGACTGACTCGAATCGAACTCACTTGAATGGACCTTACCCCCTTCATCGATCTCATTCGTGCCCACCGAGTAGAGAAAGCGGATCGGTTCGGTCAGCGGTTGCCCGTCCGTTTTATCTTTGATCACCTTGTAAGTGATCGGCCTGACATCGTTCGCCATCGGGTCCGACGGGACCGCATCGAGATAATCGGGCACCAGTGCGTCGAGCGTCGCGGGCCAGTCACCGTGGTCGTGGGTATAAAGTTTCATCGCGATGGCGACCCTTGTCATCTCCGTATTGGCAACAATCTTGCCAGCGTTCCGCAATATGACCGCATCCAACGCGGGCATCACGATGCATGAAATTGTTCGGTCATACGGGTGATGCTGCAGGTCTTCATTTTCGAACCGCAGAGCCTCTACAAGTTTGTCCCGAGTTGGCCCTTTGTCCATCGTGACCAGGTCCACATACATCGTCATCGCGCGGATGTAGCTGACCTCGTCATGGATCACCAATGGGCGACCCACCGTCAGGAGTACCGGGTTGATCTGCATACCCAGGGCTTGGCTTACCGAACTTTTGTTGTCTTGAATCAACCTGAAAACATCCACTCCCATCGCGCGTTCCTTGACCATCGCCTCACGCAGTGAATGCCGCCAATATTCGGGGGTTTCAAGGTTGGCTGACAGGGCTTTGAGTTGAACGGCACAGGCCTTGTCCACCAGCACCTGAGGGAGCACATTCTCAATCTGTTGGTTTCGCAACGCCGCGATGGAAACCTTCACCAGATGATGGATCAGAAAACTCTCTGAGGGATCGAACATCCGTACGAGTGGCCCCATCTCGGTGAGCATGTTCAACGCGCCGGCCTGGTCGCCGATGCGCATCATTCTCGCTGTCGCATCCTTCATCGCGTTGGCCAACTGCCGGTACTGCCCGAGTTTGGGCAGCATGATGTTGAGCAGTGGCCGGGTCCACTGCTTGATCGTCTGCGATTGGGTCAGTGTCATCGCCTTGCGCAGGTGTTCGAGGGCCGGCTCGCAACTGGCGAGATAAGCCGCGTCGTCGGTGACCGGGTCGGGGTGCTTGTCCGGTTCGTTGAACCAGTCTGTCTGCGAGATAAGTTGCCCGTTGACACGCGGCCAGTCCTGACAGGCACGGTCCACGAAATAGGCGATGTTCTGGTCGTTGGCCAGCGGTTTGACGACCAGGTCCTCCGCGAGGATTGGCTCACCCTTGGCGCGGATGTCCGCGATGGCTTTGTCGAGTCGCCTCTGGACGATGACGAGCGTCACCTGACGGACCACGATCAGGGCGACGATGAACAGCAGCAGCGCGACCGACAGGCGGTTGAGCCAGCGGTAGCGCGGGGGCACGGGTTGGACGTTCCCGGACATGAGGGAGATTGTAACCGGTGCGGTGGCCACCGGAACCCGCCGTACCACCGAACGTTGGCGAGCGATATGTGTAGGCTATCCAATGTCGTCGGTCTGACGGCCTCAACCTTCACGCAGCAGGTCTTCAATCGCTGTGCGCAACACGGGGAGTTTGGTCACGATGATGTCCCATGTGATTTCGTTCTTGATAACGCCGTAGCCGTGGACCAGTTGGTTGCGGAAAGCGATGATCCGTTGCCACTCGGGGACGCTCCGGGCGGTGGCCGGGTCGTGTTTGTACAATTGGCTCAAGGCTTCGCCGACGACGGCGAAGTTCCAATGGACCGCGTCGCGCAGAGCCCCGTCGGCCAGGTAGTCATCCCGGGTCAGACCTTGCGTGTAGCGGGCGATGCGTTCAGCGGCGTCGCGGATGTCGCTGAGCAGCTTGGCGGTTTCAGGCTGCATAGAGCGTCACCCGGTGGCGGTTGGCGACTTGCAGGAAGTAAGGGTTGTGGGCGTCGTGGCTGCTGACCAGGTCCACCTTGACGCCGAGCAGGCCTTCGAGCTCTTCCATGAAGCCGAAGAAGCGGTCCGCGAGGTTGGCGGGGTCGTCGTTGAACTCGTAGAAGAAGTCGATGTCGCTGTCGGTGGCGTTAAAATCCCCCCGGGACGCCGAGCCAAACAGTTCGAGCCGGCGCACACCATATTTTCGGCAGAGGGCCGCGATGTCGGGGCGGTGTTGTTCCACAAGGGGGATCATGGCTGCCATTATACGCCATGCACGGATTGGGATACGCACGAGTCGCGTGGCGGGTTTGAATGGTCAACACGAAGACGACGTTAAAAACCCCGCATGTTCATGCGGGGCTGGGACAATCAACCGATGAGTTTGCGATGAATCATCAACGGTAGAACTCGATGATGAGGTTGGTGTTGACGTCGAAGGGGACCTGGTCGCCTGTGGGATTGTTGACAACGGTGGCGGTGAGGGTGGAGGGGTCGAAGGAGAGCCAGCCGGGGACCTCGTGGCCGGGGAGGGATTCCATGTTCTCGCGGATGAGTTTATGGATGCCGGTCTTGAGGGTGATCTTGTCGTTGACCTTGACGCTGTAGGAGGCAACGTCGGTCTTTCGGCCGTTGATGATGACGTGGCCGTGGTTGACGATCTGCCGGGCGGCCCAGATGGTGCGTGCCCAGCCGAGCCTTCGGATGACGTTGTCGAGGCGTTGTTCGAGAAGGCGCAGGAGGACCTCGCCGGTGTTGCCCTCCATGCGGCCGGCCTCGGCCATGTATCGGCGGAACTGGCGCTCTAACACGTTGTAGTGGTAGCGCAGCTTCTGTTTTTCATTGAGGCGTACGCCGTAGTCGCGCAGACGGCGGCCACGGAAGCCGTGCTGGCCCGGCGGGTTGAGCTGACGCTTGGCGGTGTGCTTGGGGATGTCGGCGATCGGGGCCCCGACGCGACGGGAGAGCTTGACCTTGGGTCCGGTGTAGTTGGCCATGATGAAGAGTCTCAATTCCGCGGGAAGGATTTCCGCAGGGGAAACTTCCGGGGGCGGGGGCGGAGGCCGCGGCTGCGGCTTGGCGGTTGAACTCCCGGGGCCACGGTGGCCTGTGGGGAGAGCCGGGTATTAGACCGGATAATGGCACGGGTGTCAAAGGTGCAAGACCTGGTCGGCGGCGTGGTAGCTCGAGCGGACGAGCGGGCCGGATTCGACGTGGGCAAAGCCGATGGATTCGCCGAGTTGCTTGTACTGGCGGAAGGTCTCCGGGGTGACGAATCGCGTGACGGGGAGGTGGTCGCGTGTGGGCTGGAGGTACTGGCCGATGGTCAGGATGTCACACCCCCGGAAGCCGACCCGGCCCCCGGAAGAAGAACCGCCGGAAGCCGAGCCCCCCTTCTCGCACCGTGTGCCGTCGAGCACGTCGCGCATGAGTTGTTCGACCTCGTGGTCTTCTTCGCCGATGCCGACCATGATGCCGGTCTTGGTGACGAAGTTTTGCGCTTTAGCGCGACGGAGCAGCTCGATGGAGCGTTCGTACTTGGCCTGGGGTCTAACAACTGAATAGATCCTGCGGACGGTCTCGATGTTGTGGTTGAGCACGTCGGGCCTGGCGTCGAGGACGGTCTGCAGTGCGTCCCAATCGCCGCAGAAGTCGGGGATGAGCACTTCGATCTGCGTGCCGGGGGATTGGGCACGGACCTGGCGGATGGTGTCGGCCCAGATGTGCGCCCCGCCGTCGGGCAGTTCGTCGCGGTTGACGGAGGTGATGACAAGGTGGCGCAGGCGCAAGAGGGCCGCCGACTGTCCCACGCGGCGCGGCTCGTCGGTGTCGAGCGTCGGCGGCTTGCCGGTGGCAATATGGCAGAAGCCGCACGAGCGTGTGCAGACATCGCCGAGGATCATGAACGTCGCGGTGCCCTGTGCCCAGCACTCGCCCATGTTCGGGCACTTGGCGGATTCGCAGACGGTGTGCAGGCGGTGCTCGTCGACGATGGCACGCAACCGTTGATAGCCCGGCCCCCCCGGAAGTCTGGCACGTAGCCAGTCGGGCTTTTTACGACGGGTAAAGTCGTGGCCCGAGGGTTGGAGGATGCGGTTACTGAGCGAGATCGGTGGCATGGTTGGGAAGTTTAGCGGGGAGGGGAGGAAGTTTCACGCTGGGGCCGCAGAGAGCGCGGGAGTAGGCAGGGTTCACGCCAAGCCCGCCAAGGACGCCAAGGGGGAGAGGGATGTGTGATGTCTGGAGTATGAATCCATTGATGATTGATGAAAGATCACTACTGTCCCAACGTTTGATGCAAGAATCATTCTAACTTCAATCAACCGCGCGATCTGCAACGAATCATGACCTGCATCGACTTCAATTCGATCCCATCATGGAGCCTTTCCTCAATGTCAGGAGAGGCTCATGTA
>WGMF01000057.1 GCA_016125215.1 Phycisphaera sp.
ATCCTCCAGGTTTTAAGCGTCTCGCTTTTCGAAAAAACCCCGCTTTTACAGGCGTTTTCGAGACAAAACGAAAATACCAAGACCGACCCATTCGCTAACCAGTTGTCGCTGTTCGAGTAATGTTGGGACAGTAGTGATGAAAGATGATTGATGATCTCAGAGGCTTGCTGGCTATCCGACTGGGCCCCAGACCTTAAACCCCAGAAACTACACCGAAGACCCCATACCCAGAACGCCAGCCATTCTTTCTCTTGGCGTCCTTGGCGGGCTTGGCGTGAAACATCCCGCCTTGATGCGTTAGCATGGTGGGATGCGTTCAATACTGGTCATATTTTGCTTGACCTGGCTCTGCGCCTGCTCCGCGCCGCCGGCGAGTGAGGGGGGGTTCGACTCGGACAACCCCGCGTCGCAGCTTTATGCCATCACCCGTGCGGGACAGACGCGTGACAGGTCAGCCGTCCCCGAGCTTGTGCCACTGCTCGATTCGGACGACCCCGCCGTGCGGATGATGAGCATCGAGGCTCTTGAGTGCATCACGGGCCAGCGATTGGGGTACAATCCATACGGGACCTGGAGCGAGCGGCGAGAGGCCACCGAGCAGTGGCAAGAGGCTGTGAGAAAAGGTCAATTCGTTTCACCACCAAGCCCAATACCCAACACGGACGAACGTACCGAATAATCCCAACCATGCCCGACGCACCGCACACGACCACGACCAGCCAACCCCTGCCCGACGGCGAAGTCTTGCGCTTCACCGGCGACGTGAACTTCTCCAACTCCCCCGCCCTCCGCCAGGAACTGCTCACCCGTATCAGCAAGAAGCCCAAACGCCTCGTGCTCGACATGGCAGGCGTGGGCTACATGGACTCCGCCGGCGTGGCAACCTTCGTCGAGGCCCTGCGCAACCAGCGCGCCCACGGCGGGAAGCTCGTGATGTGCAACCTTCAGGACCGCGTCATGGGCATGTTCAAGATCGCCAGGCTCAACACCGTCTTCGACATTGCCCAGAGCGAAGAGGCGGCCAGAACGGTCTAACACATTGTTGGATACCCGCCTCGATCCAATCTCATGGCGACACCCACAGCCGATACACACAAGACCGATGCCGGCGCTCCTCCGGGGCGCGTTGCACGCGGCCTCGACGCCCTCGGCCAACCCGTCAATGCGTTACTGGGCTACATCGGGCAGGTCGGCTTCATGACCGCCGAGGTCGGGCATTGGGTTCTCCACAGCATCGTGCTGCGACGGGTGCGCTTCGGCAGGCCTGCCCTCTACGCACAACTCGTACGCATCGGCGTGCGCAGCGTCGGGGTGGTGCTGCTTGTCTGTGCGTGCATCGGCTTGATCCTTGCCCTCCAGATGGCACCGCCGCTGCAGGATTTCGGGCAGGTCAATTCGGTTGCCAACATCATCTCCGTGGCCATTTTCCGGGAACTCGGGCCACTCATCACCGCCATCGTGCTCACGGGTTTTGCCGGGGCGTCCATCGCAGCGGAGATCGGGACGATGGTCGTCGGCGAAGAGATCGAGGCCCTCGAGTCGATGGCCTTACACCCTGTAAGATTCCTTGTTTTACCTCGCGTGCTGGCGACCGTGCTCGCGACGCTGGTGCTCTGTGTCATGGGTGAACTCGTCGCGGTCGCCGCCGGCTGGGGCATCGGGGTTTCCCTGCTGGGCATCCCCTCTCGCATCTACATCGACAACACGATCGACCAGATCGGGCCGGCCGACTTCTTCACGGGCCTGTTCAAAGCCGGCGTCTTCGGTGCGATCGTGGGATTGATCGGCTGCACCAATGGCCTGAATGTCACCGGCGGCGCGGCGGGCGTCGGCAAAGCGACCACCAACACCGTCGTCCACTCGATCGTCGCCATCATCTTCTGCGACCTGATCTTCACCGCGCTGTTTTTCCAGTTGGGTTGGACGTGACCCCCGGCCCCCGGCCCCCGGAAGTTGTGAGTAGCGAGTGGTGAGTGGATGGTTTTATATTTAGACCCTCTAACAGAATGACACACCTTCCGAGTCACACAAGTTCATAGAGAGTCTTGAGCATCGATACAGGAACCATAGATCTCACAGATGACACAGATTCAAGGCAGGTTTTCCTGATCTCCAATCTGTATCGATCTGTGAAATCTGCGCAATCTGCGGTTGCTTCCCCGCCGTTGAAGTTTCTTATGTCCCCGTAGTGTTCATTTTGATAGGTGGCTTTATGCAAAGCCCGGCCCGTCCAGGGCCGGGATCGGGCGTATTTTTGAGAAAGTCGTCATTGCAGAAAAGAAGACCTATCCCGCCGCTGGACACGGTGGGCTTTGCAACGGACACAGCAGGCTATGCAGGGGGGCGGCGTCAGGCCTTGCTGACTTCAACGAAACGTTCGACGCTCTTGAGTTCGGTGAGCACGTCGAGGGTGGCCAGGAAGGTGCCGGCTTCGCCGATCTTACCGGTGACGGGGCGCTGCTTGGGCACGTTGATGGCCCACTGCCTGCCGCCTCGGTTGCCGTAGGCCAGGTTCTTCTTGCGTGCAGCCCGCAGACGGGCGTTGTCCTTCTTGACAGCCGCGTCCTTGGAGAGGAGCTTGACGAGGGTCTTGGTCGCCCGGGCGCTGGTGGGTGCCTTGACGATCTTGACGTTGATCTTCGAGCCGGGGGCAATCTTGTCCAACATGGCCGTTCTCACTGGCTGGGGTTTCGAGCCAAGCATTATCGCACGGATCGGGGGGAAATGCAAATAGCCAGAATCACCCTACCCCGGCTCGATGACCTCCCCCACCAACCACTGCGGGCAACCGATGTCGACCACGACGACCTGCCCCGTATAAGCCTCGGCCCCCTCGGCTTCAAAGCCGATCTTCGGCGCCACGAAGGTCACGGTGACGTCGGCTTCGACCGCGATGCCCCCCGACTGGCCCGTGTCACAATCCAGTCCCGAGGGGACATCCACACTCACGACCTTGATCCCTCGCGTGTGGGCCTCGTTAACGGCACCGATCAGGGGGACCATCGGCTCACGCACCTGCCCGTGGAACCCCGTGCCCAGCAGCGCATCGACCACCACGTGAGCCGTGTCCATGTGTTCACGCACCGCGCTGGGGAATAGCTCGCCGACGGCGTCGACCACAAGGCCCATCCGCTCGGCGATATCCGCCTGGGTCCTGGCATCGCCTTCAAGCTCGTCGAGCGCCACACACGCCAGGACAGTGACACTCGCGCCCGTGACCGCGAGGTGCCGCGCGATGGCGTACCCGTCACCGCCGTTGTTCCCGCCACCGGCCACGACGCAGACCTGCGCATCAGCGGCGATCAGGTGCAAGTGGTCTTCGAGCACTTCGAGCACCACGTGGGCCGTGTTCCGACCGGCGTTCTCCATGAGCAGCAGCCCGGGGATGCCGAGTTTGTTTACTGCCAGTTCGTCGATCATGCGGGCCTGCTGTCGTGTGAGTGCGGGCATGGAGACTCCTTAAGTTTCCCGCGGGGGTCGCCCAGAGCGCGGGGGAAGGGGGTTTTACGCCGAGCTCGCCAAGGACGCCAAGGGGGATGGAATGTCTGATATCTGGTGCCGAGTTTACTCAACAGTGTTCGATGATATCGAATTGTCATGGAAACACTGACCAGGCCCCAGACTGTCGACCCCTTCTTCATCTTGGCGTCCTTGGCGAACCTGGCGTGAGATTCTCTTCTCTCCTCCCCGCGCTCTGGGCGGCCCCCGCGTGAAATCATTTGCTTCACGCAAGCCACCGACCGACAATAGCCCCATGCACATCCACCTGCGTGACATCAACCGTCAGGAGCTTTTCACCGTGGAGGTGCCCTTGAAGAACCCGCCATCGGTCGTGCGTCGGCCCGGGGTACCCATCGATGCGCCCGATGCCCACAGGCACGAGGTCTATCTCAACTGGGACCGCGCGTTCAACGACGAGGGGCATCTCGTCCGCTGCCCCGTGTGTGGCTGCCGGGAGCTCTTCGCCCGCAAGGATTTTCAGCAGATCACAGGGCTGGTCATCGTCGTGCTCGCGGCCACGGTGGCGATCGTGCTCTTTGCTGTGAACTACGTCATCTGGGCCTTGACGGTGCTGGGCATCGTGGCGTTCGTGGACCTGCTGATCTATTTTTTCACGGGGAAAAGACTGGTCTGCTACCGCTGCCGATCCGAGTTCAAGGGCCTGACCATCCGTCCCCGACACCCCGGCTGGGAACTGGCGATCGGCGAAAAATACCGGCAAGGCCCGCCCCCAGGCGAAGGCACCCAGCCCCCCGACACGCCCGCCTGACCCATCCCGATCTCACCATGTCGCAACCCACCCCCCCCACCCGCAAACCCCTGATCGTCTTCGGCTCGGGAGGCCACGGCCTGGTCGTGGCGGAAACCGCGGCCGCAGCCGGTTTTGAGGTGCTTGGGTTCTACGATGACGACCCGACGCGTAAACCCCCGGGCCCGTGGAAGTCCCTGTCTAATCATGCGCTGCACCTGCCCGATGTCACCGTCATCGTCGCGATCGGCGACAACGCGACCCGTCAGCGCGTCCAGTTGAGGACCGTTAACGAGGGCTGCGAACTATCTACGGTTGTCCACCCCCGCGCGATCGTCAGCCCCTCAGCCAAAATCGGCAAGGGTGTCTTCATCGGTCCAAACGCGGTCGTCCACAGCATGGCCACCCTGCACGACGGGGTGATCGTCAACAGCGGCGCCATCGTCGAGCACCACTGCGAAATCGGTGCGTTTGCGCACGTCGCCCCCGGTTGTCAGATGGGCGGCTCGGTCAAAATCGGGGAACGGTCGCTCGTGGGCGTCGGCGCGTCGATCCGACCGGGATTGAACATCGGACAAGGCGCCACACTCGGCACGGGGGCGGTGGTGGTGAGCAACGTGGCGGAGGGCGATACAGTCGTCGGGAACCCCGCCAGAACGATCAATCCGTAGTTTTGCAAATCAGCACCACGACGTGGCACGCAATGGCCCGGCCCTCGCCGATGGCGTCGACGTGTTCGTGCGTCTTGCCCTTGAGATTGACGCGGTCCAAGCCGACACCGAGCAGACCCGCGATGTTTTCTTTCATCTTCGCCTTGTGCGGGCTGAGCTTGGGACGTTGGAGAATGATCGTGATGTCCGCGTTGCCCAGTGTGTAACCCGCCTTGCCCATGCGACGGACCGCCTCCTCGACGAAGACACGCGAGTCGGCTCCCTTCCACTTGGGGTCGTTGTCCGGGAAGAGTTGGCCGATGTCGTCCTGGCCCAGCGCGCCGAGGATCGCATCGGTCAGAGCGTGATAGACCACGTCACCATCGGAGTGGGCTGCACAGCCGTGGTCGTGTTCAAGATTCAATCCCGCAACAACCAGCGTCAGGCCTTTTTCAAGCCTGTGCAGGTCAAAACCATGTCCGATTCGGCAAGCATTCACGGGCTGACGTAGTTCCCTTCTTCGTCGGTGTATTTGATCGTCAACCCGGGCAGGCCGATCTGGTCAAGTAGTGTTGTCACGAGCTTGAGGTGTGAAGAGCCATTCCCGGTGCCCAGGTCCACGTAGACCACACGTTCTGTGGGATAGACCCGCACACGTGTCCAGCCTTTTCGGATCGCAAACGAGTTGGCATCGGAAATGAACTGATCGGCTTCATCCTCATCCAGTGCGTCCGTTTCAATCAGTTTGCGGACGAGGTCGGCGTGCGAGACGCGCGGGGGGGTGGGGACAAACTCCCCTTCGGGCGTGACCCAGTAACCGATCCCGCGCTCGATCAAGAGTTCACCCTTTCGCTTGAGGGGGTCCGCGGCGTAACGTGCCATCTTTTCAAACAGTGCGACCATACCCACATTTTATCGCTATTTCAGCCCGTATTCCTTGAGCTTGCGGTACAAGGTCCGCTCGCCGATGCCCAGCATCTTGGCCGTCGCTTCGCGGTTGCCGTTGTGCAGGCGCAGGGCGTTGCGGATGGCCTGTTTTTCGATCTGTTCGAGGCTCAAGCCCGTGGTGGAGTCCATCGAATGGTCGACGCCGGTCGGTTGGCCGGTGGCGATCTCGGGCGGCAGGTGGCGCATCTCGAGTCGTGGTCCGTCGGCGATGACGACCATGTTCTGCACGGCGTTGATGAGTTGCCTGACGTTGCCGGGCCAGTCGAACTGCATTAAGGCGTTGCGGACTTCCTCGGTCATCTCGGGCGCGGGCTTGCCGGACTGTTTGGCAAACTTGTCGACGAAGTGGCTCGCAAGCTGCGGGATGTCCTCGCGTCGCTGACGCAACGGTGGAAGCGTGATGAGCGCGCCCTTGATGCGGAAGAAAAGGTCCTCGCGGAACTTGCCCTCCTTGACCATCTGCTCGATCGGTCGATTCGTGGCAGAGATCAGGCGCACGTCGACATGCTTAGCCTCATTCGAGCCTAGACGCACGACCTCGCCTGACTCGAGCACGCGCAGGAGCTTGGCCTGCATGACCAGCGGCATGTCGCCGACCTCATCGAGAAAGAGCGTGCCCCCGTCGGCGTACTCGAACCGACCCTGCCGATCTTTTTCGGCACCGGTGAACGCGCCGCGTACGTGGC
Organism: Phycisphaera sp.; assembly: GCA_016125215.1. Classification (GTDB taxonomy): domain Bacteria; phylum Planctomycetota; class Phycisphaerae; order Phycisphaerales; family Phycisphaeraceae; genus RI-382. The sequence continues at coordinate 6,534 of WGMF01000057.1, forward strand.
CGAACAATTCATCTTCGAGGATCGACTCGGAGAGGCCCGCGCAGTTGAGGGGCACGAAGCGCTGTTTGGCACGGCGGGAGTTGTTGTGCAGCGCCTGGGCAACGAGTTCCTTACCCGTGCCCGACTCGCCGTTGATGAGCACGGGGATGTTGCTCGGCGCGACCTGCCGGAGCATCTGGATGACGTGACGGATGGCGGGTGACGAGCCGATGATGCCCTCGAAGCCGAATTGCTCGTCGAGCCTGCCGCGGAGTTCGGAGATCTGTGTGCGCTGCATGACCGCATTGATGCCCTGTTGACAGAGCGAGCGGAAGACCTCGAGGTCCAGCGGTTTTTCGATGAAGTGGTAAGCCCCCTGCTTGAGCGCCTTGGTGGCGGTCGGGATGTCGCCGTGCGCGGTGACGAGGATCGTCTCGGTGGTGGGTTGCATGGCGCGGGCGTCGGCAAGCACCTTCAAACCCGCCTCTTCGCCGTCCATGACCAGGTCGGTCACGATCAGGTCGAACGAGCCGTGCGAAAGCTCGTCGTGAGCCTGCTTCGCATCGTGGACGATGGTGCAGACATGCCCGAGCCGGCGCAGGGCCTCGGCCATCACCTCGGCGTGGTCTTCCTCATCATCGACGATGAGCACCTGCGCGGTCTGTGTGTCGTCTGTGGGGGTCATGCGTGAAGGGAATGATCGTCATCCAGAGTCGCGTGGTCAAGCCGATATCCTGAAAAATACCGCAATCACGGGCTATAATCGACCTAGGATGAACCCGTTACGCACCCCCAGCACGCAGGCCCACGATACGCCGAATCACCCCGGCGTTGACGGAGCCGACACCCGGAGTCCCCAACGCATCGGTTGTGTGTCTTACCTCAATGCCAAGCCGTTGATCGACGGTCTCGCCGGCGACACCGGGCCGCGTGTGCGTTACGACGTGCCGAGTGGGCTTCTTGCGGACCTTGAATCGGGCCGGGTCGATGTCGCGCTGTGCCCAGCGATCGATTACCACACGAGCTCGACACCGCTTGTCATCGTGCCCATCGGGGGGATCGGGTGTCACAGCCGAACGTGGACGGTCAGGCTTTTTTCTCGCGTGCCTTTCGGGGAGATGCGTCAAATCGTCCTCGACACCGACAGCCACACGAGTGTGGCCCTGCTGCGGATCATCCTTGCTGAGCATCTTCGTCTTGACCTGAATACGATCGAATTCATCCCACGCGGAAGAGCCATTGATACGCGGACCCCCGCCGTCACGCTGCTCATCGGCGACAAGGTTGTCCTCGCATCGCAACAGATGGAAGCCAGCCACCCTCATCAACTCGACCTCGGACAGGCGTGGCACGAGATGACGGGCTTGCCCTTTGTCTTTGCGGTGTGGATGGCACGGAGGGGCACAGACGTGCGACAGGTGGCCAAAGAGCTTTTGCACCGCCGACTGACCAACACCAAACGCATCGACCAGATTGTCGAGCGTCACGCCGCGGCCCACGGGTACCCCCACGACCTGGCCAAACAATATCTCGGCAGCCTGTTGTGTTACGACATCGGTCAGCCGCAGGTCGAAGCCCTGCGCACGTTCGGCTCGCTCGCCGCGGCGCACGGGCTGATCCCCCGCGCACGGCCGCTCGAACTGGCGGCTGTGGATTAGTCGGATTCGACGGGATCACACGATCGGCAGGATGAACAGGATCAGAACCGATGAGCAATGGTCAGATGTTTTGCTTGTGTATTGATTAACGATCCGATTCATTCCCGTCCTGTCGATCCCGCTGATCCTGTTATCCTGTCTACTCCATCTGAGCGCCCGCACATCCACCATGCCGCGCAAACCCAAGGTTCAATTCCACTACCGTGAGCTGGACGAACTGACGCGCCAATTGATCTTTGCCCCGTCGCACCAGCGGGTGGATTTCGTCGTCCGGGCCGAACGCCTTCACGACCTGATCGAGGTCGGCGTGGATTACCCGCTGGATTACGTGCTCTACCAGCTCACCCGCCGACGCCCGCCGGCTCACGCGACCGTGAACTTTCAGGCACAGCATCTTGTCAAGGACCTTCGCACACTCATCGATCAGGTAAGTCGATCGGCCCCGGTCGAGGTCAGCGCGAAACACCCCGCGCAGACGCTCGACGAACTGGCTAATCAATTGAATGTCAGCACGCGCACGATCCGCAGGTGGCGCGACCTGGGCCTGCGATGGCGCTGGGTCAGCGTCACAACCCCCGACGGCACACGGACCGACATGGGCTTTACACCCGAAGCGGTCAAGCGGTTCTTAAGCACGCACACGGACCGTGTGACGCAGGCCTCGCAATACCAGCGCATGGGCAAGTCCGAACGGGACCGGCTGATCGAAAGGGCAAGAAAAATCGCCCAGCAGCGCGAGGTCTCGCTGCACGAGGTCGCGGTCCACCTCGCCAGACGGACGGGACGTGCGCTCGAGACCGTACGGCTGATCCTCACCAGGCACGACGAGCAACACCCCACGAATAAGATATTCGCCGATCGGTCCTCACCCCTCCCACACGAGCAGCGTCGGCAGATTGCCACGAAGTTTTCACAAGGCGCCTCGGCTTCCGAATTGGCTCGGGCGTTCGGTCGCACCCGTTCCACCATCTACCGGGCTGTGCGGGAGCAACTCGCGGCACAGGTCAAGACGCTGGCCATCCACTACGTCCACTCGCCGTTGTTCGACCACCCGGACGCGGCCCACGCCATCCTCGACCAATCGCCCACACCAAGCGAAGAGAGAACCCCCAGGCCCGCGCCCACCCCAACCAGGAACGCCACTCTCACGTCAGGCGACCTGCCCGCACCGCTGGCCAAGCTCTACGACGTGCCCACACCCCGGCCCGAAGACGAAAAACTCTTGCTTGTGCAGTACAACTTCCTCAAATACCGAGCCTCACGCACCCGTGACCAGCTCAACCGCTACGAGCCCCGCGCGGGCGACCTCGAAAGCATCCTGTGCGACCTGCGTCATGCGGCGCAGCTGCGATGCGAACTGGTCCGCGGCAACCTCGCGCGTGTGCTCACCACCGCGCGCAGACACCTCATGGGCCACGAGGACACGCAGGTCGGCACCGTGCTCGAACTTGTCGAGCAGGGCTTGGCTGTGCTTGCCCAGACCCTCGAAGCCCACGACATCACCCGGCCACAGAGTTTCGAGAGTGCGCTGAGCTATCACATGATGCGCCGGTTCATTGCCCCCCCCACGCCACGCTCCCGCGCCCAACGGAGGCTCGGTGACGAAGAGATTGCCACGCGCATCGATCGCGCCATCTCCGCCGCCCAGCGCGAGCCGGCCTGCCCGGATTCTGCTGGGTAATCCCGCTTACAAACCCACCGGCGTGAACGGCGTCTTGTGCGTCATCACAAAGACATAGTTGAGCACCACCGCCAGAACCCCCAGTGCGATGCCGACCTTTCCTTGAACGCGCTGAAGGACGATGGTGTCGTCGGGTTGCTTTTCACGCCGGTACATCCACAAGACCAGCACGCCCGACCCGATCGAGACCGGGTCGAGGATGAGCAGCAGCGCCGCCAGCCAAAGGTCGGCCCTGGGCAGCCACCACAACAACACCGAGAGCAGAAGCGCCACCAGCCCTAACCATGCGCTGCACAACGCCGTCGGCGGGCCCCACGGGTAATACGCCTGCCCGTCCGTGCGCATCTTCCACATGAAAAAAAGCACCGCCGCCACGAGCAGCACCGACGAGCCGACCTGCACATAGATCGATGTGAAGAAGCCCATCACGCCTGCCCGCGGTAGACCGCCTCGCTCGTGCAGGTCTCGTGGATGCGCACCTCGACAAGCAGCGGCAGCGCCGGCTTGAGACGGTCGTAGACCCACTTGGCAATCATCTCGGCGGTCGGGTTGGTCAGGCCCTCGACCTCGTTGAGCAGGTAGTGGTCGAGTTGACTCCGCACCGGCTCGACCGCGCGGGAGATGTCGCCATAGTCCAGGAGATAGCCCTTGTCGGGATCGACCTCGCCCTCGACCACCACGTCGGCGTAAAACGAGTGCCCGTGCATCCGCCGACACTTGTGCCCCTCGGGGAAGGTCGGCAGCCAGTGGGCCGCCTGAAAGTCGAATGTTTTACGGAGTTGGATACGCATGAGAATTAGCCGCGAATGAACGCAAATAAACGCGAATAGGATAGAAAGCCAAGACAAACAATTTCTGAATACTTTGTGCCAACGGCTTCACGATATCAAAAAACAATTTGAATTGAAACGGCTTTATTTGCGATCATTTGCGTTCCTTCGCGGCTAAACCCCGCGGGCGGTGGTGGGCCAGATGAGTTTGTGCAGTTGTGTCTGCAGGCGGACGGTCGGGGGGATGCGGTGGTGGGACTGGTCGGACAGAAGCCACTGGGCAAGGTCTTGCAGCGGCAGGCCGGGGCAGCCGGCGATCTCGAGGCCCCGCGCGGTTTCGTGTGTCGCACCGAGCAACACCGCGGCGACACGTTCGCACAGGCGGTGCTCAATGATCTTCTGCCGTGCCCACTCGTAGTCGCTGCGCGAAGTCAGCACGAACTTGACTTCATCCTGGGGTTTGAGGTGTGCGAGGTTGCCCCAGAGGTTCCGTGATTCCTCGCCACTTCCGGGGGTCTTGAGGTCCATGATGCGGATAACGCGCGGATCGCATGTGGAGATGTCACACGCACCACTGGTTTCGAGGAGTACGTTTTTGCCCGCATCGCACAGACGCTTCATCAATGGATGGACGTGAGGCTGAAGCAACGGCTCGCCGCCCGTGACCTCGACGAGCGGGCAGTCCCCACCAAGCTGATTGACACGCGAGACGATCTGATCGACCGACAGACGCGAGCCCTCGTGGAAGGCGTATTCCGTGTCGCAGTAACTGCAGCGCAGGTGGCAACCGGTCAGACGGACAAACGTACACGGCAAGCCGGCCCGGGTGCTCTCGCCCTGGATCGAGTGGAAGATTTCGTTGATGACCAGCGTGTCGGGGGGCATGGTGAGTCAATCCATGATAGTTCACGTGGAGGCCGCGGAGAGCGCAGGGCAAGGGTTGAAAACAGTTTCACGCCAAGCCGCCAAGGGGGAGATGTCTGATGTCTGATGTCGAATCCAAAGCAATGAAGATGAACGATCTGCACGATGCATCATACCCCATCCCCCTGACCCCGAACCCTTTCATTTCTTTGCGTGCTTGGCGAGCTTGGCGTGAAACTTTCTTCTCTCTCCCCCCTGCGTTCTCCGCGGCCCCCGCGTGAAACTATCTCGTTGGATTTTCCAACTCGCGCAGCAGATCGCCGACCGTCATTTCCAGGATCGGGTGGACGGCTCTGGACGCGATCTCGGCCAGGGGTTTGAGGACAAAGAGCCGATCGTGCATGAGCGGGTGCGGGATGACCAGGTCGTCGTCGCTGACGACGCGGTTGTCGTAGAGCAGGATGTCGATGTCGAGCGTGCGTGGGCCCCACTTGATGCGCGTCTTCAAATCTTCCCGCCCGCACCGGCCCTCGATGTCACGCAGGTATTTGAGCAGCAACCGGGGTGACAGCGCGGTCTCGATGACCGCCGCGGCGTTGAGGTACTTACCCTGAGACTGCGGGCCGACCGGCTCGGTCTCGTAGATCGAGCTGAACGCCAGCAACGAGCTGTCGGGTAGTTCCGACAGCGCCGCCTCGGCAAGATCGAGGTGCGCCCGGCGGTCGCCGAGGTTGCTGCCCAGTCCGAGGTACGCCTTGGCCATGCGTGGATTGTCAGTCGGCCAACCCGCCAACGCAAACGGCTGCAGCGCCGCCCCGGTCCGTCTACAATGTGCCACTCGATACCGGAACGGAGACGCCTTGTGACCGCCGCCCCTGCCACACCCCAACTCGACCTCGCCCAGGCCAACGCGCACCTCACACAAATCGACGCTGAGGGGATCACCCGTTGGGCACACGAGACGTTCGGCCCGGGCCTGGTCATGTCCACCAGCTTCGGCACGCAATCCGCCGTGATGCTCCACCTGGTCACCCGGATCGTCCCCGACATCCCGGTCATCTTCATCGACACAGGCTTTCACTTCCTCGATACCTACAAGTTCGCTGACGAACTGACAGCCCGGCTCAAGCTCAATCTCAAGGTCTACCAGTCTCCGGTCAGTGCCGCGTGGATGCTCGCACGCCACGGCAAGCTCTGGGAACAGGGCGTCGAGGGCATGAACACGCTCGACACGCAGCGCAAGGTCGAGCCGATGGACAGGGCGCTCGACGAGCTCGGCGCGACTGCGGTGCTTGCGGGCTTGCGGGCGGGCCAGACCGACTCGCGCAGATCACTGGGTTTTGTTGCCAGACAGGACGGGCGCTACAAGGTCCACCCCATCCTCCGGTGGACGACCAAAGAAATCCACGACTACCTCAAACAACACAACCTGCCCTACCACCCGCTGCACGATAAGGGCTACGCCTCCGTCGGCGACTGGTACAACACCCTGCCCGTCACCGCCGACCAGCACGAACGCGAGGGACGCTTCGGCGGCCTCAAACAAGAGTGCGGCCTGCACGTGCCCAAGACCGTCGAAGAATCCCAGAGCCGGGATGCAAGCGGTCTGTGACAAAGATGTTTCACGCGGGGGTCGCAGGGAGCGCGGGGGCAAGAGTGAAGACAGTTTCACGCCAAGCTCGCCAAGGACGCAAAGAGAAAAAGGGGGATGAGGCCTTCAGACCGGGACTTCATACCCATCAGATCAACAGTCATCAACCGAACAGCAACGATTGAACAAAAAATAGACTTGTCCCACTTGGCGTCTTGGCGAACTTGGCGTGATAATCCATTTTTCTTCCCCCGCGCTCCCTGCGAACCCTGCGTGAAACTTCGTCATGCATGATCGTGCTGAACCAGACCGGAACGCCCACGACATCCTCCGGGTGGTGAAAGAGACCTGGGGTTTCGACACGCTCCGGCCGATGCAGGAACGGGCGATCCGCGCGGCGCTGGCGGAGAGGGACTCGCTTGTGGTCATGCCCACCGGGGGCGGCAAGAGCCTGTGTTACCAGGTGCCGCCGCTGCTCAACGACCGCCCCACTGTCGTCGTCTCGCCGCTCATCTCGCTGATGAAAGACCAGGCTGACGCGCTCAAGCAGGTCGGCTACCCCGCCGCGGCGCTGCACTCGGGGTTGACGCCAACGCAGAGGCAAAGGGTCTATCAAGACATCCGTGAAAACCGCCTGCGGTTGCTGTTGATCTCTCCCGAACGGCTGCTCTCTTCCGGCGGGGGCGGGATTGCGCTACTGCGACAGATGAACATCACGACCATCGCCATCGACGAGGCGCACTGCATCAGCCAGTGGGGCCACGACTTTCGGCCGGAGTACCGTCGGCTCCGGGAACTGCGTGAAGAGATCCTTCCGGGGGCCGGCGTGGTGCTGCACGCCTTCACCGCGACGGCGACGCCGCAGGTGCAACGCGACATCATCGAGCAACTCGCGCTCAACAACCCCGAGGTCCTCGTTGGGCGTTTCGATCGGCCCAACCTTGTCTACCGCATCCTGCCCCAGGTCCACCGTGAACAACAGGTCTGCGAGGCCATCGAGCGTCACGCCAACGAAGCGACGATTGTCTACTGCATCAGTCGCCGCGACACCGAATCGCTCGCATCCACGCTTGCGTCACGCGGCTACAAGGCCGCCGCTTACCACGCGGGCATGGACAGCCACGACCGTCACCGTATCCAGGAGGCCTTTGCCAATGAATCGCTCGACGTGGTCGTGGCCACCGTCGCTTTTGGTATGGGGATCGACCGCTCGAACGTGCGCTGCGTCGTCCACGCGGCCATGCCCAAGACCATCGAGCACTACCAGCAGGAGACCGGCCGGGCTGGGCGTGACGGTCTATCCGCCGAGTGCGTGATGCTCTACTCCGCCGCCGACGCGATCCGCTGGGAATCGCTCATCGCACGCAGCGCGGAAAACGCCCCGGACCCCGTCGCGGTGATCGACGCCCAGACGCGGTTGCTCCAGCAGATGAAAAAACTGTGCATGACACAGACCTGCCGACACAAACAACTGAGCGAATACTTTGGCCAGGAATACACCCAGCCGAACTGCGGTGCGTGCGACGTGTGCCTCCAGGAGGTCGAGGGCATGGAGGACGCCTCGGTCAATGCGCAGAAGATCCTCTCCTGTGTCGCACGGGTCGGTCAGGCATTCGGCGTGGGCCACGTGGTGGACGTGCTTCAGGGCGCCAAGACGCAGCGCATCGAACAACTCGGACACAATTCCCTGAGCACGTATGGCCTGATGAGCGACACGGGCAAGAAGCCGCTCACCGCGATGGTCTACCAGCTCATCGACATGGGCTACCTCGACCGCACGCAGGACGATCGGCCGACCCTCAAGCTCAACGCCGAGTCGTGGCGTGTGATGCGGGGCGAACTCAAGGTCCACATGTTCCAGCCCAAGAAGAAACTGCGTCGCCGGGCGGGGACAGAAGAGGTGACGATGGAGGGTGTGGACGAGGGGTTGTTCGAGGCGTTGCGTGTGTGGCGCAAGGGTTTGGCCGCCGAGCGCGGCGTGCCGCCTTACGTGGTGTTCCACGACAAGACGCTGCGCGTGATCGCTCGTGAAAAGCCCACCCACATCGAACAGCTACGTGCGATCCCGGGCATCGGCGAACGGAGGCTCACCGAGCTCGGCAACGCGGTGCTCGAAGTGGTACGAAACGCCTAACTCAACCAGTCACTAGTCACCCGTCACCATCTACGGCCGAATAAAGACGTTGGACTGGCCCTCGTAGAGCATCGAGTAGAGCAGCTTGATGTCGTCGTCGCGCAGACGGACACAGCCCATCGAGGCTTCCTTGCCGATGGAGTCGGGCTCGATCGTGCCGTGGATGCCGTAGCTCTTGGCGTTCTGCGTGGTGGTGTCGGTGCCTTCGAGGCCCAGCCAGTAATGACCGATCGGGTTCTTGGGGTCGTTGGGTGGGTAGGTCTGGTTGGTTCGAGGGTTCGTCCAACCGGGGTTTTCGAGTCGGCTGACGACCTTGAACGGGCCGACCGGCGTGGACCCGCCCTCACCCAGGCCGACGGGCAAGCTGCACACATACACCTTGTGACTATCCGGCGTCAGGGCGTACACATCGAGGCGAAAATCGCTCTTGTCCACGATGACGTGGAACGGCCCGTTGACCATCTTGAGCTTTTGGCCGACCCAGATCCGGCGGGCGTCGACCTTGTTGATGGTTTCGATAAAGTGATAGGGCACGTTGTATTTCGGGGCGATGTTGGCCAGGCGGTCGTTAGGCTCGACGGTGTAGACCGCTATGAGCGGGTCGCCCCCCATCGCCTCGCGCGAGAAGAGCAGCTTCTGGTTGACCTGCGAGAGGATGTCCCGGACCTGCGCGGACTGGACGGGCGAGAGCGGCTTGTCGTCGTTGAAATAAAGGTCGCTCAGCAGGGCCCGGCCGTCAACGAGTTTGCCGTCGGCGATGAGCCTCATGCCCCGGATGAATGATTCGGGCGCGTTGGCGTCGGCGGTGGGATTGGTGGGGGCCACGGGGGATTGAGGCAGCGGCTTGACGGGATCGGGAGTGGTGGGGGCGGGCGTTGGCGATTGGGGCGCTGGCGTGTGGGGTTGCGTTGCCGACGCACCGCCGGCTAAAGAGGTCGAGGCTTCATGCACGGCTGTGCTGGCCGGGGATGGATGGGTTTGTGTGGTGTGGGTGACGGTGGGGCTTGTTTCGTGGTGCCGATTGGAATTCCACCAGAAATACCCACCGACGCACGCCAGGATCACCACCACCGCGATGACCCACGGCAGCTTGGCGCTCTTGCGTTTACGCATCGCCACCGAGCTCATGTATTTGCGACCGGTGCCGGGCCTTGCCATCTGAGAGGAGAGAACCATGGGGAGCTCCAATGTGTCACGAGGATGACAACCAGGTGAATTTTCAACTTCCGGGGGCGCTGGGTTCAACCTTCTGGCTGCGGACCCATTCCAGGAACTGGGCGATGCGTTGCTCGTGGCCACGCTGCGTCGGGACATAGTAGGTCTTGTCCACGCCCAGATAATCCTGATCGACATAACCGGTGGGGCTATCGTGAGAATATTGGTACCCGACCGCGTGACCGAGCTTTATGGCCGACTTGTAGTGGCCGTCTCGCAGGTGTTTGGGGACGGGGACGGTCCGGCCCTCACGAACGTCTTTCATGGCGGACCAGATGGCGGTCGCGCTGGCGTTGGACTTGGGCGTGGTCGCCATGTAGATCGCCGCCTGGGCAAGGGTGAGCTGGCACTCGGGCATACCGACGCGGTGGGTGATGTCGTACGCCGCCGCCGCGACCTGGATCGCACGGGGGTCGGCATTACCGATGTCCTCGCTGGCTAGGATGGCAATCCGCCGGGCAATGAACATCGGGTCCTCCCCTGCCACGAGCATCTTCGCTAACCAATAGACCGCGGCGTCCGGGTCGCTGCCACGCATGGATTTAATCATCGCGCTGATCGTGTCATAATGTTCGTCACCCGTTCCGTCGTAGACCACGGCCTTTTGCTGGATCGAGTCCTGGGCGACGGCGAGGTCGATTTGAATTGAGCGAGCCGGGTCGTGCCGACCCGGATTCGTACCGACACGGCACGGCTCGCTGCTCAGCACCGCGATCTCCAGCGCCATCAGCGCCCTTCTCGCGTCGCCGTCGCACGTCAGGGCCCAGTGGTCGAGGGCCTCATCCGTCACGGTCACGTCGAGTTGGCCAAAACCTCGCTCGGGGTCGGCCATCGCGCGACGCAACAGGGCCTTGATCCCATCCGGGGGGATCGGCTCGAACGCGAAAACCTGCGATCGACTCACCAGCGGCGCATTGACCGCAAAGTATGGGTTCTCCGTCGTCGCACCGATGAGCGTCACCACGCCGCGCTCAACATCGCCGAGCAAGACATCCTGCTGTGCCCGGTTGAAGCGGTGGATTTCGTCCAGGAAAAAGATCGTGCGACGACCGTCGTTCTCCAGCGCCGCCCGTGCCCGATCCAAAACCTCGCGCACATCCTTGACCCCCACCGCCGCCGCGTTGCCCCGTTCAAATCGCCTCTGGGTGTAGCCGGCGATCAACTCCGCAAGCGTCGTCTTCCCCGTGCCCGGTGGCCCGTAAAAAATCACGCTCGTGATCCGGTCGGCTTCGAGCATCCGCCGCAGTAACTTGCCCGGTCCGAGAAAATGATCCTGCCCCACAAACTCCTCAAGCACGCGCGGCCTCATCCGCGCCGCCAACGGCTGCGCGTTCTCTCGGTTCGCTCGCTTGTGCTCGTCCCATAAACCTGGCATCCACACATCATATCCCGTCTATCTGCTCGACCGGGACTCGAAGCGGTTTTCACACCCAGGCCCAAGTGGGGTTACCGCCCTGTCCAAATCACCCAATCAAAACTCAATGCGCCTTGTGCATCGGGATATAAAGATCAGATGTCTATTGACCGATGCATCAACCGGAAAGGCGGAGGCAACATTTCCCTTTTCCACTGACGGTGGGCGTGTGTTCCGTCTGTGAATTGTTGTTCGGCTGACCGCGTGGGTTGGTCGGCGGTACGCAGTTGGACACCTGAAGATCTATCTGGAGGCAACGGTCATGCTGAAGAAGTTCAAGTCGCTGGGGCTGGGCACGCGGATCATCTCCATGACTCTGACGATCCTGCTGCTGGTCGTCGCGGTGAACTACGTGGTATTTGTCACCCGATACAGGGCCAGCGCGGAAGATGCGTACGTCCACAAAGCCGCCGCCTTCACCGCTGTGGCGGACGAAGCCAAGAACCACACGGCCGCCCTGAACAGGCGCGGGGCCTTCAGCCTTAATGACCTGCTGACTGACCTTGAACAGACCAAGAAAGCCGGCAAACCCTACACCGAAGCCAAGATCTTCGGCACGATCCCCGTCGTCGCCGGCTGGACCGCCGCAGAGGCCGCCGCCAAGCGCGAGCACATCGACTTCCACATCACCAGCTTCGACGCACGCAACAAGGCCAACGAACCCGCGCCCGGCTCGTACGAAGAGCAACTGCTCCGCGACCTGACCGCACAGGTCAACGCCGGTGGCGAAGAAACGATCTTCGGCATCGACAAGGCCACCAACAAACTGCACTACATGCGCGCCATCCGCCTCACCTCGGACTGTCTGATGTGCCACGGCAACCCCGGTAACGAATACGACACCGACAAGGACGGCAAGGACCCCGTGGGCTTTGCCATGGAGGGTTGGAAAGAGGGCTTCATGCACGGCTCGTACCACGTCGTGCTCCCACTCGAACCCGTCGACGCCCAGGTGGCCGGCTTCATCACCAACGGCCTGATGTGGACCACCCCGCTGGTCATCGGCGCGGTGATCCTCTTCGTCTGGCTCCTCCGGGTGATGTTCAACAAGCCCATCACCGAACTCATCAACCGCATCAAGGACATCGCGCAGGGTGAAGGCGACCTGACCAAACGCATCGAAGTCAACTCGCAGGACGAGGTCGGCCAACTCGGCTCGTGGTTCAACACCTTCGTCAAGAAGATCCACGATGTCATCGTCGAGGTCTCGGGCGCAGCCAATGAGGTGGCCTCCGCCGCCACGCAGATCGCCGCGTCGAGCGAGGAGATGGCCAGCGGCATGCAGGAACAGTCCCAGCAGGTCACGCAGATCTCCAGCGCCATCGAGGAGATGTCCGCCTCCGTGGTCGAGGTCGCCCGCAAGTCTGGCGACGCGGCCAACAACGCCTCGAACTCCGGCAAGATGGCCGAGGAAGGCGGCACCATCGTCGAACAGACCATCGAGGGCATGAAGTCCATCAGTGAAGCCGTCTCCGCCGGCGCCGCGTCCGTGCAGGAACTGGGCAAGCGTGGCGAGCAGATCGGCCAGATCATCGAGGTCATCAACGACATCGCCGACCAGACCAACCTGCTGGCCCTCAACGCCGCGATCGAAGCGGCCCGTGCGGGTGAACACGGCCGCGGCTTTGCGGTCGTGGCCGACGAGGTGCGCAAACTCGCCGACCGCACCACCAAGGCCACCGAAGAGATTGCCACCTCGATCCAGGCGATCCAGAGCGAGACCACGCAGGCGGTCGACCGCATGAACGCCGGCACCGACCGCGTGGGCAAGGGCGTCGAACTGGCTTCCGAAGCCGGCCAGAGCCTGAACAAGATCGTCTCCAGCGCCCAGGAAGTCGCGGGCATGATCCAGTCGATCGCCGCCGCCGCGGAAGAGCAATCCGCCGCCAGCGAGCAGGTCTCGCGCAACGTCGAGTCGATCTCGGCGGTCACCCGCCAGGCCACCGAAGGCGCCAACCAGGCCGCCACCGCCGCCACGCAACTCTCGACCAAGGCCGAGCAGTTGCAGGCACTCGTGGCCACCTTCAAGACCGACGCGAGTGCAACACGCGCTTCGAATACCGCTGTTGCCAAACCCGCTGCCCGCTCCTTCCGCAAGAAGGCTGCCTGACCCACAGGCCCCATACGAAACCCCACCACCAAGGCGCTGGGCACTGCCCGGCGTCTTTGTTTTTCCCAGACAATCAGCACCATTCAACCAATCTTGCGGAGCACCATCGCGTGGAAAGGCCTGCCCTCCCGCCGATATTTTCGCTCGAAGTTGCTCCCGACCAACTCGCCCTCCCCCGCCGACGCCGTGTTCTCAAACGGCTCTACGACGAAGAGGTCGCTCACCCTCGAAGCGTGATCGCACATCCACTCGAAATAATCCGTGTGATCGGTGGCCAGGCGGATGCACCCGCGTGACACCAGTCGGCTGTGGACCATGCGCAGGAACGGCTCCTGCACCAGCCTGCGTTTGTGGTGGCGCGCCTTGGGCCAGGGGTCGGGAAAATAGATGTGGACCCGTTCGACGATCCCATCGGGGATGTAGCACTGCACAAAGAAACCGGCCTCGGCGTGGAGCAGCTTCACGTTCGCAATCGCGTTGCGTCGCACACGGTCGGCGGCGTACCGACAGAACGCCCGGGCATACTCGATCCCCAGGAAATTCACCCCCGGCTGCAACACCGACTGCTGCACCAGGAACGTCCCCTTGCCCGAACCGATCTCCAGCTCAAATGGCAACCCACGCCGATCAGGTCCGAACCAGTCACGTGGGTCGAAAACCGTCGGATCGACCCGGCTTTGCCCGGGCAAAAGCACGGGAAGGTCGGCTGTTTCGTAGCCCACACCCGTCGTGTCGAAGCCCTGTTTACGCGAGAGTGAAAAGCTCATGGCCAAGAGAGGATAGTGCCCCGTGCCCGTCCTGTCGCCCCCGACGCCGCCTGACCGATATAATGTAATGTTCGCCCATAACATCGAAAGGCCACAGCCATGTTCGGTATGCCCGGTTGGATCGAGATTCTCATCATCTGTTTTGTCGGCGTCCTGATCTTCGGCAAACGCCTGCCCGAGGTCGGCAAGAACCTTGGCAAGGGTATCGTCGAGTTCAAGAAGGGCCTCACCGGTATCGAGCAGGATGTCAACAACGCCGCATCCCAGAACCCGCCACGCCAGGTCTCCAACGACCCCAAGCCCGCCAGCGACGAGCAACGCCTCCGCGACGCCGAGGCCAAACTCCAGGAAGCCCAGCACGAGATCGAAGCCCTCCGCAACCAGCACAAGGCCTGAGCTTCCTGACAATTATTCTTACGCCAAGGTTGACCGATTACCGACGCCAATACACGCCGGCCATGTGCCTCTGAATTCATCCATCTTCCATTATCCATCATCCATTCCCCATGGCCCTCCTCTCCATTGCCAACCTCGAACTCTCCCTGGGCGACCGCAAACTCCTCACCGGCGTCAACCTCACGCTCGAAGCCGGCGAACACGTCGGCATGGTCGGACGCAACGGCTGTGGCAAGAGCACGCTCTTGAAACTCATCGCGGGCATCGGGGCCTTCAAGCCCGACGCGGGACAGGTCCAGGTCGCACGCAACGCGACCGTCGGCTACCTCCACCAGGACCCCAACCTCGACTTGGACCGCACACTCCGCGAGGAGGCCGGCTCCGCCTTTGCACACCTCGATGAGCTCCACAAAATGCTCGAACAACTCGCGCACGACATGGCCACCGCCGAGGGCAACGAACTCGACAAACTCCTCAAGCAATACGAACAGACCGAACAGGCCATGCACTCGGCCGGGGGGTACGATGTCGACCACCGCATCGATGCCACGCTCCACGGTCTGGGCCTCGAAGACTACGTCTTCGATGTCAAGGTCGGCGCTCTCTCCGGCGGGCAGCGCGGCCGACTGGCGCTGGCCAAATTATTGCTCAGCGAACCCGACATCCTCCTCCTCGACGAACCGACCAACCACCTCGACATCGCGGCCCGCCAGTGGCTCGAAGAGTTCCTCTCCACTTTCCGGGGGGCGGTGCTGCTCGTCAGCCACGACCGCTGGCTTCTCGACCGCGCGGTGGCAAAAATCTGCGAGATGGAGTCAGGCAGGCTCGTCGAATACCCGGGGAATTACGCAAAATTCCGTGAGCTGCGCGCCGAACGCCGCATCGCCCAGCAGCGCGACTTCGAGAAACAGCAGACCTACATCAAACAGCAACAGCAGTTCATCGACCGCTACCGCGCAGGCCAACGCGCCCGTCAGGCCCAGGGACGCGAGAAACGCCTCGAACGCTTCAAACGCGACGAGTCCCTCGACCGACCGATGGAGTCGCAGGAGATCAACATCCGCATCGCTCCCGCCCAGCGCCCCGGCGACCTGATCGTCACCGCTGACCAACTGACCAAGGGCTACGACGGCAAGCCCCTCTTCCGGGGGTTCTCGATCGTCGTCAAGCGCGGCGACCGTGTCGGGGTCATCGGCCCCAACGGCGCGGGCAAGTCCACCCTAATCAATTGTCTGCTGGGACACGTCCCCCCGGATTCGGGCACCACCCGCGTCGGTCCGAGCGTCGATGTCGGGTACTTCCGGCAATCGCACGACCACCTCGACCTCTCGCGGACCATCGTCGAACACCTGCGTTACGCCGTGCCGGGCGGGACGAACGTCGGCGGGGAACAGGCGGCCCGCGACCTGGCCGGCGCGTTTTTATTTTCCGGCGACGAACAGGACAAGCCCCTGACTGTGCTTTCCGGTGGCGAACGCAGCCGATGCGTCTTAGCCGGCCTCGTGGCCAGCGGTCACAACCTGCTCGTCCTCGACGAACCGACCAACCACCTCGACATCGCCAGCGCCGAGCGCCTCGAACAGGCCATCACCCTCTTCACCGCCACACCCGAAGGCTACGGCCAACAATCCTCCGGGGGGGGTACGGTGATCCTCATCACGCACGACCGGATGCTGCTGGAAAACCTGGTGGACCAGCTCATCATCCTCGACGGCCACGGGCATGCCAAGCACTTCGTCGGTTCATACAGCGATTACCTCGAATCCCAGCGTCAGGCGACGCCCGCTCCGACCGCTGCGCCCGCCCCACCCAAGCCCAAAGCGGTGGTCACCGAGAAGCCCACTAAAAATTCTTCCCGGGGCGGAGGCGGGGGCGGGGTGAGTCTGGAAAAGCTCGAAGCCCGGATCGTGAAACTCGAATCGCAACTGGCGAATATCGACAAACAACTCGCCGATCCCGAGATTTACCGCGACGGGAAGAAGGTCAAGGATTTGCAGACGCAACGTCAGAAGCTGCGCAACGAATTGACCCCCATCGAAGAGGAATGGTCCCGCCGCGCAGAGGGGGCATAACGTTGACGCGCTTGTCCACCGCACCCACTTGCCCGCCACGACGGGATTCTGTAGAAGTGCGGTGATGCGTGAATCCAACGGTCGGCCCAACATCCTGTTTCTGATGAGTGACGAGCACCGCGCGGACGTGACGGGTTACGAGGGCAACGGCGTTGTGCGGACGCCGACGCTCGACTGGCTCGCCGAGACGGGGGTGGTGTTCCGCAACGCCTACACGCCTTCGCCGATCTGCGTGCCGGGTCGGCAGAGCCTGATGTGCGGGCAGTTGCCGCGGACCTGTAAGTGCGAACGCTTCGGGCACGATCTTCCGCCTTTCTCGATGACATTCGCCAAGCGGTTCAGCCAGTACGCCTACCACACCTGCTGTTCGGGCAAGCTGCACCACATGGGTGCCGACCAGATGCAGGGCTGGCGTCAGCGGATCGCGCCAGATGCGCACGTCGCGCCGCAGGCGGTCGATGGGTTGCTTCGTGAGGAGATTCAGCGTTACAAACCCGAGCCGGGCACGGGCAAGTGGACGAATGCCAAAGAGGTCCAACGCGCGGTGGGCACGCCGGGGAAGTACCATCAGTTTGACCGTATGGCGCTTGACGCGGCGTGGCAGTTCATCAGCGACTATTTCACGGACCCCAGTTACGATCGGCCCAATTCGCATCAGCCGACCATGCTCAAAGTCTCGTTGCTTCAACCACACTACCCTTTCTTCACCACGCCGGAGCTGTTTGAGTATTACCTCAACCGCGTGCCGATCTTCCAAGGCCAGACGTGCTGGGACCACCCAAAGCTTGGATCAAGCCAGAACCAGCGCGATGTCGAAGTAAGCGCGCGCGACACCCGCCGCGCCACCGCCGCCTACTACGGCATGGTCGATGCCATCGACACCGGTTACGCTTCGATCCTCGACAAGCTGCGCTACGTCGGCGAGGACCTCGACGACTGGATCATCGTCTACACCTCGGACCACGGCGAGATGCTCGGGGAGCACGGCATCTGGGAGAAGACGCAGTTCTTCGAGGCCTCGGCGCGTGTGCCGTTGATTGTCCGTTGGCCAAAACGATTCCAGCCGCGTGTCGTCGAGGAGAACGTCAACCTCTGCGACCTGTTTGCCACGCTGTGTGATTTGTCTGAAATCCCGGTGCCTGACGACGACCAGACGGTTCACGGCGCGGGGCTGGACAGCCGATCTCTCGTGCCGTTGATGCAAGGCGATTCGGCACAGTGGCACGCACGTTACCACAACGAAACCGTGAGCCAGTTCGGGCAGCACCTGATGGTCAAGCGCGACGCGCTCAAGTACCTGCGTTACGACGGGGATCGCTTCGAGGGTGAGCGTGACGTGCTGCTGGACCTCGAAGCCGACCCGGGCGAGACGCGGAACCTGATCGACGAGCCACGCTACGCTTCGCGTTTGAAAGAACTCAAATCGCGCGCAGCGGAGTTGGGATTCGGACCCGACGCGGTTACGGACTATCGGAATGCGGGCTACCGGTGAGGGGCGGGTTCAGAGAGTCATGAAACACGTCGGTTACACAAGAAACATCGGCAACGGGGAAGTAACCGCAGATTGCGCAGATTTCACAGATCAATACAGATTGGAGATCAGGGAAGCCTGCCTTGAATCTGTGTCATCTGCGCAATCTGCGGTTTCTGTATCGATGCTCAAGATTCTCTATGAACTTGTGCGACTCGGAAGGTGAATCATTCTGTTATACCAATCCCGTAAAAAACTCGTGCGCGTTAGGCGCTTGTTAGGTTGCGCTCCCGCGTGGGGTCTGGGATAGTGGGCTCTTTTGGAAAGGAGTCCACCATCGACATCTCACTTCACAGC
>WGMF01000023.1 GCA_016125215.1 Phycisphaera sp.
ATCGAGATGGTCTTCGCAAAGATCAAGCACCTGCTGCGGTCGTTGGCCTGCCGCACCCGACAGGCCTTGTGGGAAGCAATGCAATCCGTGCTCGATCAAGTGACCTCCAACGACGCCGCACACTGCTACCGACACTGTGGATACACGCTACAAACGGAATAGGTTTGCTCTAGGTTTGCTCTAGAAGGGAGGTGGTCCAGTGTCCAACGACTGTAGCAGGGGATTACGCGTTTAGGAACGCAGTCCGACGGGGCTGCGACGCGCAGTCCAAGCCCACGAAAAACCGCCCGCCGTGACTCCCCGTCCCGGCGGGTGTTTTATTTCCAATCCCGCATCAGGCCGACTTCATCCACGCCCACTGTTTGGCCCAAATCTCTTAGGTGAGCGAGACAAACTCTTCCACCGTCATGTTGGCGGCACGGATCAGAGTTCGTAGCGTGCCCGGTGAAACTTCCCGGTGTTGGGGGACCGACAGACTTGCGCGTTCACCGGTTTTGAGAAGGATGACGTGGCTGCCCTTTTGACGATCTACATGCCAACCGGCACGAACAAATGCCCGAACCACCTCGGAGCCGGACATCACGGGCAACTTCGGCATCAGGCGGTCACCTCGATCTCGCGCACCGCAACCGTCAAGGGCATGCCCGACTCGGCTCGCGCTTCGAGGCAGAGCGCGATAGCCTCACGAATATTGGCCGTGGCCTCTTCCTCGGTCTTTCCTTGTGAGACACAGCCGGGGATCGCCGGGCAAGCAGCGACTACCATGCCCGTTTCGTCGCGTTCGAGTGTGATGATCAACCGCATAGAAGAATCTCGCTTCAGGCCACCATATTATACGATTGGATATGCGTCATGTTCACCGCACCAAGAAGATATGATCGGCAAGACCATCATTGCGTTACGTACTTTGCATCCACGCCCACTGTTTGGCCATGCCCGCTTCGAGCGTGGTATGCGGTTCGTACCCGAGTTCCGTCTTGGAGCGTGTGAGGTCGGCCCAAGTGCGCTCCACGTCGCCGGCCTGCATCGGTTTGCGGTCGAGCTTCGCCTTGATGCCTGTCACGCGCTCGACGGTGGCGATCATCTCGGAGAGGGTCACAGGATGCGACCCGCCGAGGTTGTAGACGCGGTAGCCGCCGACCTTTCCGCAGCGGTCCATCGCGGCACGGATGCCGGTGACGATATCTTCGACAAACGTGTAGTCCCGACTCGTCGAGCCGTCGCCGAATACGGGGATCGGCTTGCCCTCGGCCACCAGTCGCATGAACTTGTTGATGGCCAGGTCCGGGCGCTGGCGCGGGCCGAACACCGTGAAAAACCGCAGACAATAGATCGACAGCTTGTGGACGTGGTGGTAGGAGTGGCAGATCAACTCGCCGGCCTTCTTCGTCGCGGCGTAGGGCGAGATCGGGTGGTCGACGTTGTCCGTCTCGGTAAAAGGCACCTTTTCGTTGTTGCCATAGACGCTCGAACTCGACGCAAAGAGGAAGCGACTAACAGAGTGTTTGACCGCCGCGTCGAGGAGGTTGACCGTGCCGTCGAGGTTGACGGCGGTGTAATACTCGGGCCTCTCGATGCTCGGTCGAACACCCGCCATCGCCGCGAGGTGAACGACGCAACCGGGCTTGTGTTGCTCAAACGTGCGCATCACCGCTTCGCGATCACGGATGTCGGCTTCGACAAGCGTGAAAGACTTGGAATTCGTGGCTTTTTCAATGTTCTTACGCTTGCGTGCGGGGTCGTAAAAATCGCAGAAGTTATCAATGCCGACGACACTCTGGCCCGAGGCGAGCAGGTTGTCGGTCAGGTGCGAACCGATAAAACCGGCGGCGCCGGTGATAAGGATGGTTGTGGGATTACTCATGGATGATTCAACGGATCGTGTAAGTTGATGAGGGGAAGTCAAAGATATCTTCCGGATGGCATAGATGACAAACAATACCTAAGTATCAACCACCGAGACACCGAGAGCACCGAGAAGAAGCATGGGATAGGCGGAAAGTTTTTCTCGGCGTCCTCGGTGTCTCGGTGGTTATATTTAGAATCGGACCTGCAGATTCATCCCTGCGCCTGTTTGGCGCCGGGGGAGTGGAAACGGTCGTCGTCGCGGTGGGCTTCTTCGTATCGGCCGAATACCCCGATGAGTTTGTTGCGAAGGAATTGGGTGAGGATGGCCACGCACTCGTCGCCGCGGAAGCGGTCCTCGACCTCGGCGAGGTTGTCGCTGAGGTTGCCCACACTCTGGGCCTCGGGCTGCTGGTCTCGGAAGAGGATTCGGTAGCAGCGTTTGAGGTTCTCGATGGACTGCGGATCGAAGCCGTTGCGGGTGAGCCCGACGGTGTTGACGCCACGGACCCGCGCGGGCGTGCCGTCGACGATCATGAAAGGCGGCACGTCCTGAAGGATTCGGCAGAGGCCGCCGACGAAACTGAATTGGCCTACGGTGACGAAGTGGTGGATGCCGACCTGCCCGCCGATGCGTGCGTGGTCTTCGACGCGGACGTGTCCCGACAGCCCGACGGCGTTGGCCAGGATGGCGTGATCGCCGACATGACAGTCGTGCGCAACGTGGCAGCCGACCATGATGAGGCAACCGCTGCCGACTCGCGTGACGCCGCCGCCATTGACGGTGCCCACGTGCATGGTGACGCCCTCGCGGATGTCGTTGTCGTCGCCGATGACGAGGGATGTCGGTTCGCCTTGGTGCTTGAGGTCCTGCGGCTGCCCACCGATGACCGCGTTGGGCCAGATCACGTTGCGCTTGCCGACGGTGGTGTTGCCCACGACCGAGACGTGACTGACTAATCGCGTGCCCTCACCGAGCGATACGTCCCGCGCGACATAGCAGAACGGCCCGACACTCACGCCCCCGCCCAGCCGGGCGCCATCTTCAACAACCGAGGATGGATGGATGTCAGGCATGGTTCAGGGAGTTTGACGGGATAACAGGATTGGGAGGATCAACAGGATCAAACCCATTACCGCAGAGTTCGCAGAGACGAGGCAAAAAGGTCGTCATGTATGTTAAGCAGGTCTCACTCTGCGTTCTCAGCGATCTCTGCGGCGAAAATGTGTGTGCCGTCATTCATCAGTTCTCCTGCTCGTCATCGACGAGCATGAACTTCACCTCGGCTTCGGCGGCGAGTTCCTCACCGACGTACGCCCGGCAGCGCATGTGGGCGATGCGTGACCTGACGCGGACGGCCTCGGCTTCGAGGAACAGTTGGTCGCCCGGGGTGACGGCCCGGCGGAGTTTGACGCGGTCGAGTGAGAGCAGGATCGCCAGCTTGCCGGTGTTTTCGAGTTTCTGTCCGATGAGCACGCCCGAGAGCTGCGCCATGGCCTCGACGATCAGCACGCCGGGCATGATCGGCGTGCCGGGGTAGTGGCCGGTGAAGAAAGGTTCGTTGGCGGTGACGTTCTTGACGCCCACCGCGCGGCGGTCGCCGTCGAGTTCGATCACCCTATCCACCAGCAGCATCGGGTAACGGTGGGGGAGGATGCGGAAGAGCTTGCGGATGTCGAGCGGTGGCCGGGCGTTGGAGAGTTCGTGGTGGCGTTGTTTTCTAAACAGCCGAAGCAGCTCGTGTACGAGCTTGTGGTTGAGCGCGTGGCCGGAGCGGTAGGCGATGATGCGTCCCTGGATCGGCGCGCCCAGGAGCGAGAGGTCGCCGATGACATCGACAATCTTGTGGCGGACCGGTTCGTCGGGGTAGCGCAGCGTGTTGCCGGCCATCGGCCCGTCTTTGGCAAAGACCAGCACGTCGCGTTCGGTCAGGTGTGTGCCGATGCCCGCGTCGCGCAGCGCCTTGGCTTCCACGTCGAGCACAAAAGTCCGGGCGGGGGCGATCTGTTTGAGGTAGTCCTCGGTGTTGAGGTCGAAGACCTTGAGCTGCCTGCCGATCGCGGCGTGGTCCTGGTAATCCAGGTCATAGACCACCTGCATCCCCGGTTCGGGCGAGGGGACCGCGGCGATCATCGTCTCGTCCTGGCGTACCACGATGGGCTTGGTGACGACGAGCTTTCGCCGAAGCTCCTCGGTCTGGCGGATGCCCGCGCTCTGCAGCGCCTGGGCGTACTGGATCGCCGACCCGTCGAGCATGGGCAGCTCCGGCCCGTCGATCTCGATGAGCAGGTTGTCGATGCCCAGGCCGGCGATCGCGCTCAGGGCGTGCTCGCAGGTGTCGACGGTGGCGTCGCCGTTGCGGAGGGTGGTGCGACGCGAACGCTTGACGACGTGCTGGACGAGCGCGGGGATGCGTGCGTTGTCCATGTCCCGCCGGAGGAAGACCACGCCGTGGTTGGCCGGCGCCGAGCGGAACGTGACATGGGCCGGCTGACCCATGAACAGCCCGGGCCCGTCCACGGAGATGCTCTTATCGATGGTGGTCTGGTGGTCCATGTGGCGCGAAGATGCGGTCGGGGCGTGTCGTCGGGGGTCCGCCCCGAAACCGATGAAATTTTATCACGGGTGGGTGATCTGTCCCAACGATCCGGCGCGGTCATCTGCTCCGGTGGCCGTGGCTTTACACGGGCTTCTTTTTCAACATTTTGACCAGGTCAGGCAGTTTACGCATGGCCGCGTGCTCCCGCAACGCGACGCCGGCGTCCCGTGCGGGGTAGCCGCCCCAGGTTTCGCCGGCCGGCACGTCGCTCATCACCGCGGAGCAGGCCGCCAGTTTCGCGCCCGGGCCGATCGTCACGTGGTCACGCACCGCGACCTGTCCGCCCATCATCACGCCGTCGCCCACGGTCACGCTGCCGGCTAAACCGGTCTGGCCCGCGATGACGCAGCAGCGCCCGACCCGGCAGTTGTGTGCGATCTGGCAGAGGTTGTCGATCTTGGTGCCGTCGCCGATGGAAGTGGCAGAGAACTTGCCCCGGTCGATGCACGTGCCCGCGCCGATCTCCACGTCGCTGCCGATCTTGACATTGCCGATGTGCGGGACTTTCTGGAGCATGAAGCCCAGACCGCCTGGCGTCTTGTCGGGCATGGGTTGGTAGCCAAAGCCGTCCGCGCCGACGACGACGTTGGCGTGGAGGATGACACGGTCGCCGATGACGCTGCGTTCGCGGATGACCACGCCGGGGTAGAACTCGCACGCCGACCCGATGGCGGTGTCGTCCATCACGGTCACGTGGGCGTGGAGGACGCAGTCGTCGCCGACGGTGACGTTTCTGCCGATGACACACCCCTGTCCGACGGAGACGTTTTTCCCGATGGAGGCTTTGGGGTGGACGTGCGCGCCGGGGTCGATGCCGACGGCCGGGCGGATGGGTGTGGGCAGGAACAGCGAGAGCACGCCGGTCAGGGCCGCGTCGGCGTCGGAGACGAGGATGAGGGCGCGTCCCTCGCCGGGTTCGAGCGTCAGGCCGGTCTTGACCAATGCCGCGGAGGCCTTGCTTGCGGGCCAGCGTGAGGCGTTTTTGTCGTCACGGATGAAGGTGATCTGGCCGGGCTGTGCCAGGTCGATCTGCTCGACGCCGTGGATGACCACAGCGCCGTCCCCGACGGCTTCGCCGGCGACGTGGCGAGCGAGTTGGTGGACGGTCAGTTGCGGCATATCAGGCGCGAGCGTGGGTGCGGTGCATCCCGGGCGTCCCCGGCTCAGTGCTTGGTGTTGAACGCGTTGTTGACCTGCGTGATGGCCAGGTCGGTGATGTCCAGGTCGTCGCTGGCCCAGAGGACCTTGCGGACCTGGATGAGGGCCGAGAGCTGTTCGGGCTTGGCACCCTTGAAGTTCACCGCGGTCTCTTTGAAGACGACCATGTCGTAGCCGTTGTCCTTGGCGACGGTGCCGATGGAGTCCAGGAGCTTGCGGTAGAGGGACTCGATGGAGGTGGCCCGGTCACGGTTGAGCTTGTTGGTCTGGAACTCGAGCCAGGCGCGGTACTCGATGGCGCGGCGTTCGAGGTCAGCCTGTTTCTGGTCATACGCCGGGGTGTCGGGGGCAAGCATGTCCAGGTCGCTCTGGAGCTGGGTGATCTCCTTCTCGCGGTCCTGTTTTTCCTGTTGGAGTTTCTGGGCGCGGGTCTGGAGGTCGGCTTCGACGTGCTTCTTCTCTTCCATGGCGTCAAAGGCGCGCTGGACATCGCAGACCGCCACCGCGGTGGGCCGACCGCGGCCGGCCGTTCGGCCCTGGGCCGTGACGTAGCCAGCCAACATCAACACCGCCAGCAACACAACTAACGCTTTGAAACGTGCATGGGTCATTTGAATCACTCCGTTGTTTGTTTGTGAGGGCACCTGATCGTGTCAGGTCAAGTCCATAAGCCTAGCACGGGGGGTGTGGGATGGCAAAATGTGAAAAAAAGCGGGCGTCCGCGGGGTGAAGTCAGGGGGATGTTCCGGGGGATTTGTGTGTCCACCGGTCGCAAGCGACCGGGCTAAATGACAGACCCATATTATTTCACCCGTCACCCGTCACCCGTCAGAACGGCAGGGCGATGTCGAAGCTGAAGATGCGGGTGTCGTCGCCGTCGTATTTGACGAGGGGGTAGGCAAAATCGAAAGCAAACGGGGCCTGTCCGAGGATCGGCACCTTCAGTCGCAGGCCCGCGCCGACCGCCACGCGGTATTTGGAGAAGCTGATATCGGTGTCGACCGTGCCCGAGTCGATGAAGACGACCATGCGCACGACTTCCTGGTAGACGGGGAAGTTGTACTCGACCTTGGCCAGAAAGAGCCAGACGCCGCCGACGGGGTCGGGTCCGAGCATGCCCACGAAGGGCCCGCCGCCGCGGATGCCGCGTGGCCCGACGCCCCGGTAGCCAAACCCACGGAATGAGCGGTGTCCGCCGGCAAAGTAGCGCTCGAAGATCGGGGCCGAGTCCTGGAGGATGTAGCCCGTCTCAAGCCCGAGGCTCAGGACCGTCTTGCGCTCGAAGAAGTCCTCGTCGACGGTCCAGAACTTGTGGTACTCCGCGCCCACACGGGTGAACTCGTAGTCGCCGCCGACCGCCTGGGCCAGTTCCATTTCGAGTTGGCTGCCGCGCGTGGGGAAGAGGCGGTCATCGACGGTGGAGCGGTTGACGTTGAGCGAGACCATGGTGAGCAGGCTGTTGCCCATGACGGCAAAGACATCGACGGGTGCGTCGAAGTCGATGTTCTTGATGTCGATCTGCTCGAAGCGTGTGTTGACGAAAGCCGACCACACGTCGCCGAAGCGCTGGCCGATGCCCACCCGTCCGCCGATGCGCTGCTCGTCGTAGACGTCGCGCTGGCGTGTCCAGTAGAAGAGCGAGGTGTCGAGGATGTACTGGGTTTCGAGGAAGTAAGGCTCACGGAAGGAGACGGAGTATTGGCTGGTCTCGGTTCCGGGCTGGAGCGAGAGTGCGAAATACTGCCCCGCGCCGCGGAAGGCCTTGCCGGTGAACAGTTCGCCGACGCTCTCGGGGTAGTCGGTGATGTCGAAGTTGCGCTGCGTCAGGTCGATCGCGCCGAGGATGCCCGCGTCGGAGCTGATGCCCGCGCCGAAGCTCAGGCTGCCGGTGTTCTTCTCCTGCACCTCGACGAGCACGTCGCGGATCGGGTCGTTCACGTCGCCGAGCACCTCGACCTTGGCGTTCTGGAACAGGGGCGAATCGTTGAGGCGTTTCTCGCTGCGGCGCATGCCCGCGCCGTCGAAGGGCCTGCCGGGCTCGACACCTCGGAGCTGCCTGAACACCACGTGCGACTTGGTCGTCGTGTTGCCCGAGACCGTGACCGTGCCCACCGTGTAGGGCTTGCCCTCTTCGATGCGCACGACCACGTCGACTATCGGCTCGTCCTCGTGGAAGAGGCGTTCGATGACCACGCGGGCCTCGATGTACCCGAGCTTGCCGTACAGGTCGCGGACCGACTCCTGCGAATCGGTGGTGCGTTTGAGCGAGTAAACGTCGCCGGCTTTGAGGTCGAGGACCTGCTTGACCTGTTCATCGGGGAAGATCGTCGCCCCCTCGACGCGCACGTTGGCTACGGTGTATTGCTTGCCCTCTTCGATGAAGAAGACGATTGTGGCGTCGCGCTGGTTGGGGGAGAGGTCGACCCGCCTGCCGACCTGCGCGTCGAGGTAGCCGGCTTGTTGATAGAAATCGCGGATCGACGCCACGTCGTTGTCGAGCGCGTCGCGGTTGAGGTCGCCGCTGCGGAAGATCAGGATGCTGGTGTTGGTGCGGATCTTCGACCGCAGTTCGTCGTCGCTGTAGTGGTCGTTGCCCTCGAAGCGGATGGCACGCACCTTCACACGCGGGCCCTCACGGATGCGGTAGATCAGCGTGTTCGACTCTTCGAGGACTTTTTCGTCCACCGTGATGCTGGCCAGGAAGTAGCCCTCTTTCTCGTAGAGGGCTTCGATCTCGCGTTTGCCGCGCTGGATCAGGTAGTCATCGACCGGGTCGCCGGCCTTCAGGCCGACCTTGGGCAACAGTTCCTGGTCGTCGAGCGCCTTGTTGCCCACGACGCTGACATCGGCGAGCAGGGGTTGTTCCTGGAGCACATACGTCACGACGACCGAGCCGTCGTCCTGGGGTGTGACCTGGGCCTGGACGCTTGCAAACCGTCCGAGGTGGGTGATGCGGATGATGTCTTCCTTGACGACGTTGGCGTCGTAGGGGTCGCCACGCACGAGGCGGACCTGGTTGAAGACGAGCTGGCTGTCGATCCGCTTCAGGCCATCGAGCTTGACATCGGAGACCGGTCGGCCGGCCAGGTCCACCGCGTCGGCGAGGGTTTGCCCGGTGAATGCGACAACAAGGCTGAGGAACACCAGCGCCGCGCAACGAAAAGAGTTCAACCTGTGCAAGAGGGGGCTCCCGAGATCGGTTGGCGAGAGTTTAATCGGGAACCGTGCGGGGGACAAAGTAGAGAGTAGAGAATAGAGAGCAGAGAGGGGTCAGGAGTCTGGAGCGGGGGCCATTGAGCCCTGTCGCTTGCGGGCGGTGGCCGACTCTAGTGGATCCCCTTCTCGCCCAGCCAGCGCTCGGCGTCGATCGCCGCCTTGCAGCCCATGCCCGCGGCGGTGACGGCTTGTCGGTACACCGCGTCCGCACAATCGCCGGCGGCGAAGACCCCCGGGAGGTTGGTCATGCTGCGGTGGGGCGTGGGCATGACGAGGTAGCCCTTGTCGTCCATCTCGAGGCCGGTGTCTTTCAGGAAGCCCGTCGCGGGGGTGTGGCCGATCGCAATGAACAAGCCCTTGATGTCGAGCGTGGATTCCTTGTTCGTCTTGACGTTCTTGAGCTTGACGCCCGAGACTTTCTCGTCGCCGATCACGTCGGTGACGACGCTGTCCCAGACGACCTCGGCTTTGTTGCTATGAAACAGGCGCTGCTGCATGACCTTGGAGGCGCGCAGCTCGTCGCGTCGGTGGATCAGGTAGACCTTCGAGGCAAACTTGGTGAGGTAGGTCGCTTCTTCCAGCGCGGTGTCGCCCCCGCCCACGACCGCCAGTGGCTGGTTGCGAAACAACGGCAGCGCCCCGTCGCACACGGCACAGGCGCTCACGCCCCCGCCGATCTGTGCCAATCGCATCTCGTTCTCCAGCCCCAGCCAGTTGGCGGTGGCGCCGGTGGCCACGATGACCGCATGGGCCTTGACCGTATCGCCCCCGGAGGTTTTCAAGACCGTCGGCTGACTCTTGAAATCGCACTCGGTGATGTCCTGCGTGAGGATGCGTGTGCCGAAGCGCTGGGCCTGTTTCTTGAAGTCTTCCATCAGCTCCGGGCCGGTCTTGCCCTCGGGGAAACCGGGGTAGTTTTCGACCTCGGTCGTGAGCATGAGCTGGCCACCCGGGAGCATGAGCGCGGGGGAGGTCTTAGGCACACCCTCGTAGACCACGGGGTTGAGATTGGCTCTGGCCGCGTAGATGGCGGCGGTCCAGCCCGCGGGGCCGGAGCCGATGATGACGACCTTCTCGACGTTCGATGGATTGCTCTGGGATTCATTCATGGCGGGGGATTGTAGCAACCCCTTCCGCTGTGTCTTCCCAGAACGGAAAACATCTCAGAGCAGAGGCCAAAATAACCGCCAGCGACCCAGACAATAACGAAGAGCAGAAGCAGAAACCGCAGGTGACGTAGATGACGTAGATGACGCAGATGACGCAGATACAAACCGGGTCAAGGCTGTTTCAACACAGAGGACGCAGAGGACACAGAGAAAGCAAGTCAATTATGCCTCTTCAATGGTCTCTCTCTGTGCTCTCTGTGAACTCTGTGTTGAATGTTCTGGCTTTTTTAATCTGTGAAATCTGCGTCATCCGCGGATAATTCTTTTCCCCGTTTGCTCTGTGTCTGTGTCTCTGTGGTTCACATGGATCGGGTGTCACTCGCTCACCGCGTCGTGGACCCAGCGGGCAATCGCCATGGCGCCGTCGTCGGGGCGGGAGTCGAGCATGATCTTGCGTGCGGTTGCACGGCGTGTTTCATCCCGGACCAATTCAAGCAGCAGCGGGGCAAGCACTTTGGCATTGGCGTCAGGCTCGATGAGGTCCTTGACCACCAGTGCGCCGCCCTTGTCGACAAGAGGCTGCGCGTTGAGGCGCTGGTGCTCGTCCTTGTGGTACGGGTAGGGCAGGAACACGGTCGGGCAGGCGTTGGCCCACGCCTCAGCCACGGAGTTGGCCCCCGCACGGCTGATGGCCAGGTCGCACGCAGCCCACGCCAACCCCATCTCATCGCAGAACGTCAGCACCGCCGCGGGGATGTTGGCTTGCTTGTACGCCTCACGCACGAGCTGCGGGTCGCGGTCGCCCGAGAGGTGGAGCACCTGCCACTTCGAGAGTGCCGTGGCCACCTGTGGGTCTTTGGTCAACGCGATCATCGCCTTGTTGATGGAGTCCGCCCCCTGGCTACCGCCACACACGAGCAGGCCCGGTCGGTCGTCGAGCATGCCGAGTTTTTTGCGGGCCGCGGCCTTGTCCTCCGGG
Source organism: Phycisphaera sp. (assembly GCA_016125215.1). GTDB lineage: Bacteria > Planctomycetota > Phycisphaerae > Phycisphaerales > Phycisphaeraceae > RI-382. The sequence continues at coordinate 10,908 of WGMF01000023.1, forward strand.
CCGACCGCGATGCGACGCAGGGGCATAGCGATCGTCTGCGCGTGGGGCCAATCGGTCACGGGGTAGACGCTCATCACGTGCGTGGCCTTGCGTGCCATGACGCGGTTGGCCTTGCCGGGGGCCGCGTCGAGGTTGACCATGAGCACCGGCAGCGATCTTCTTGCGAAGCCCGGTCGGGGCGAGATCTTCACCGAGGCCGCCCCCGCAATGGCCGGCCCACTGACAAAACCGCCGGTGGCTACGAGCGCCGCCGCACGCCTGCCCTGTGCCACCTGCACCACTCGGCGAACGCTCCTCCGGTAGTCGCTGTACCACCCGGGCAAGCGCAACGGATTGAAAGTCAAAGGCCCCACCGGCAACACGGTGTAGGGCACCTCGTGCTGGTGCAGCAGCTTGGCGTCGAGCGGTCGGTTGGAGATCAGGAAGTGCGGCTCAAACGCCAGCCCCAACTCACGCAGGCGCTCAACCACCGCGAGGTTCGGGAAGATGTGCCCGCCCGTCCCCCCGCCGGCAAAGAGGATGGTCATCGGGCTGGGCACGGGGGGGAGCAATGCGTGATGGATGAAGGATGATGGATGATGTCAGAGCGAACCATTGATGATTGATGAATGATCACTACTGTCCCAACATTACTCGAACAGCGACAACTGGTTAGCGAATGGGTCGGTCTTGGTATTTTCGTTTTGTCTCGAAAACGCCTGTAAAAGCGGGGTTTTTTCGAAAAGCGAGAC